>JAZQYT010000169.1:0-2088 GCA_045633665.1 Eubacteriales bacterium | reverse complement strand
CTGCAAGGACGACAGCTGCTCTTGCAGATGCTTGATCTGCGCCCATACCTCGGCTGCAGTGATCTTTTGTTCATTTGTGATGGTGTTGGTGTTTTCGTTCATGTTTTTTTCTCCTTTCAGTAGATGCAAGGCAAAATTGCGTTGCCTTGTGTGCTGTTCGTGTATGTAGTCGCCCAAATGGCAAAATGTGAGGTGGCTTTTGAAAAAATGACTGCTGCAGATCCTGAAAGCTGATGATAGTCCGTATATCCAAAAAATAACGCTTGACATATATAGCCGAAATTTGTATAATAGTATATGTAAAACTATATTCATTTTACGGAGGATAAAAAAATGAAGGTTACCAAGAACAGCATTATCGGCGACGTTTTGGACTACGATCAGGGTACTGCACGCTTTTTCTTTGAGATCGGCATGCATTGCTTAGGCTGCCCTGCATCCAGAGGCGAGAGCATCGAGGACGCTTGCGCAGTACACGGCACCGACGCAGACGAGCTGGTAGCAAAGCTCAACGCTTACCTGGCAGACAAGTAAGCAAACAAAGGGGCGGGGGACGATCAATGTCCGCGTAGGGGCGATTTGCGAATCGCCAGCGGACGGATTGTTTTCATTATGGTGTGTCGGGCGATTCGTGAATCGCCCCTACGAGTGGGAACGTCCCCCTTGCCCCCATAGTTTTACATAACATGAAAAGAGAAAAAAGATTTGATCAAAGATTGGCGGGAGCGATTCCGTATCTGCGAGAGGGCAAGGTGCTTTCGGACGTAGGGACGGATCACGCGCACCTGCCTATATACGCATGTGGGAACGGCATTTGTCCGCGCGCGATCGCGTCGGATATCAACCGCGGCCCCGTGGAAAACGCACGCCGCAATATTGCCGCTGCAGGGCTTGCGGACAAAATCGTAACCGTATGCACCCCGGGGCTTGACGGCATTGAACAGTATGCTCCCGAGGATATCACTATCTTTGGTATGGGCGGTGAGCTGATTGCATCCATCATCGATGCGGCTCCCTGGACGCGCGACGCGCGCATCCGCCTTGTGCTGCAGCCTATGTCGCATGCCGAGATTTTGCGTGCGTACCTGCTTGAAAACGGGTTTTATATCCTTGACCAGACCTTGGTCAAGGAGGACAAGGTCTACCAGATCATTTGTGCCGAGTACGACGGAGTCAAGCGCTCCGCGGACGACGTGGCGCTGTGGTTTGGCAGCCATAACGTAGAGAGAATGCACCCCCTTTTGGGCGAGCTGCTGGAAAATAAACGCCGTCTTTTGCAAACAAGCGCGGACGGCAAGCGGATGGGCGGTAAGGACGCGACGTTTGAGCTGGAAATGCTTGAGAAAATAGACGTGCTGCACGCACGCATCCGGGATAAGGAGTGAGATTTATGACAGTCAGAGAATTTTTTGAAGCCCTTTCGGCCATCGTGCCGCGCGAATTGGGTTGCGTTTGGGACAAGGATGGTCTGAACGTCTGCCCCGATCCCGAAAGAGAAGTGAAAAAGGTGCTGGTTGCGCTGGACGCAACGGCTGCTGTGGTGGACAAGGCTGTAAACGAGGGCTATGACGTGGTCTTTTCGCATCACCCCATGCTGTGGGATGGGCTGAAAACGGTGCATGCCGACGATCCCCTTGGCGCAAAGGTGATATCGCTTTGCAAAAGCGGTGTGGCCGCCATCTCCTTCCATACCAGAATTGACGCGGCCGAGGGCGGCGTGAATGATATTCTGGCAGGCCTTGTCGGCCTTGAAAACGTAAGCGTTGCAGGAGAGGAGTGCATTATGCGCGTGGGCGATCTGCCCGAGTCTATGCCTGCCGACGCGTTTGCCGCACGCGTCAAGGAAGCCTTGCGCTGTCCTGCCGTGCTTTGCTCGGATGCAGGCAAGCCCGTATCGCGCGTGGCCGTGGTTGGCGGCAGCGGCAAGGATGAGATCGGCGTGGCCATGGCGGCAGGCGCGGATACCTTCCTGACGGGTGAGCTGAAGTATTCGCAGCTGTCCGAGCCTGCGGGGATCAATCTGCTGGTTGCAGGACATTTTTATACCGAGGCGCCCATCTGCGCCCGTCTTTGTGAGATCGTCAAAAA
>JAZQYT010000168.1:0-4991 GCA_045633665.1 Eubacteriales bacterium | reverse complement strand
CATTGTCGCAACGGATGAAAGTTTTCGCTACTGCCACCCACACCGCTCACCCCCACAGGATGAAAGTTTGGATCAAACCTTTTCAAAGGTTTGCAGGTCAAGGGCGCGCCCGCAGGCGCGAAACACTTCTACCGCCGTTCTTTAATTTGCGAAGCAAATATGTTTTTCTTTCTTGCGGCTACATAGCCAAGAAAAAGAACGGAGAGAATTTGCTCAATGTAAAAGAATATTTGTAGGGGAGGATATCATCCTCCCGCACGAAAGCGATTTGGCTTGGATATACCCAAACGGCAATCCAAACTCAACGCGTGCGGGAGGATGATATCCTCCCCTACGGTGTTGATTGTATATGTGAGAAAACCGTTTCCGTTCTTTCTTTGGAAAAATAGGCCAAAGAAATGAACCAGTAATTCGCTGCGCGAATTAAAAGGCCGTTATGCGGGGCGTTGCCCCGAACCCCAGTCGCCTTTTGAAAAAGGCGACGCGAAAACTTTTATCCTGTGGGGCGGTCCGTTGGGGTGGCGGAGGCAAAAACTTTCATCGATTGGGGGCGCGAATGGCTTGACTTTCCTTCCTCCTTGTAGTATAATTAAATTGGAAATTTGTATACACCAATACATTGGTGCGGAGGATATAGAAGTGCTTGAAAAATTGAACCTGAATCTCAGCCGCGATATCGGCATTGACCTGGGTACGTGCAGCGTGCTTGTCCACGTCAATGATAAGGGCATCGTGCTGAACGAGCCCAGCGTGGTCGCCATAGATACTACCACCGATAAGGTGGTCGAGGTCGGCAAGGATGCGCTTGCCATGATCGGCAGAACCCCCGACCATATTACCACGCTGCGCCCCTTGAAAAACGGTGTGATCAGTCAGTATGACGTCACGCTGCATATGCTTCAGTATTTCATTCGCCGCGCCTGCGGCAATACCGTGTTCAAGCCGCGCGTTATGATCGGTGTGCCTACGGGCATTACCGAGGTCGAGGAGCGTGCCGTGCTGGATGCCGCTGCAGAAGCAGGCGCACGCAAGACCTTTTTGATCGAGGAGCCCAAGGCCGCGCTGATGGGCGCAGGTGTGGATATCAATTCCCCCATCGGAAATATGATCATTGACGTGGGCGGCGGCACGACCGATATTGCCGTGGTTGCCATGGGCGGTATCGTGGTGTCCGAGTCGATCAAGATCGCTGGCGATATGTTTGACCAGGCCGTTATGCAGTACGTGCGCCGTCAGTATAATCTGCTGATCGGAGAACGCACGGCAGAGGCCATCAAAATTCAGATCGGTGCCGTGTACGATCACGGTGAGGCCAAGACCATTCAGGTCAAGGGGCGCGACCTTGGCACGGGTATGCCTCGCGTCATCACGCTTTCCTCCAAGGAAATGATGGAGGCCATGATCGAGCCCGTGACCGCGATTCTGGATGCCGTTTGCGCCATCATTGAGCGCACGCCTCCCGATCTTTTGGGTGACATTCTCAAAAACGGCATTTATATGGCAGGCGGCGGCAGCCTTCTCTACGGCCTTGATAAGCTGATCACAAGAGTGACCGGCATCAAGGCCACAGTCGCCAAAAATCCCATTTCCTGCGTTGCCGTGGGTACGGGAAAAGCACTTTCGGGCATCAGCCAGTTCCGCGATACGGTGGGGGGATTGACGCGCGATGCCGATACCAAAAACAACAATAAGAAATAAGAGGGTACCGATATGGAATACGTCATCAAGGGCTATCAGCCCCAAAAGCTGTTTGAATATTTTGAAGAGATCTGCGCCATTCCGCACGGCTCGGGCAACGAGGCGGGAATTGCGGATTATCTGGTCACGTTTGCCATGTCGCGTGGCCTTGCGTATCATCGCGATGCGGTCAATAACGTATTTATCAAAGCCCCCGCAACCGAGGGACTGGAGGATCGCCCCGCGATCCTTTTGCAGGGACATACCGACATGGTGTGCGAGAAGAACAACGACACCGTTCACGATTTCC
The DNA here is from genome assembly GCA_045633665.1 of Eubacteriales bacterium. Taxonomy (GTDB): domain Bacteria; phylum Bacillota; class Clostridia; order Oscillospirales; family CAG-272; genus SVQP01. The sequence continues at coordinate 3,004 of JAZQYT010000168.1, read as the reverse complement.
TGCGCGACGGCCTGAAATTGTTCGTCGAGGACGGCTGGCTGGGCGCTAAGGGAACCACTCTTGGCGGTGACGACGGCATTGCCGTTGCCATGATGCTGGCTATTCTGGATGGACAGATGCCGCACCCTGCCGTGGAATGCCTGTTTACGGTGGAGGAAGAGGTCGGACTTTTGGGCGCGGAGAGCTTTGATTATTCGCTGGTCAGTGCCAAGCGCATGATCAATATGGACAGTGAGGACGAATCCATCGTGACCGCAGGTTGCGCAGGCGGCTTGCGCACCGATCTGACCATTCCCGTGACCTACAAGGATGCCAAAGGCATGGCTGTTGAGATCAAGATAGGCGGCCTTGCAGGCGGACACTCGGGCGCTGACGTGCATCTGGGCAGAGCCAACGCCAACAAGCTGATGGGCAGAATCCTGCTCGCGCTTTCCAAGGAATTTGAATTCGGTCTGTGTGCTTTGGAGGGCGGCAGTAAGGATAACGCCATTCCGCGTGAATGTACCGCCGTAGTATGTGGCAAGGGCTTGCTTTCCATGCCTGCCAAGGTGGCAAAGCTGACCAATGAGATCAAATCCGAGCTTTGCGCAGCGGATGCGGGATTTTTTATGCAGTGCAAAACGCTGGCCGCACCCGACGCGTGCATGGATCAGAACAGCACCGCGCGCGTCATTTGCGCGATGGGTACGGTTGCCAACGGTGTGCTTGCCATGAGCAATAACATTGAAGGACTTGTGGAGTATTCCCGTAATCTGGGCATTGTGCGCACAGAGCAGGAAAGCGTGCATCTGACGCTTTCCTCGCGCTCGGCCATTGAGAGCCAGCTGGATGCTTCTATTGACGATCTGGACGCGCTGGCTGCGCTTTGCGGGGGCAGCACGCGTCACCACTCCCGTTATCCCGGCTGGAGTTATGCAAAGGAATCCTTGCTGCGTGATCAGTATCTGGCGGCCTATGAGGCCTTGTTCGGCAAGACGCCCGTGGTCAGTGTGATCCACGCAGGACTTGAGTGCGGCATCATCCGTTCCAAGCTTCCCGAAATGGATATGATCTCGGTAGGTCCCAATATGCGCGGTATCCATTCTCCCGCAGAGCGACTTGATCTTGCCTCTTGCGAGCGCTTCTGGCAGGTCATTGCCAAAATGCTGGCACAGTAAATCGAATAAAAAACGCATCCGCAAGAAAATTTTCTTGCGGATGTAAGGCATTTTGCACAAAAAATCGGGAGCGTGCGCAAATGCTCTTGACATATGGGAAAATGTAGTGTAAAATGAAAGGTACAAGATGGGTGAAGTATGCCCTTTTGAAAATTTTCGGAGGTATATCGATATGAAAAAGATGCTTTGCATATTGCTCGCTATGCTGATGCTTGCATCCCTGCTGGTGGCTTGTGCCGATACAGACGAGCCCGGGGAAGAAACGCAGGGCGCACAGTCTGAGCAGGAAACAGGCGATCCCAACTACACCGATGAAGTGCCGGCCTTGAGTTTCGGTGATGAACCCATTACCATTCTGTCCAAGGATAAGTTTGGCGTAAATGACGAGTTCTTTGCTGAGTCCAATACCGACACGCAGAGTGACGTGGTTGCAAGCGCTGTTTACAACCGTAATATGAACATTGAAAACCGACTCGGCGTAACGCTTGACATGCTGCTTGAGGCAAATCCCGTGGATAAGCACAGCACGGCTGTCAAGGGCGGTTCGAGCGATTATGATATCGTCACCGACTCTACGTATCTTGCAATCCAGGCGGTGCTCAAGGGCGAATTTGTCAACCTGCGCGACGTGCAGTATATTGACCTTGACAAGTACTACTGGACGCAGGGCTATAACGATATCGTTTCGTTTGGCTCGAGCAATAAGCAGTATCTGGCATCGGGTGCTTTGGCACTCTCCATGTTCCGTTACATGTTCGTCACCGTTTATAACAGAGAAGTGTTTGAAAGCCTTGGCGAGACAGACCTGTACGAGGTGGTCAATAACGGTGAGTGGACGCTGGATTATCAGAATCAGATCATTTCGGACAGATATCTGGATATTGGTGAAATGCCCAATAAGAGAGACGAAAAGGATATGTACGGTCTGATCACGGGCGATACGGTCAGCGTTGACCCCTACTGCGTCGCAGCAAACGTACAGCTGGTCAGCAAGAACGAAGAAGGCGAATGGTTCTATAATGCGGATCAGTTTGAAAGAACGGTTGAGCTGTGCGGAAAGGTACAGGCACTGTACAACAATTCTGCAACCTACGTATTCAAGGGCTCGGCGCTTGACGATACCGGTCTGACCAATATCGTAGAGGCATTTGCAAACGGTGTGAGCATGATGGCAACCGTGCAGGTATTTGCGCTGGAAACCAACGTCGGCGACCTGGCAGAATTTGACTACGGTATTGCTCCCATGCCCAAGTTTGATGAAAACCAGCAGAATTACGCCACCTACGTACAGGACCAGGTAACCGCTGTGGGTATTTCCAGCTCGATCGCTGATGAGGATACCTTGGCTATGCTGGGTGCAGTTCTGGAGTGCATGGCATCCGAAAGCTATGCAACCGTTGTGGATGCATACTACTCCACCGCACTGTCCTATCAGTATCTGCAGAATCCCGAATCCAAGGAAATGCTGGATCTGATCTACAATTCTCTGACCTTTGACTTCACAGGTGCATGCTCCAACATTATTCAGAACAACGGCGGTCAGTCCATCCGTGACCAACTCCGTCCTCTGTTCTCGAGCAAGTCCTCCAAGATGGGCTCCACGCTGAGCAAATGGCAGAAGGGCACCGATAAGGCACTTGGCAAGATCAACGATTTCCTGGCAAATTTGGAATACTGATTCCCGAAAATAAACAATAAAGGGTTGGCTTGGCGTGATACTCTTAACGGAGTATCACGCCAGTTCTATTCGCCTACGGCGAGTGATATTGCTACGCAGTGATATTCGGCTTACGCCGAGTGTTATTCGCTTCGCGAGTTTATGGGCGAATAGAATATCACTGAAGCCG
>JAZQYT010000167.1:0-5307 GCA_045633665.1 Eubacteriales bacterium | reverse complement strand
TGGCTGGCAGGCCAATAAAAAGCGCACTTGTGCGCAGCCAGTAGTATTAGGGCTATGCCCGAAACTGAAATACCACCCGCTATGGCGGGTGGATATTTATTGCTTATTTCTCCAACTCCGCCAAGCGTTTGGCTGCGCCTGCATGTCCCTTGGCGGCGGCTTTTTTGTACAGGTCAATTGCCTTTCGCTCATTGCGCTGCGCTACGCCCTCGCCATTCTCATAGCACTCACCAAGGCTGAAGCAGGCGTGCGGATGGCCCGCGTCTGCGGCAATTTTGAGGTGCTTGACTGCAGACTCTGCATCCGGCTCTGTTCCCTTACCGTATTTTTCGCACCAGCCGAGGCTGTAATTGGCCGATACGTTTCCTGCCTTGGCGGCAATGCAAAAGCACTTGACTGCCATGGTAAGATCCTTGGGCAGCTCGCGGCCGTAGAACCAAAGATCGCCCATGCGGTTGACCGCCTCGATGCGTCTTGCGTCGCTGACGGGTGCGGTCGTGCCGGAGGGGGGAGCTTGATAGTAGGATTCGATCGATTGTCCCGAGGCGGAAATGCGTGCCATTTCGTCCATGGCCTCATGGCTGCCCTCGATCATGGCGCGGCCGTAGTATTCCAGCGTCAGCGCATAGTCGTGCTGCATAGAAATGCCCATGGCGTGGTGCTGCCCCAGGCGGAACAGGGCGCTTGCAATGGCGCACTTGTCGGGATGCTCGAAGAATGCAACCGTTTCCAGCTCCTGTACGGGTGTCCGCGCTCCTCGCACCTCGCTGTCCGCCACCTTTTCCAAAAGTGAGCAGCACAGGAGCGCGGATTGCTCTGCGCCCGTGCCTGTGCGGTGGCAATCCGCCAGCAGCAAAAGGGCGGAAAGATTGCCGTCGTGTGCGGCACGGCGCAGGGCGGCCACCGCGTTTTCGGGATCGCGTGCCGTGCCTATGCCGTAGAGTAAGCACCTGCCCATGTGATAAAAACCGTCCTCGTCACCGCTTTTGGCCGCTTTTTTGTAAAGCGCGTAGGCAGCGTTTTTGTTTTGTGCCGTGCCAATTGCGTTTTCATGGCAACGCGCCAGGGCAAGCATGGCAGGCACGTGGCCAAGCTCGGCAGCTTGCGCATATAAAGATACCGCGCGTGGCAGATCCTGCTCGACTCCCACGCTGTATTGTAAGCAAAGTCCCAAGAGGTGCGCGGCCTGCGGACTGCCGCTCTGTGCGCCGTACTGCAGAAATTTAACGGCATCGTCAAAGCTTTGCTTGGTACCCACACCGTGCAAAGCGCACCATCCCAGCCAATACATGGCTTCGGGCTCAGCCTGCCCCGATATGACCGCGGCACGGAACCACTTGACGGCCGACAGCGGATCGCGCACAAGTCCCTCACCGCCAAGATAAGCACGTCCCAGATCACAGCAAGCGCGGGGGTTTTGCCCCTGCGCGGCGATCTGCAGCCACTTGGCGGCCTGCTCGGGACTTTGTGCTGTACCCGTACCGTTTTTATATAAAAGATAGGCGTCGTATTGCGCGGGGGCGCAGCCTGCCATGGCAGCGGCAATGCAAAGGGAGGCACCCTTTTGCTCATCCTTGGTAAGGCCGTTGCCGTCCAGGTACAGGCGTGAGAGGCGGTATTTGGCGTGCGCGTCACCCAGCTTGGCGGCCTCTGCATAGCGCGCGGCTGCGGCACGCAGATTTTGCTCTGTGCCAAGCCCCTTTTCATAGCAAAGCCCCAGGCGGTAGCATGCGCCCGCGTGCTGCCGGTCGGCTGCCTTTTGCAGCCACTGCTTGGCAAGCATGGGATCCTTGCGGCAGCCTCTGCCGTAAAGGAGGCAGCCTGCTAAATTGTTTTGTCCGTCCGCGCAGCCGTTCTCGGCCGAGAGCGTATACCATTCGATCGCCTTTTGCAGATCGGGTTCTACACCGTCACCGAATTCATAGCAGCTCCCCAGCGCGTACTGTGCTTCGGGAACACCTTGCTTGGCTGCCCTTTCCAAATAGGAAACGGCAAGGGCGATGTCCTTGCTTATACCCGATCCCTTTGCAAGGCACAGGGCATAGGCATAGCAGGCGTTCTCCTCGCCCGCCTTTGCTGCGGTCCTGAAATGCTGTGCGGCATGCACCTCGTCCGTGTCAACTCCGTTACCGTCGCGGTAAAGCGTGCCGAGGTAGTAGTGTGCGGACATGCTGCCAAGCGCAGCGGCATCCTCAAAATACTTGTGCGCACGTGCGGCATTGTGCGCCGTGCCGATCCCTTCAAGATAGCAAAGCCCGAGTTGCATGGTGGCGCTCACGTGTTCCTGCTTGACCGATTGCTGCAGGTACTGCACCGCACGCTTGGGATCCTTTTGCGTTCCAGTACCGTCCAAAAGGCAAAGGGCTGCGTAATATTGGCCGCGCTTATCTCCAAGCGAGGCTGCGTTTTCCAAAAGACGAAATCCGCGCACGGGATCCTTTTGCGTCCCCTGTCCCTCCAGGCAGCAAAGCCCCAGCGTCACCAGCGCAAGCACGTGCTGCTTTTGTGCGGCAAGCGAGAGCCAATGCACAGCCTGCTTGTCCGAATAGGGCAGGAGTTGCGCACGCAGATAGGCCTGGGAAAGCTCGAACATATCGTCCCCGCTCTCGCGGTGGGCTCCTACGGCTGCCTTGATCAGCTTTCCGATCTTGTTGTCGGGGCAGCGCTGCGCGTCATGCGCGTCGGGACAGGTGCAAAGCCCCGTGACGAACAAGCGATGCACGAGCGCAGGCTCGGGGGATTGGTCAAAGCCCTCGTGCAGCTTGGCAAAGGTATGGGGATAGCTTGCCTGCGGCTCCGTAAATCCTGCGTGCAGGATCTGCAGCTTTCTTTCCTTTGCGGCAAGGATCAGCTGCTCCTCCATGGGATCTGCGTGCAGCTCCCCTACGATCACGATCATCCCCGCGCGGCAGGCATCGCGAAGGACCTCGGCGCGCAGTCGGTCGGTGGCGCGTACGGAGAAGCCGTAGGTTTGGAGCATATGATAAAGAATATCTGCCGTTTGCTTGTCGGCAGACGCGTATAAAAGCGGGATAAAGACGGCTGCAGAAGCCTGTTTTTGGGTTTGTTCGGGCTGCATGAGCGATCTCCTTTCGTGTTTGAAGCGTGTATGGGCAAAAATCAATAAAAAAATCGTGAATTTTTGAAAAATTTACGAAAAAGGTCTTTTCAATTTACACGTTTTGTATTAAAATAGTAGTAATAAATATTCGTATACCAATTATACATGTTTTGCGTGCGAAATGCAAGGCATAAATTATGAAAAAACATCACCTTACATATAACGGAGGAAACGGTATGGAAAAGAAGAAGTACACACTGGTCATATCGGACGTGGAAATGAACGTGCTGACCGATGCGCCTTGGGAGTCGGTTGAAAAGATCGTGGGGATCTTGGATCGCAAGATGAGAGATATCCATCTCAAGAGCTACCGTTGTACAAAGAACCAGGCTGCACTTTTGTGCGCCTTAGAGTATTGCGCCGAGAAGTTGACCTTGCAGGAAAGAAATGCGGAGCTGGAGGAGATCGCGGACAAGGACGCTGCCACCATTGAGGAAAAGGAGCAGAAGATCGCAGAGCTGGAGGCCGAGATCGCTCGCCTGCAGGGAGAGAATGAGATCATGCACAATATCCTGGAGCGTGCCGCTGCATCCACCGAGCGCATCATGGGCCACAGCGCTCCCGCTGCAGAGCCGGAGGCAGCAGAGCCTAAGGTCGAGGAAATCGCTGAGCCCGAGAAGCGTGAGGCGGCTCCCGAGGCAGAGCCCGTACAGGAAGAGAGCGCGCCCGAAGAAGTCCCCGAGCAGCTTTCGGTGGATTTTGATGCGGACGCACCCACAGAGAGTGTCAACACCAAAGCAGCACAGGTCATTGAGGAGATTGCCGATAAGGAGGCTGAAATGCCCCGCGTCAAGGCGAAAAAGTCCAAGAATCGCTCTCGCGTAGGCTCTATGTTTGACCTGCTTACCTTTAACGATGTATAATCAAAAGCATCCGTATAGTCGATCTCTGCCCGAGCTGCTCAGCCCCGCAGGCTCGCCCGACGCATTACGGGCAGCGATTGACGGAGGAGCCGACGCCGTATATCTCGGCGGCGGCTCTTTTCATGCACGCATGAACGCGGACAACTTCGGCACGCAGCAAGCGCTTGCCGAGGCTGTTGCGCTGGCGCATTTCTGGGGCGTCAAGGTATACGTCACGCTCAATACCATGATATATGACCGTGAGCTGGACGCTGCCCTTGCGCAGGCCGAACAGGCAGCGCGCGCAGGTGCGGACGGCCTGATCGTGGCAGACTTGGGGATTGCAACGCTGTTGCGTCGCGCCCTGCCCGAAATGCCGCTGCATGCAAGCACGCAAATGTCGATCCACAGGGGAGATGCGGGCAAGCTGCTGGCGGATGCGGGCTTTAGCCGCATGGTGCTGGCAAGGGAAATGCCTGCCGATCAGATCGCTCGTGCGGTCAAGGAGAGTCCTATTGAAATAGAGATGTTCGTACACGGTGCCTTGTGCGTCAGCCAATCGGGGCAGTGCCTGTTTTCCTCGCTGGTCGGGGGCAGGAGCGGCAACCGCGGTGAGTGCGCACAGCCCTGCCGCTTGCCCTTCAAGGATGCAAAGGGGAAGGATCACTATCCGCTCTCGCTAAAGGATCTTTCGCTGGCAAGGTACGTGCCCGAGATCATCGAGTCGGGCGTGGCATCGCTCAAGATCGAGGGACGCATGAAATCCCCCGAATACGTGTACACGGTCACGCGCATCTGGCGCGAGCTTCTGGATACGGGCTGCGGTGCGAATGAAGGACAAATGCTGCAGCTGAGCCGCGCATTCTCGCGCGGCGGATTTACCGACGGATATTATCGCCGCCGCAAGGGAGAGGGCATGCTGGGCGTGCGCTCTGCCGAGGATAAGATCGCCTCGGTCGGGATCGAGAAATTCCGCGGCATTACAAAGAAAATACCCGTGCAAATGCAAGCCTGCCTGGAGGCAGGGAAGCCTATGGAGCTGACCGTGTCTGCCAAGGAGCACAGCGTAACGGTCACGGGCGAGATACCCGAGGTGGCACACACGCGCCCGATATCGGTTGAGCAGGTGCAAAACAGCCTTAGCAAGTTGGGCTCCACCCCCTTTGCCGCAAGCCAACCCGAGGTGCAGATCACGGGAGATGTCATGGTCGCGGCCTCTGCGCTCAACGCGCTGCGCCGCGCAGCGGCAGAGAAGCTGGAGGAGCAGATGCAAAAGGCACTTACCCCCGCACCCGTGCAAAGGGCGGAGGTGGCGTTGCCCGCGCCTCAACAAACGCGCCAAGG
>JAZQYT010000166.1:0-2311 GCA_045633665.1 Eubacteriales bacterium | reverse complement strand
CTTCGGGGAGGTGTCGCGAAGCGACGGAGGGGATAAAACTATTGAATGTCATATCCTTCACATCTTTAATAGCGAAAAGCAGAAGCCTTGCGACTTCTGCTTCGATTATATTGCCGCTATTTCCGCAGCCCCATCGGTCTTTGCTTTTTTTCATTGACAGCGGCATTGGAATATGGTATAATGAAATAAAGACAAAGAAAATGTCAATGATAAGAATAAACAAATATCATCATACAAGAAAGGAAACAAACAAATGGCAGTAATTCACGTAACAAAGGAAAATTTTGAACAGATCAAGAATGGCGAAAAGCCCGTATTGCTTGACTTTTACGCAGACTGGTGCGGCCCTTGCCGCATGGTTGCCCCCATCATCGAGGAGATCGGGAACGAGCGCGACGATATCGTGGTCGGCAAGATCAACGTTGACGAGCAGGGCGAGCTGGCACAGGAATTTGGCGTGATGAGCATTCCCACGCTGGTCGTGCTCAAGAACGGTGAGATCACCAACCAGGTCACCGGTTCCCGTCCCAAGGCTGCAATTCTTGCATTGCTCTGATATGGAAAACGTACACGTATACGATATGCTGGTGCTGGGCGGTGGCCCTGCGGGCTATACCGCTGCGCTTTATGCCGCCCGTGCCGGCCTTGACACGCTTGTGATCGAAAAGATCTGCCCCGGCGGACAGATGGCTACCACCGACGTCATTGACAACTACCCCGGATTTGATGCGGGCATTGACGGCATTGAGCTTGGCATGAAAATGGCCGCAGGCGCGGAGCGTTTTGGCGCCAAGAGCGCGTATGCCGAGATCACAGAGGTCGATCTTTCGCCCGAAATCAAGCGCGTGGTCACCACCGACGGCGCGTATTTCGGCCGCACGGTCGTAATCTCCACGGGCGCTTCGCCACGCGCACTGGGACTTGAAAACGAACAGGCTCTGATCGGCCGCGGCGTGCATTATTGCGCACATTGCGACGGCCGCTTTTACAAGGGCAAGACCGTCATGGTCGTGGGCGGTGGCAACAGCGCTGCATCCGACGCGCTGTACCTTTCGGGACTTTGCGAAAAGGTGATCTTGGTACATCGCAGAGACACCTTGCGTGCAACAAAGATCTATCACGCACCGCTCATGCAAGCAAACAACGTGGAATTTTGCTGGAACAGCAAGGTTTCCGCGCTATACGCGGACAAGCGCGTGAATGCCGTGACGCTGACCGATATTCCCACAGGACAGGAACGCGAGGTATCCATCGACGGCCTGTTTGTCAGCATTGGCCGCTGCCCTGCAACAGAGCTGTTCGCAGGTCAGCTGGAGCTTGACGCGCAGGGCTACATTGTGGCAAACGAAAGCACACAAACCTCGATCAAGGGCGTTTATGCCGCAGGTGATGTGCGCACAAAGACCTTGCGTCAGGTCGTGACCGCCGCTGCGGACGGCGCGGTTGCCGCACACCACGCAGAGGAATATTTGGCGATGCTGTGATCAGAATTGTAGTGGGAGGCCCTCCTCCCGCTACAATTATTTTTCAAAATTTCCGGAGGGGAGGATATTATCCTCCCACATACGATCGTGACGAATCAGCATTCGGGTGGCACGATCACAAACCGCTTTCGGGCGGGAGCATGATATGCTCCCCTACAAATTTTCCGCTTCACCTCCTGCACTTTCTCACTTGACAAACACGCAAATCCATGCTATAATACAAAAAAATGCGTCTGCCACCGGGTAGATAAGAATGCTTTTCGCATTCGCTGCGCATCGTTAGGTCTTAGAAGATGCGCTGCGGATGCTTATTTTTTTGCAAAGGATTGTAACTATGAAAAAGCTGCTTACATACTTCTCTTTGGGCGAATGGCTCTTGTGGTCGGGCTCCTGCCTTGCCATTCTCGTCTTTTTCTTTCTTTTTGACGGCTCGGATTTCTTGACTTTGATCGCCTCTTTGATCGGTGTGACCTCGCTGATCTTTTGCGCCAAGGGCAACCCTGCAGGTCAGGTGCTTATGATCCTCTTTTCCCTGCTCTACGGTTACGTGTCACTGACCTTTGCCTACTACGGTGAGATGATCACCTACCTTGGCATGACCGCGCCCATGGCACTCTTTTCGCTGATCTCCTGGCTGCGCCACCCCTTCAAGGGGCAAAAAAGCCAAGTGCAGGTGGCCGCACTTGGCAAAAAGGATTGGCTGATCGCGATTCTTTTGACGCTCGGCGTCACAGCCGTATTCTATTTCATCCTGTGCGCTCTCGGCACGGCAAATCTCATCCCCAGCACGGTTTCGGTCACCACCAGCTTTCTTGCCGCCTATCTGA
>JAZQYT010000165.1:0-8971 GCA_045633665.1 Eubacteriales bacterium | reverse complement strand
ATCCCGGCAAAAAGCTGCTGTTTATGGGCAATGAGATCGGGCAGCTCTCGCCATGGAGCGCGCGAGATTGTGTGGAATGGTTTCTGCAGGATTTTGAATCGCACAGCCATTTGCGCGCATACGTGCGAGCGCTCAACCATTTCTATCTCCACACCTCCGCGCTTTGGGATTGCGACTATTCCAAGGACGGCACAGCGTCCGTACCGCTGGAAAACGCTCCCGACGGGATTGTGGCATTCAAGCGCTTCGATCGCACGGGACGGCATGTGTGCGTGCTGCTGCATTTCGGCACCGAAAAGGCGCGTGGGGTGCGTGCTTTTGCGGGAGGGCGGTATCCGTATTATGCCTGCGTGTTTGCAACAGATGACGGGATCGGTGAGCTGCGCCTGCAGACCGATGCGCAGGGCATGCTGTGCATGGACGTGGAAGGGCTTTGTGGTATGATACTTGCCCCGATCGAGCCTGCAAGCGGATTTTGGATTGAAAATGCACAAAAAAGCGAAAACCTGCCTTGACACTGGGCGCATGAAGTGATAAAATATAATGGTTAACCATTAAAAAGGGAGGTGAGCGCGTGGACGCAAGGATCAAGCGATTGTTTGGCAATACCATGATATTTACGGCAGGAAAATTCATATCCAAGCTGTTGGTCTTTTTGATGATGCCGCTGTATACCGCGTGCCTGTCCGAGGCGCAGTACTCTACCGCCGACCTGATCACGCAGCTTGCCAACCTGCTCATTCCGCTTGCCTGCCTTGGCATCAGTGAGGGCATTTTCCGCAATGCCGCCGCCAAGGAAGGGGATAAGGAAGCGTTTTTCTCAAGCGGTATTGCTATCCTTGGCATTAGTACGGCCTGCTTTTTGCTGCTCTCACCGCTGCTTTTGCTGCTGGAATACTTTGCCCCCTACCTTTGGTTGATCGTATTGTTCGTGCTTTGCTCTAATATCCACTCGGTCTGTGCGCAGTATATTTGCGCGATCGGAAGGACTAAGACGTTTGCGGTGCAGGGCATTGTGAATACCGTGCTCAACATTGGCTTCAACGTGCTGTTCCTCGTGGGATTTGGCATGAAGGTTGAGGGGTACGTGCTTTCGGTCGTGTGCGCGGATTTTGTCACTACGCTGGCGCTGGTCGTATATTGCAGGCTGTGGAAGGCCATTTCGATTCAAAAGATCTCTAAAAGGATCATGGGCGAGATGCTGAAATTCTCTCTGCCGCTCATTCCCACTACCGTATTCTGGTGGATCACGGGTGTGTCTGACCGCTACCTTGTAGCGCGGATCAGGGACGACACCGAGAACGGCCTGTATGCCGCTGCCTATAAGATTCCCACGTTGCTGACCTATATGGTGTCCGTATTCAACGAGGCGTGGAGATTGTCGGCTGTCAAGGAATCGGATGATCCCGATGCCTGCGCGGATTTCTTTGGCAAGGTGTTCCGCTATTACGTTGCCATCGTCTTTGTGGGAGGCGCATGCCTGATCGCCTTTGCAAAGGTTTGCTCGGTTTTGCTGTTTGCAGATTCGTACTATGAGGCGTGGCTGTACGTGCCGATCCTGGTGCTGGCCACCGTATTTACCTCGTTTGATTCCTTCCTGGCCACCGCGTATTTCACCAAAAAGAAAACCATGGTGTCCTTCTATACCTCTATGGTAGGTGCGATCCTCAATATCGTGCTCAATCTGATCTGGATTCCCGCATGGGGGGCAGTCGGTGCATCGATCGCCACGTTTGTCAGTTATTTTGTGGTGTTCGTGCTTCGCGCCGCCACCATGCACCGCTATATCCGCTTCAATTTGCAGATCCCTAAAATCGTGCTCAACACCGTGCTGCTTGGCGGCATGACCGTGATCATGATGACAGAGCCGCAGCTTTGGATGCTTTGGATCGGTATTTTGACATCTGCCGTGGTTGCGTTCAATACCCCTGCGCTGCTTTCCATGCTGCGTATGCTGCCCGAGATGCTGAAGGGAAGACTTGGCCGCTGAAAATGCAAAAAAATATGAGAAAAATGTAAATTATTTTTCAAAAACCTCTTGCATTTTTTGAGTTGATATGGTATAATAACCGATGCGTGCCATGAGCACGGCATTAGAACGGGTGGTCCGCTGCATGCTCGCAAGAACATCCGATAATATAAGGAGGGCCATCAAAATGAATCTGATCGAGGCTTTTACAAACGAGCAATTGAAGGCAGAAATTCCTTCTGTCAACGTTGGTGACACCGTACGTGTTCACAACAAGATCAAAGAGGGTTCCAGAGAGAGAATCCAGCTTTTCGAGGGTACTGTTATCGCGAAACACGGTGCAGGTATCTCCGCTACCTTTACTGTAAGAAGAATTTCTTACGGCTGCGGTGTTGAAAAGACTTTCCCCATCCACTCTCCCAACGTAGTAGCTGTTGACACTATCCGTCGTGGTAAGGTCAGACGTGCAAAGCTGTACTACCTGCGCGGCAGAGTTGGTAAGGCTTCCAAGGTTAAGGAAAAGATTTAACCGGAATAGAAAAGGTGAATGCGCATCAGCATTCACCTTTTCTATTTGCGCCTTCGAAAATGGTTGACTGCTGCGTTGCTCCTCGTGTGCGGCTTGACGATCGTAAGATCGCCTGCGCCTTGCCCACTCCGGTGCGCCTTGCATTCAAGCAATTTTCGTGCGGCTATGTGGTTGGTGCTGTTTACTATTTCTATCTTACTTGGCACCTTCAAAAATAGCCGTAGACTGCGTTATTCCTCGAAAGTGGTTCATGTGTAGGGACCGACCTCCCGGGCGGTCCGTTTGTGTATTGGTATTGCGGACCGTCGGGGACGCCGGTCCCTACAAGTGTACGCCTGGTCTACGACAAGTTTCGCGCGGCTGTGGGGTACAGACTTGTGACTTTTTGGCGGACGACCGATGGTCGCCCCTACGATGAATTGGGTTTGTACTTCTAAACTTTCCAAGGGAAACTACCGTAGGGGCGATCATTGATCGCCAGCGGGCGATTCGTTCGGTCGCCCCTACGAAACATATAATACATTGAGAAGCATTCGTAATAACTATGGAAAATTCTAACGTCGGTTGAACGGGATTCTCGCAACCTTATCTGTACATTCGTGAAAAATATGGTATAATGAAATCAACCTCGAGGGAATCATTTCAATGGAGGAATACCATGAAAAATTTTGGCAATAGAATCAAAGCTTTACGCAGAAAAATGAATTTGACGCAAGAGGAGCTTGCGGAGAGGTTGAACGTATCGTACCAGACCATATCGAAATGGGAAACCAATGCATCGTTGCCCGATATTGTGATGTTTCCCATCCTTGCAAACTTTTTTAATGTGTCCACCGATGAGCTTTTAGGGGTGGATCTTGCCAAAAAGCAAGCAAAGATCGATGAGATCATAGCCGAGTATGACAGGCTTTCGAATCTCGGTAAGGAAAAGGAGAAGTTTGATTTTATCTGCAGGGCGCACCACGCCTATCCGAACGATGAAAAAATTTTGCAAAAGTATATTTGGATGCTTTACTATGACCCTTATTTCTGGGAAAAGTATTGGGATCTGCAGGAAAAGGGCAAATTAACGCCGGATCACCCCAAGGTGCCTCACATGGAAGAGCTGATTACGTTGTGTGAGCGTATACTCAAGGAGTGCTTTGACGAACAGATCAGATACGATGCCATCAGCTTACTCAGCGGCATTTACGGGCTTAGCGGTGACGAGAAAAAAGCCATTGAATATATCAAGCTTTTGCCTACTGCACTGCAGGTCGGAGAAATGAGAGAGCTTTACAAAAGAGGCAGTGAAAACTGGTGGAAATATGCGCGAGAGGAGATTTTCGGAATCAGCGAAGATGTATACGTAAAGATCAGAAATTGCGCAAATTATGCCCCGACCAATCAAGAAGCCATCCGCATCTATAAAAAGGCGGTTGTTTTTATCAAAATGATTTATGACGAGGGGGATTACGGCTTCTCACATTATCATTTGTCCGAGGCGTATCTTTCTATGGCATCCCGTTATTGCTGCGAAGAGGATTACGGGCTCTGCGCAAAATATCTTGACCTGAGCCTTGCGCATTCAAAAGCCTATGACGAGCTTCCCGAGAAAACAGTTCATACCTCTTTCCTTGTAAAGGATTGCGAATTTGAAAGATCAAGAGTGAATTCGGGATATGAATGCAACGAGGTGCAGCGTCGGTTAGGCGATGTTTGCAAGATAGAGAGCTTTGACGGCATACGGAATGAGCAGTGGTTTGTCGATATTATTGAAAAATTCGCACCGTTTGCAAAGGAATCAAAACTATAACAACTGTCCGCAGAGGGTATCATAGCTTGCTGCAGATGATCATAACAAAACGGCAGATGCGTTTGGCGCATCTGCCGTTGTCATTTACCACTCCAGCTTGATCTCCTGATCCTGCTCGGAGGAATCGTAGATCGCCTGCATCATACGTGCGGTGATGATGACCTGGTCGATGTGAGAGGGAAGCTTTTCACCCGTCTGAATACAGCGGATGAAGGAGTCGATCTCGTTCTGGAACATATTGACGCTGTCATATTCGGGGATCTCCTTGGTCAGCTTGCCGTCCTTGGTGCCAAACAGGGTAAAGTTGCCACCGTAATTCAGACGGATGCCTGCCTTATCGCCAAGGAAGACGATGTAAGGCTCACCAATGCCGATGTTCTGCGCCCACGCACCGTTGAAGGTGATGGTGGGGCCTTCGGTACGGATAAAGCCTGTTACGCTGTCGTCTACGTCATAGGTGCCGTTCAGATCCTTGGTATCCTCAGCCCACATGCCCTCGTAAACGTAGCCCGGCATATCCACGCCCAGTTTGCAGAATGCCTTGCCCGAAACGGTCAGAGGCTTGGGATCGCCCGTGCAGTACATCACGATATCCAGATAATGCACGCCCCAGTCGATCAGAGCGCCGCCGCCCGCGATCTCCTTGGTGGTAAACGCACCGCCAAGTCCGGGGATCGAACGCCATGCGCGGAAGGAAACGTACACGTGATACACCTCGCCCAAAGCACCGTCTGCAATCAGCTTTCTGATCTCATTGACAGCCGTGTTGAAGCGGTTGACCACGCCGATATTCAGTACCTTACCCGACTTGTGCTGTGCCTCCTGCATCAGCTTTGCTTCTGCATAGGTCTTTGCAGCAGGCTTTTCGCAAAGCACGTGTTTGCCATGCTCCAAAAAGTCAATGGTAATGGTGGTATGCATGCGGTTGGGGGTGCATACCGAAACAGCAACAAGCTCCGGATCATCCAGAATGTCGTGGTAATCCACAACGGCAGTACCGCAGCCGTACTTTTCCACGGCAGCCTGCGCCTTTTCGGGAATGATATCGCAGAAATACTTGATCTCCACCTCGGGATTGTTCATGTAAGAGGGAATGTGAGCGGCATTGGCAATCGTACCACAGCCGATCACGGCTACCTTGATCTTGCTCATTTGAGTGCCTCCTTGATTGAGTGTTGTCTTTATTATACTGTAAAAAATACAATTCGTCAAGATTTATTGCGGATGTTCACACCATGTTAAAATATATTTGTTACACTAATGAGGAATACAAATATTACGGAGGCCAACGTGACAGTCAAGATCGTAAAGCTCAATCAAAACGCCCATATCCCTACCTACGGCAGCGCAAGCGCAGCGGGGGCAGACCTGTATGCCTGCATTGAGGAAAGCGTGTGCATTCAGCCCGGACAGACCGTGCTTGTTCCCACGGGACTTAGTATGGAGATTGAAGAGGGCTTTGCGGGGTTTATCTATGCGCGCAGCGGACTTGCTACCAAGCGCGGTCTTGCTCCCGCAAATAAGGTCGGTGTGATCGACAGCGATTACCGCGGCCAGGTCATGGTGTCGCTGCATAACCACACGAACGCACCGCAGAGCGTTGAACCCGGCGAGAGAGTGGCGCAGATCGTGTTCGCTCCCGTATATCAGGCGCAATTCTGCTTGGTGGATGCCCTACAGGAAACCGAAAGAGGTACTGGCGGATTTGGCTCGACCGGTATGAAATAAGTGTCCAAAAAACAAATATATACTAATTCATTTTGGAGGAAAACATGAATCTCAAAAGAATCCTTTCTCTTATCATGGCAATGCTTTTGTTGGGCGTTTGCTTTGTTGCTTGTGATCAGGGCGGTGGTGAAGATACCACCACTTCTGAGGATCCCACAAATGCTCCCACCGAGAACCCGACGGAAGAGCCTTCTGAGCCTGCAACCGAAGAAACTACCGAAGAGGCAACCACCGAGGAAGAAACCACCAGAGGCACAGTCAACGACGCGCCTATCGGTGATATCCTCAAGTACGACACCTTTGATCTGAACACCTACATGACACCCATTTGGGACGGCAGAGTGGTATACAACGAAACCGTGATGTTCGTTGGCATGGATGATCAGGCATCGCTGCTTTACACCCCCGACGAGATCCTTTCTGTGCGCTCCTATGACCTCAAGACGGTTTATGAGCAGGGTAAGGACTACGACGTCGTAGACGGCAAGCTGGTGCTGCTGGAGGGTACCAGTATCCCTGTAATGCCTTTTGAGCAGTACTACCATGAAAAAGAGATCCCCGGCATGCCCGCACAGCTTCAGGTCAAGCTGGACGGTAAGAAGTACTTCGTATATTGGGGCGAAGGCGAGACCATGACCAAGTGGCAGATCGCCGTTACCTACGTACATGACCAGTATTGGGAAGGCTTTGTTCCCAAGACATCCGATCAGTTTACCAAGCTGATCTCCAAGCTTGAAAAGGGCGAGGACGTTACCATGATGTTCTACGGTGACAGCATTACCTTTGGTGCAACCTCCTCCAGCGGTGCAAACATACATCCTTACGCGCCTCCTTATACACAGATGTTTACCCGGTACCTCGCACAGAAGTACGGCTACACCATCAAGTATATCGATACCAAGCTCACAGGTACATGCACGCCTCCTACGCAGGATACCGTATTTGGCACCAACGGTACCATTACGTACATCAATACTGCCGTGGGCGGCTGGACCAGCGCAAACGGTACGCAGGAATTTGACAAGTACGTCAAGCCCTACGTGGATGAATACGGCTGTGATTTCTTCGCACTTGCATTCGGTATGAACGATGCAGGAAATTCGCCCAAGACCGAGAAGAAGGCGATCAAGAAGATCGCAGATCAGCTCTACGACATCGCTCCCGAGGCAGAGGTGCTCTTGGTGGCAACCATGATCCCCAATCCCGAAGCAATCAACGGCTGGTATGGCAATCAGCACAGATTTGAGGCCGTATTTGAAGAGCTGGCAGCCGATTACGTAAAGGACGGCAAGGCATGCGGCGTGGCTTGCATGACCAGCATGAGCCAGAGAATTTTGGAAAATAAGCGTTTCCGCGACCACACCGGTAACAACATCAACCATCCCAATGACTTCCTTGGCAGACTGTATGCCCAGGTCGTATATGAAACCGTGATCGGTTACTGATAACTCATATCAAAAGCCCTGCACGGAGTATAGCGTGTAGGGCTTTATCTATGAAAGGAAAAGCAATATGATCAAGTATGAAATCAAGGGCGAAAGCCTTCCCGTTGTGATCTGCTATCCCGAGGCGGGAGAAACACTTTGCACCGAGCGAGGTGCGATGAGCTGGATGAGCACCAATATGCAAATGGAAACCAACGCAGGCGGCTTTGGCAAGGCTATGGGACGTCTGTTTTCGGGTGAATCCATGTTCTTGAATGAATATACCGCGCAGGGCGGTCGGGGAATGATCGCATTCGCGTCCAGCTTCCCGGGGTCTATCATGCCGTATCACGTTACCCCCGGAAACGGCATCATCGTGCAGAAAAAAGGCTTTTTGGCCATGGAAAAGGGACTGGATCTGTCCATTCATTTCCGCAAAAAGATCGGTCAGGGACTCTTTGGCGGTGAAGGATTCATAATGCAAAAGATCTCCGGTGACGGCCTTGTGTTTATCGAGATTGACGGCCATTGCGTGGAATACGATCTGGCCGCAGGGCAGAGCCTGATCCTTGGCACAGGTTATCTTGCCGCTATGACCGAGGGCTGCACTATGGAGCTGGAGAGCGTCAAGGGCGCGAAAAACGTGCTGTTTGGCGGTGAAGGTTTTTTCAACACGCGTGTAACAGGCCCCGGTAAGATATGGGTGCAGACCATGCCTATCGTTGCCGCTGCTGCAGCCATTGCACCCTATATTCCCACAAGCAATAATTGAGGTTGGTATGAAGCACGAATTTACTTACAGCAATAAACAATTTACGCTGGACGGTCAGCCCATCACCCTTCTTTCGGGCGCGATCCACTATTTCCGTACCGTTCCCGAATACTGGGAGGACCGCCTTTTGAAGCTCAAGGCCTGCGGCTTGAATGCAGTGGAAACATACACATGCTGGAATCTGCATGAGCGCAGAGAGGGCGAGTTTGATTTCTCGGGCATGCTGGATATTGAAAGGTTCATTGAAACAGCTGAGCGGCTGGGGCTTTTGGTCATTCTGCGTCCCGGTCCGTATATCTGCGCCGAGTGGGATTTCGGCGGCCTGCCTTCCTGGCTGCTGTCCTATCCCGATATCGCGCTGCGCTGTGATGATCCCTTGTACCTTTCCAAGGTCAAGCCCTATTACCGTGAGCTGCTTTCGCGCATCCGTCCGCATCTTTGCACAAACGGAGGAAACGTCATCATGGTGCAGGTGGAAAACGAGTACGGCAGCTATGGCGATGACAGGGAATATTTGCAAAAGATCGTGGATATCTACCGCGAAAACGGCATTGATTGCCTGCTGTTTACCTCGGATGGTACGGCAAAATGGATGTTGAGCGGAGGCACCTTGCCCGAGGTGCTTGCCGTGGCCAATTTCGGCAGCTACACGGAGCAGATCTTAACCTTGAACGAGTTCCAGAAGGATCGCCCCTTGATGTGCGGCGAATTCTGGGACGGCTGGTTTGACCATTGGTACGAATCGGGTACGCAG
>JAZQYT010000164.1:0-15361 GCA_045633665.1 Eubacteriales bacterium | reverse complement strand
CCCGATACACTGCAGGGACAGGGCTACGTATATCTTTTGCGCCCGCGTTGTGATGCGGATGGCTTGCCTAACACCGAGGAGCTGGCACAGCTGGCCGCTTATCTGCACGAGCATGTCAAGCAAGGTGATATTACGTCCGCCCGCGCTCTGTGCGGCTGCACGCCCGACCGGGTGCTTGACGATATGACCGAACAAGACTGCACGCTCATCCGCAACCAAAGCTACGCGGACGTGCTGCTTCAAAATTGTCCCGGCGCCATCATTGCCGAGTCAAAATGCCCCATAAAAGGAGAACTGATCGCATTTTGTGGTGTCATTCCGGCTTGCAAAAACGGATGATGTCGATATTTTCTATAAAAAATCGTCAAAATTCCGCTTTGATTTGGAATATTTCACAAGGTTAAAAAATTTTTAGGTTTTTTTCGGAAAACTCTTGCATTTTGCTTTTCATTGTGATATAATATCTCCTGCTGTGCTGTATCTTACAGCAAAAAATGTGTATAAAATTTTTTCTTGAATAGATGCACTACCAATTTGTGCAGAAGGAGGTGTCAAACATGGCAAAATGCAGTATCTGCGGAAAGGGCGTTGTTTACGGTGCTACCGTTTCCCATTCTCACCGCAAGACTAACAGAACCTGGAAGCCCAACATTCGCAAGGTAAAAGCAATCGTAGACGGTACCCCTAAGACCGTTGCCGTATGCTCTCGTTGCCTTCGTTCTCACAAGGTTACCCGCGCATGATTGATGAAAAGTCAAATCAAAGGGATGCCGATCACTCGGCATCCCTTTGATTTTTTATAGGTGATTTATGCTTGTATTTACAGATTGCAGACTCTCCCCAAAGGCGGCCGACACGCTTGCCCTGTACGGACACACGCCACTCCCCTGTCCGCCGCATCCCGCGCTTGATCCTGCCATTGCGTCGCATCCGGATATGCTGCTTTTCATCACGCAAGGCGGTATTTTTACGCACGCGGAGCTGATCCCCGCGCTTAACGCGCTGCATCCGCATCTGCCGCTCATCCCGATTGCCAAGCGCGTGCTGCGCCAATATCCGCACGACGTGCTGCTCAATGCCGCCCGTGTGGGTGCATATTTGCTCTGCCGCCCGGATGCCGTTGCCAACGAGCTGCTTGTATACGCAAAAAAGCAAGGCCTTTCCGTGCTGCCCGTGCGGCAGGGGTACGCCAAATGCAATACGTGTATCGTTTCAGATCATGCGATAATTACCGAGGACGCATCGATCGAAAAGGCCTTGACGAGCGTTGGATTTGACATACTGCGCATCACACCGGGACACGTTTCCCTGCCCGGCTACCCTTACGGCTTTATCGGAGGTGCCTCGGGCAACGACGGCAAACACGTCTTTTTTTGTGGTGACCTTACCCTGCACCCCGAGGGAGAACGTATTGCAGAATTTTGCGCCAAGCACGGCAAGCAGGCCGTATCCCTTTCGGGCCAACCCTTGACCGACGTGGGATCCTTGCTCTTTTTTGATTCAGCGGCCGAAGAGTGAGGCCAAAAATCCCTTTTTCTCGTAAGGCTCTCGCGTACTGTCCAACAGCTTGTAGCCAAGCGATTGCAAAGCCTTGGCAAGCGTTTGGTCGTCAATATCCTGCGCCGCTATGATCTCAGTGATCCCCTTTGCGTGCGACGAGGTGATCTTTTTCACCTTGCACTCGCGACGGATCAGGTCGTTGACGTGCGACTCGCACATACCGCACATCATGCCGTCTATATGTAACGTGATCTTGATCATATCCGTTCTCCTTGTGTACAATGAAGTTAGCGTTTGCTAACCATAAGAATTATACACCGATTTTTCGGATTTGTCAAGCGTTCGAGCATGAACTGTTCGAATTATTCACATAAAAAACTTATTGCTTTTCTGTAATATTTATGATATAATGAATTCAATACCCCATTTCAAGGAGGACACCATCATGCAACACGCGACGATCAGGCTTGTCTTGATACTGCTTTGTGCCTGCACCTTGCTTTGTGCCTGCACACCGTCAAGTGGTCCCTCGGACATTTCGTCCGATAGCTCGACCGATTCCGAGCAAGACACCACAAATGAAGAGCAAAGTACCGAAGGAGAGACAGAAATGAATATCAACACAGCCACCATTTATCCGATTTCCTATGAGGGAATTGAGCCCACATATACGCTGTCCAAGTTTATCAAGGAAGTAGACTATGACGACGGCAACCATAACAACGAAGCACACGACATCGGTACGATCATATCTCCCTACTTCACTGTCAAGATCAACGGACAGGACGTTCCCTGCTACAGCGTGCGCACCTCGCGCGGCGCGCACTCCTTTGCCATGCTGGACGCCACCGATGAAAGCTTTCCGCTCTCTGTTCAGGTCAGCACCAAGTTTGATGCAGAGCAGTACAAGGTTATGCCCCTCTCTTACGGTGTGACTGCCAACACAGGCGACCGCGAGGTAACGGCCGAGATCCCCACGTACGGCAACTATACGCTGGTACCCGACGACGATATCACCCACGCACTGACCATTTTCGCACGTGCCAAGGAGGAATACACGGCACCCGAGGGCTACGAGGTCATCAAGGTGGCTCCCGGCAAGCACGATCAGCCGATTGAATTTACCGCAGAAAAGCAGGTGCTTTACTTTGAAGCGGGCGTACACGAGCTGCGTTATGCGGTCAACTTCAAGTCCAATACCGAGGTTTATTTTGAACCCGGTGCGCACATCTTAGCCACCATGCCGGATGCTGCTGTGGAGTTGCCCATCAAAAACCCCGACTGGGCCGGTATGCTCGGCTGGCGCGCGCTGTTCCAGGGACAGCTTGTCAAGAACGTGCGCATTAGCGGACGCGGCTTTATCGATTTGAGCCGTCTTGACTGGCATGCACGCTCGGTCATTCAATTCGACCAATGCGAAAACGTTAAGGTAGAGGGTGTCACGCTCAACAACTCCCCTGAGTGGACTCTGTTCTTTACGCAGAGCAACAACGTCGTAGTTGATCAGGTCATGCTGTTTGGCTACAGACAGAATTCGGACGGCATTGCCATTGTGGACACCGCAAACGCAACGGTCAAGAACTGCTTTGCCCGCGCAGGCGACGACCTCTTTGAGGTCAAGTCCATGTACGGTTATTGCCAGAACAAAATAGAGAACATCGTGTTTGAGAACAACAATGCATGGCCCGATAAGTGCCGCGGTATGGGCATCATCTACGAAAGCCAGCGCGACATGACCGACATCCACTTTATCGGCGGCTCGGTCGCATACGCGCCCGCAACCTGGATGGATGATTTGGGTGCTTTGATCATTTTCCTCAATGACAAGGCCAATCTGACCAACGTAAGCTTTGAGGGTATTGAGGTGTACAGCTCGGCTATGTACCCCATCAGCGTCAAGCTTTCCGAAAACGCCTCCGCACACATCGACGGTGTGACCTTCAAGGATATTAACATTCATTGTGACGGGCAGATCAAGCTGGAGAATCGCTCCACCCTGGGTGGCACCATCAACAATATCAGCTTCATTGACTGCATCAGAAAGGGTGAGATCTGCAACTCCGAAAGCTCGCTGGACATCCTGCTCAACAACGTGGACAAGGAGATCCTCCATTTCGGAGATAAATAAAATAAAAATAAGCAGGGGCTGCTTCGGTCATGAAGCAGCCCCGATCTTTTTGGGATCAGCCGATCAGATATTCAAGCGCACTTTGGATATGCATATCCCACCATTTCCAGCCGTGGTTTCCCTCGCTTGTGCGGTATTCGTGCGCAACGCCAAGAGAGGTCAGATGCTCTGTGAAGCTCTGATTGTGCTGCAGAAGGAAATCGTCCTCTCCGCACCAGACAAAGATTTTCGGGAAGGCGATACCCTTTTCATGCAGCTGCGAGGCCAGCGCCAAAAGGTCGTGTCTGGTGCCTGCAAGCTCCCGGGCGCTTTGCATGTTGAGATCAAAAATGCAGCGCCACTCGGGCAACAGCCCGGGATCAATGATCTGTGTGATATCCAAAGCACCCGAAAGCGATGCACACATGCCAAAGCGATCCGGACGCGAAAGCGCGCACTTGAGCGCACCGTAGCCGCCCATGGAAAGGCCTGCTACGATATTATCCTCGGGACGCTCGCTCATACCCTTGAAAAAGCTGCGGCACTTGAGGGGCAATTCCTCACTGACAAAGGTGAAGTATTTCTCTCCGCGTACCGTGTCGGTATACCAGCTGCGGCCAACCGAGGGCATGACCACCGCGATATTGTATTCGGATGCGTAACGCTCGATCGAGGTTCTGCGCATCCAGATCGAATGGTCGTCCGAAAGTCCGTGGAGCAGATACAGCGTCTTAAAGCTGTCCTGTCCGTTGGCCTCCATGCCGATCATGGTGGTTGCATGCTCGGGCAGGATGACGTTGACTGTCACCTGCATCATCAGCGCATCGGAATGATATTGCATTTGAAAGAAAGCCATGTTTTATCCTCCCGAAAATCAGAATTTGATCACGTTATGATAACCGCTCAGAATGCCCTCGCGGTACAGATGTGCATCGTTCGATACCTGCAGCACCTTAGGATACACGTATTCGCCGTTACGCTCAAAATTGATCACGCTCATAGAGCTGTGACCAAAATCAAAATGCGTGGAGAACACGGGATACGGAATATCCAGCATAGACGCAAAAAACGCGATTCCAAAGCCCTGATGCGCAAACAGCGCCACTCTTTCACGGTTTGGTTCCACGACCTCGTAGCGGCAATTTTTTCGGTCATGACGATAGCCGAGGCTCAAGAAAAACTCATCCACGGCAGCATCGATGCGTGCAACGCCCTTGCCGAAATCATACTTGACAAGATCGGGATGCTCATACCATCTCTGCCCCAAGGCATATACCTCGGGAGAGCGGAAAATCTCCAGGATATGGGGATGGAAAAAACACCATGAGCGGCCGCCATTCGGGGTATCAATGCCAAAATCGCGGTGCGCAAGCCCCTCGTCTGCCCAAGGGCAAATTGTCATTTCCTTGCCCAGCAGATCGCAGGTCGGCTGAGCTGTCTGCATGGCGCGCACTGAGGGTGACGCAAACACGCGGTCAAGCCCGTAGGTCAAAAAACGCTTGGAAAGCGCCTTGGCCTGCTCGTGACCCAAGGGTGTCAGGCTGTCGGGATTGTATATGGGATCTCCATGACGAACGTAAAAAAATAACATCGTGGCCTCCTTGCATTTTTCTTTATTATAGCACACAATCAACAACATTTCAACCGATTTTTCTTGAATTTACCGTATCTGTATGATATAATGTCATTATTGATCCAGTCAAAGGAGGCACACATGAAACGTGTTATTTCCCTTTTGCTACTGTCGCTGTTGATTTTACTTTGCGTTGGATGCGATACGTCCACCCCTGAAGTCAAGGACGGCGCAACACCCTATATTCAAGACGGCTATTGGTATATTGACGGTGTCAACACCCAAATCCGTGCCGAAGGCCTTCTTCGGTCCGACTATGGAAGAAAATGGCTTTATACTGACCGTTCCGGCAGGCACGGTATATCTGCGTACCTGCGCACGGTACGACACTGTTCCCATCGAGGATTTTTCGATCACTGAGGTCACACCATAAAAAAATACGGGCGGCTGTCTCAATCAGCCGCCCATGTTTTTTATTGCGTCTTGATCAGCGTAAACGCAACCAGCATCTCAACGTTACCGTTTGCGTCGCGTACAAACGCGCGAATGGTATGCTCACCCGTCACGCCCTCGATAGGAACCATAATCACGTATCTGGAGGCGGGTCTG
Organism: Eubacteriales bacterium; assembly: GCA_045633665.1. Taxonomy (GTDB): domain Bacteria; phylum Bacillota; class Clostridia; order Oscillospirales; family CAG-272; genus SVQP01. The sequence continues at coordinate 9,572 of JAZQYT010000164.1, read as the reverse complement.
CCTGCCGCGGCATCAATCACACCTTGCTCCGGAGTCTTGGTAAACGCTTCGGAATATACGATCTCACCATCATCGATCTGATAGCCAAATTCACCCACACTGTCACCAATAAAGGCAACCCAACCGTACACCTCCAAAAAGTCAACCGCAGCATCATCAATATTGGCAACATGATTCCAGGTCGCGGAAGAGCCGGGGGTATACAGAGGCGTATAGGCATCACCCACGTAGCTGTATACGCAGTCATGCTCAATGCGGGTACAAACAGGATCGCTCTTGTTTGCGTAAATGCTGTCCCAATCGATCTTGCCGCCCGCGTTTTCACAGTAATAGATGTGCGGATCGACAATGTTGCCCTCGCTGTCAAGATTGAATACCGAGCCGCCCACCCAAGGTGTGTTGGTGGAGTAGGCAAGGTTTTCAATCTTGCCCGATTCATCGATATAGTTCATACTGTCGTAAGTAGAGGACTTCATACCGTACTGTACGCGGATGCCCTCATACACGATACTTGCGCTGTTGGCATGCTCGTGGCCAAGGAATATGGAGTCTACACCCAGCTCCTTTAAGCCGTTCCAAATCTTCTTATTGGCATCCCAAACGGTTTCGTGCGGATATCCGATGTAGCCGAAATCTCCGTCCTGCTTATTCTCCGCGTAATCAATAAAAACGGGGGTGGATCCGTCCGTACCGTACTTGGCAAAAACGTCACCAAGCACGTCAGGCTGAATGTGGAATGCAAAGGAAATCTTGGTGTTCGGAGATACCTCCATAATATCCTTGATCACGGACTTATACCAAGAGGTCTGCTTCATGGTAAAGCCTGCCGCGGTGCGCAAATTTTTGTTCTCCAGCGAAGCAGGACTTGCGCTGCTGCAACCGTTTGAATCCAGCATAAAGAACACGCGGGTCAGCTTGCCGCCCTGCTCAATACCCACGGTATAGTTGCCGTTTCCGGAAAGCTCTCTTTGGACAAACAAGCAATGCTCCGCATTGACAAATTGCTCGCATTGCCAATCCACCCCCATAGCACTCTCATTTTCATGGTTGCCGAACACGGGTGCCCACGGAATACCAAAGGATTCCATAAACGCGACAAACTCCACAAGCGCACTGCCGTTGTCGTCAAATTCACCGTATACGATATCGCCCGTGAGCAGAATCAGGTCGGGCTTTACGTTGGTAATAATCTCACGCAGGTAGCCGTAACAACGGTCCTCTTTTTTATCGGGGCCCCAGTATTCCACGTGAGTCGCACCAATTCTGTCGGGTGTTCTGCGTTGAGAGGAATCAATGATTTGTGTATCGGTCAATTGCAGGATCACGGGTTGGCGATCTGCGGGAACACTGACGATGAAATCGACCTCATTCATTGCCTTCTGATCCTCCGTTTCGGTGGTTTGTTCTTCGGTTTGAGATTGCGTTTCGGTGGGAGTGGTTTGCGTTTGCGATTCTGTTTCAGCTTTCGACTCTGTTTCAATTTCCGATTCGATTTCAACTTCCGATTCGGTTTCAGAGTCCGGTGTCTGCGGTGACGGATTGCAGGATGCAAAGCAAGAGATACAGCATGCTATGCCAAGTAATAATAAAATGAGTCTTTTCACGGATTTGTTCCTCTCCTTCATGTGAGAATAATAACACTGTAATCATTATACCACAAACAACGCAATTTGGCAAGCAGGAGCACAAGGTTAAGTCAAAATAATTCAAAATCTTCATGGAAATATTTTTGCAAAACACCTTGACATTGCCGATTTAATTTGCTATAATATACAGGTCAATGACGCCGGTGTGACGGAATCGGCAGACGTACCAGACTCAAAATCTGGCGATGGCAACATCGTGTGGGTTCAAGTCCCACCACCGGCACCAAAAATAAGGGTAGGCATTCCGCCTACCCGTATTTTTGTTTGGCGGTATTAACGTGGGACTTGAAGGAGGCGCGGCAATGAATGACATGCCGGTGGCATGTCAGAACCGCGCCTGACCAAGGCACGTAGCAAAAGACCGCATCAAATCGCGGCTTTTGCGTCGTCATGCCGAGAATCAAGTCCCACCACGAACAAACTGTCTTGCGACGACGAACCCCGCCGATGCGCGCCAAATGGCGCGCATCGGCATTTTTGCGCCGGTTGACTTTCCCCTTTTGACGACCGTTGGCGCAAATAGGGGTTCGTAAGTCCCACACCTGCGGCAAGAACTTATCCATTCTTTCGGATAGGACAAGTTCAGGACCGTCGAGAACGCCGGTCCCTACAGACAGGGCGTTGCTTCCCTTATCTCAACGCCTCGTACATCCCGTAGCTGACATACCCGCCCACGCCGTCCAGCGCCCCCGGCACAAGCTCGCGGATCATCAGGCATTCGGGGGCGGGCAATCCCACGCTTTCATCGGCATACACGCCGTAATCTGCCGAGGTCCGAAAGCCTCTGGAGCGGTAATTCTGCGGATTCCCCTCCACCATGCAAAGCGTATATCCCAGTTCTCTCGCTCTTTCAAAGCCATATTCGATCAGATCCTTGGAAATATGTCTGCGCTGCAGCTCGGTTTTCACGGATACAGGGGTGAGTATGAGCAGTTCGTTTTCGTACCGCCCTTCAATATGAAAGCGCGAAAACATCACGTGTCCGATGATCTCGTCATGCTCGTCCACCATGATCAGATCCAGCGCGGGAATATAGTATTGCTTGGAGCGGATCTCGGCAATCAGATTGCGCACCACAAGCGCCCCCTCCTCGCCCTCGGAATCGCAAAACACCTTGTATGCGAAGTCCATAGATTCAACAAATCTGTCCTTTGTTACTGATTTTATGATTCTTTCCATTGTCTTATCTCCTGTCCATGATCAAAATCTGTGCTTGGGATTGCTCTTTTTGAGCTGCTTTGTCCCCTTTGAGAGTGCCTTGTGCCATTCCTTTTTGTCGCGCAGAAAGCTCTCTTTATCTTCTGCATACCGCGCTTCCTTTTTAAGCGCACGATAGCTCTCCCAACGCGCCAAGGGCAACTCACCCGATTCGATTGCCATCTTGATCGCACATCCCGGCTCGCTTTGGTGGCGGCAATCCGAAAATTTGCAGCATCCTAAAAACCGCTCCACATCCGCAAAGGCATTTCCGATTCCCTCGCTGACATCCCACATGCCAAGTGAGCGCATACCGGGAGTATCAATGATCATTGCGCCGTTCTTTAACATGATCAGCTCGCGATGCGTGGTTGTGTGTCGCCCACGGCTGTCATCCTCACGAATGCTGTTGGTTGCCATGATCTCCTCCCCTGCCAGCGCATTGACAAGGCTGGATTTGCCAACACCGGACGAACCGAGAAACACGACAGTCTTTTTCGGTGCGAAATAAACATTCAGTGCGTCAAGGCCATGCTCCGTTTGCGTACTGATCGCATGCACGGGAGCGCCCATGGCATAGATCTCGGCGGTTCTTACCTGATCGATGTAATTTTCAAGCAGATCCGCCTTTGTCAGCAGCACGACAGGCTGCGCACCCGATTGCCATGCAAGCGTCAGATACCGCTCCAGCCTTTTGAGATTGAAGTCATGATTGAGCGACTGCATGATAAACACGTAGTCAAAATTTGCCGCCACCGCTTGCTCCCCCTTGCTCGGATCGGGATCCTTTCTCATAAAAACGGTGTTGCGAGGCAGCGTTTTTACGATCATGCTGTCACCTACGGGGTTATAGTGGATCAGCACGAAATCCCCCGCCGTGGGAAAATCCTCGGCATCCACGAAATATTCCTTGGTTTTGAGCCTTGCGTAGCACTCCCCCTGCGGACAGATCAGCTTATATCTTTCTCTATGCACCGCAAGTACTCTTGCAGGCATACCTTGGTCATACGTATATTTTTCTTGGTCAAAGCCATATGCTTCTAAATTCATCTTTCATTGTCCTCCATACGTTGTATCAGTTCATTTGAATACCTTACAACCGAAAAAGGGCATAAAAATAACACACCTGAGTGTGTTCTGCACAAATATCAGGTTTATTTGATGGTACGACAACAAAGAGGTAGTCCTACCCCTTACCTTTGCCTATACCCTTATTCAGTTCAGCTTGCAAGTACCTCTCTATACGCAATCATCCTAATTTCTCCTTTCTCTTCTGCTTTTTGCAGGTTGTTTTTTCTCATTATAGCATGCGTCTTTGATTTTTGCAAGAGTTTTTTGCCCGGATGATCAAATTTCTTCTTTGCATCATATCATAATACAGAAAACTTTCAAGGAGGTACCCTATATGGACAACAGCTCACAATCGCCCATTCCCGCAGGCACGGGATACCTGATCGTGCAGGTCAGCACAGCAGGCGGGGCGATCCCCTTGCCGGGTGCGCTTGTCACGGTGCGCGACTACGATCCCGAAACCGAGCCTGACGTTGGCAACGTGATCGCAACCATGCGCACCGACCGCAGCGGCAAAACGCAAAGGCTTGCACTGCCTGCGCCTGCCCGTGCGCTCTCACAAGCCCCGGGCTCGGCCATTTTGCCCTACGCGCTCTACAGCATTGACGTCAAAACCGATCGCTATTTTGAAAACTACTATGCAAGCGTGCCGATTTTTGACGGTGTCATAGCCGTTCAGCCTGCCGTGCTGCAGGCATTGCCCGACTCCGAATTTTCAGACAACAAGGGCAGCGACACGCAGCTGTTCTACGAATCGGAAAATCCCGATCTGTAAACCGATACAAGGAGGTCATCATGCCGGACACGCCGATCATTCCCGAAACCATTACAGTGCATCTCGGTGCGCCAAGTGCGGCAGCGCAAAACGTGACGCTTCCCTTTATCGACTACGTCATGAACGTTGCATCCAGCGAGATCTACCCAACTTGGCCCGAAAGCGCCCTGCGCGCCAATATGTACGCGCAGATCTCGTTTGTGCTCAACCGCATTTACACCCAATACTACCGCTCGCGCGGCTACGATTTTGACATCACCAACTCCACGGCCATTGACCAATCCTTTGTCAACGGCCGCGACATTTTTGACAACATCCGCGAGATCGCGGGCGATATTTTCAACAGCTACATCCGCAGAAGAGGCAGCGTTGAGCCCTTGTTTGCCGCATATTGCGACGGCGTAGAGGTCACGTGCGACGGCCTTTCCCAATGGGGATCGGTCGAGCTTGCCAACAGGGGGCTTACCCCTTACGAAATTCTGACCAACTATTTCGGGGACGACATTGACATCGTCACCGACGTTCCCGTTGCGGGCATTGACGTGCGCGTGCCTGAATTCCCCTTGCGCGTGGGCAACGTAGGAGATGACGTGCGCACGGTGCAGATCCGCCTGAATCGCATTGCGCAGAATTACCCCGCCATTCCCAAGATCGTGCAGACCGACGGCATTTTCGTTGAGGATACAGAGGCAGCCGTGCGTGCCTTTCAGGAGATCTTCAACCTCACACCGGACGGTGTGGTCGGCCGCGCGACCTGGTTTGCCATACAGGCCATTTACGCAGGTGTCAAACGGCTCAATGAGCTGGATTCCGAGGGTATCCGCTTAGAAGAGGTCACCAAGCAATTTCCGCAGGTGCTGCAGGTGGGTGATACCGGCACGGGCGTGCTCAGCCTGCAATATTATCTGAGCTTTCTTTCCAATTATTACAACACCATTCCCGCCGTGGCCATAGACGGCATTTTCGGCCAGTCCACGCGCGCTGCCGTGACCGATCTGCAGACGACGTTCGGCCTTGTTCCCGACGGCATCGTGGGCGAGAGCACCTGGGAGGCCATGTACCGCGCGTATCTCGGCATCGTTGGCACAGTCCCCGAAAACTATACGGTCAGCGGCGCCATTCCCTTTCCCGGTGTGGTGCTGCGACGCGGTGCGGATTCGGTTTCTGTGCGCATTCTGCAGGAATATCTGACGCGCATCTCGCAAACCTATCAAAGCATCCCCGCAGTCAATCCCACGGGCTATTTCGGAGCACAGACCGAGCAATCGGTGCGCGCATTCCAGCAACAATTCGGCCTTGCCGTCACGGGCGTGGTGGATGCCGTGGTCTGGACGGCGATTGCCGACCTTTACAGCGATCTGTCAGCATCCGACTCGCTGCAGGACGGCCAATACCCCGGATTTGCAGTTGGAGAACAATAAAAGCGGTGCTTTTTTTGCTCGGTTGATATTTGTTGATCATTTGACCACACTATTGCTACAAAGGAGTCCTTATGCCGGATCAAAGCAATCACCCCAACTATTCCCCTGCCGTGGCCAATCTGCAGCGTTATTTGCGACAGCTGGCCTACCACACCCCCGAGATCCGTCAAGTACCCGTAGACGGCATTTTTGAGAGCGCGACGCGCGACTCTCTCTCGGATTATCAGCGCTACGTCGGTCTGCCCGTCACTGGCGTTGCCGATCGGGCGACCTGGGAGCGGCTGTATGCCGACTATCTTGAGTCTGTCGCCTTTTATGCTCCGCCCACTGCAGTCGCGCTGTTTCAGCGCACCCCAGTCGGCTATTACATGGATATCGGTGCCGTGGGGATCGACGTAGCCGCCCTGCAATACATGCTTGGCGAGCTGACGCTGCTCTATCTGCTGACACCGCCCGAAATCACGGGAGAATACGACGCGACCACCGCCGACGCGGTACGCGCCTTTCAGGAATACGCCATGCTGCCCGTGACGGGACAGGTGGATATTCTGACCTGGAACGCGATCACCGACCGCTACAACGCCTTACCCACAGGAGCAGAGGCAGAATAATTTTGGTTCACCGCCCCGATGCGACACGTTTTTCGCATCGGGGCGATTATAATGAAAAAGACTGTAAAATACTATAAAAAGAAAGGATTTTTCTTATGCTATGTGAAAAATGTAAAAAGAAAAAAGCAACGGTTTTCTATAATGAAAATCTGGGTGGCAAAACGCGCTCCTGCTCGCTTTGCGCTGATTGTGCCGAGGTCATGCGCCGCACGGGTGAATTGGAGGACGTGTTGATCCCCTCGGCCTCCTCGGGCTTTGGATGCAGCGAGAGCGCCATGTTCGGCAATCTTTGCGGCATTACCGTACCACACAACATTGCAGCCGTACGCACCTGCCCCGTTTGCTCCTCTACGCTTGCGGGCATTGCAGAGAGCGGCAGCGTGGGCTGCGCGGCCTGCTACAAGACCTTCCGTGACGAGATCGCGGGGGCTGTACACGCGCTTCCCGAAAGCACGCCTTACCCGGGCCGTATGCCGCGCAACTTCCGCTTGCGACAGGAAAGACGGGCGCGTGCCGCGCTTTTGCGCGATCAGATGAAGGCGGCCGTGCTTGCTGAGGACTTTGAAACGGCAGCACTTTTGCGCGACCAGATACATACCCTGCAGGCGCAGGACTGACGAAAGGAGAACACAAAAATGGCTTGGTACAACACCCCCGGATATGAAAACGACACCGTGATCTTTTCGCGCGTCACGCTGTCCCGCAATTTGGAAAAATACCCCTTTGTGCCGCGCATCTCCCCCAAGCAGGCAGCCGAGATCATTGCAAGCGTGGGCGGTATGCTGGAATCCAACGGCTTTACCATGATCAATTTTTCCGATATCTCGCCCACGGCGGCGGCTTCATACGCGGAAAAATACTACGTGACCAAGGAATTTGCCTCGGTCAGTCTGCCACACGCCCTCTTGCTCAACGAACCCTGTAATCTCTCGGTCATGCTTGGCGGACGCGATCACATACAGATCTGCTGCACGCTGCCCGGTCTCTCCTTGCAGGATGCGGCTGCAAATGCCTTCAAGATGGACGATCTGATCGACGACAAGGACGCCTACGCCTTTGACCAGAGCCTTGGATATTTGTGCTGTGATCCCTTGGAATGTGGCACGGCCATGCGCGCTTATGCCCTTCTTTTCCTGCCTGCGCTGACGCTTCACGAGCAGATCGAGCCGCTTTCGATCAAGCTCTCGGGGCTTGGCATCTCGTTGCGCCCCATAATGAGCGGCACGCAGGGACAAAACTGCCTTTATATGCTCTCCTGCCGCTCCTCGCTTCGCGTGAGTGAGGTGGAAATGCTGGAGCGCATGGAGGATACCACAAGGCAGATTTTGGACAGCGAGCGCAAGCTGTGCGCCCGTGCCAAGCAGGAGCGTGCGGCATACCTGACAGACCGCGCGTACCGTGCGCGTGCAATCCTAGGCAGTGCACACCTTTTGGGCGCGGATGAATTTTTGAATTTGTCGGCCGACGTAAGACTTGGCATCAGTCTGGGTATACTGCAGGATATAGAGCCGGATCTGCTCAACACGCTGCTGGTGGAGATCATGCCCTGCACCATGACGCTCTCGGCCGAGCAGCCCTTGCGCACGGCACAGGATCGGGATCTTTTCCGAGCGGCCTTGGTCAAGCAGCGGCTCGGAGCTTAATGCAAATAAAAAAGGACGGGATATGAACAGTAAATTCACAAAAAAAGCGCAGAGTGCGCTGGAACTTTCTCAAAAATACGCCCGAGAGCTGGGACACACCTACATTGGCTCGGAGCATCTGCTCATGGGGCTTGTGGGAGAACATGATTGCGTGGCAGCCAAGCTTCTGCTCTCACGCGGTGCGGACTATGCGCGCGTGCGTGACGCGGTGGCAACGCTGACAGGCGTGGGCGCCAGCACCTCGGTAAGCCCCGAGGACATGACGCCAAGGCTGCGCAAGATTATTGAGAACGCAGCGCGCGAATCCTCCACGGGTGCGCAGAGCTATATCGGTACCGAGCATTTGTTGCTTGCCTTGTGCTACGAGCAGGATTGCGTGGGCGCACGCATCCTTGACGGCATGGGCATTCCCCTCTCCGAGCTGATCTCGGATTGCAACAGCTTTATGAGCACCGCCAAAGGCAAAAGCAAGCAGTCCAAGACCAAGGACAAGGGGGAGGGCGTTTTGATGGGATACGGCAAGGATCTGACCGCCATTGCCCAAACGGGTGCGCCCGATCCCGTGATCGGGCGTGACGAGGAAAGCGCACGCGTCATTCAGATCCTTTCGCGCAAGCAAAAGAACAATCCTTGCCTGATCGGTGAACCCGGTGTGGGCAAAACTGCTGTGGTAGAGGGGCTTGCCCAGCGCATTGCCGCGGGCGAGGTGCCGGATTCGCTCAAGAAAAAGCAGATCATCTCGCTGGATCTTGCCTCCATGATTGCAGGTGCCAAATACCGCGGTGAATTTGAGGAGCGCTTTAAGGCGGTGCTGCACCGCGCCTCATCCGATCCCGATATCATACTGTTCATAGACGAGATCCACACCATCATCGGTGCAGGGGCTGCCGAGGGCGCGGTGGATGCCGCCAACATCATCAAGCCTGCGCTGGCGCGCGGTGAGATGCAGGTGATCGGTGCGACCACGCTTTCGGAATACCGTCGTTATATTGAAAAGGATGCAGCGCTGGAGCGCAGATTTCAATCGGTGCTTGTCAAGGAGCCGTCTGCTGCGCAGACCAATGAGATTCTGCAAGGGCTGCGGCAAAGATACCAGGAGCATCACGGGCTTCTGATATCGGACGAGGCGATCGAGGCGGCCGTAGCCATGTCGCAGCGGTATATCACGGACAGATTTTTGCCCGACAAGGCCATTGACCTGATCGACG
>JAZQYT010000163.1:0-2985 GCA_045633665.1 Eubacteriales bacterium | reverse complement strand
GGCTACGATCCGACTTTGCCGGGCAGGTCGGTCAGGATCACATTTTCATGCTTTTTGATCTTGCCTTCCTTCTTTTCCACAGTAACACCGGGCCAGTTGCCAACAAACTGATTGGAGCCCGTCAGTGCATTAAACAGAGTCGTCTTACCCGAGTTCGGGTTACCTGCAAGAGCGATTCTGATCTTGCTTTGTTCCATGTCTTAAATACCTTCCATTTCCTGGTTAGTCCATGCTAACCTACTTTGTAAAAAAACGTTTGATGTCAGCTCTCGACCTCGATCAGCTCGGCATCGGCCTTGCGCAAAGAAAGCTCATATCCGCGCACGTTCAGCTCCAGCGGATCTCCCAGCGGTGCAACCTTACGCACGTAGATCTCAACACCCTTGGTAATGCCCATATCCATAATGCGACGCTTGAGTGCGCCCTCACCATGCAGCTTGACAACGCGGGCGGTATGCCCTACCTTGATGTCACGCAACGTTTTCATTTCGTTTCCCCTTTCTCCGGCGTTCGAAATTTGCTTATATTTCAAAGCATATTTGCGAGTTAGCATATGCTAACTGTAATTATTATAGTACGCTTTGCGCAATTTGTCAATATACTGTGTAAAACTTTTTGAATTTTGGAAATTTCCCGCATATGGAACAAGATATTCATACATTTTTTGTGCATTCTGCGCATGACGAAAAAGGCTTGATTTTTACTGCGGATTATGATATAATATAAGAAAGAAAGTAAAAGGGGGATAACCGTGAGCCGTATTCTTGAATCAGGCGAGATGTACTTAGAAAACATTCTCGTGCTGCGCGACAAAATGGAGCACGTGCGCGCCATTGACATTGTCAATTACACGGGCTATTCCAAGCCCAGCATCAGCCGCGCCTTGGGGCTTTTGAAGGAGGACGGCATGGTTGAGGTGGATGCGCTGGGGCATATTACGCTGACTCCCGAAGGTGAAGCGCGTGCGCAGAACGTGTATCTGCGGCACCAGGCGCTGACCGCATTTTTCTGTGCGATCGGGATCGACCAAGAGGTCGCTTCGGCAGACGCCTGCAAGATCGAGCACGTGATCAGCGAGGAAAGCATGATCAAGATCAGAGAATATTTGGAAAAGAACGACGTCAAATAAACAAAAGCAGAAGACCTTACATAAAGTCTTCTGCTTTTGTTTTCAGCGATTTTGAGATCAGCCAATCTTTCTGTATTTCATGCTCAGTGCCTTGACGTACGTGCCGTCGTAGGAAAGATCCTCCTCTTCCATGTAGCTGTCTGCCCAGAATACGGCTTGATCCTTGACAAGCAAGGTCGCGTCGTAAATTTCGGGCGAGTAATTCTCTGCCGCAGGCCGGATATTGATGGCAACGATCTTCTCAAAGCATATCTCAATGACACCGTACCAGCAGTTGTTCTCAAACGTGGCAACGGCGCGGGAGGTGTACGGCGCTTCTTCATACACAAGCTTTTCCAGCGTTGCGTCGTGAAAGCCTGCAAACAGATGCATCAATTCCTCTGCATCCTCTTGCGTCAGAACGTATTTCCAGTCCTCTGCATCCGCAAACATGCGGATTTTGACATCGTATGCCGAAGCAGAAACCTTTTTCTTTGCAAGAATATCGCAGAGAAAGGCGTAATTTTCACACACGTCGCGGTATCCCCAAAGGAATTCAATCTCCGGCTCTTCTTTGCCATGCGTTTTGCAATACTGCTTGTATTTCAAAAGCTTCGCATATTTATATTCCGTCCAATCATCCGCATCTAGCCGGATATGCTCCACCAAGGGTACGTATACCTTGCCGCTTCGATCAAAGCAATCCACCAGCGTAAAGCAGTTGTCATACGGATCCAGTACGACGTATTGGTATTGATTTTCATTGGCGACCTTGCAATATGCCACGGATTTATAGTATCTTTGATTTTTCTTATCAAACACGCGCAGGTACATACACACTTCTCCTTTCGTCAATCCCCTCACCCGATCAAGATCGGGTGAGGGGATTTTTTTGCTTCGTTATGCATCGGGAGGCAGGACGGTCAACGTACCGAATACCGCTTGGATATCATAATAATCTGTCACGTCCTTGCCGGATGCATCCTCAATGATGATCCAATCGATATAGTTCTGCGCTTCGCCTACAGCCACGATAGAACCGGATACTTGCGCATACATGGTGTGACCTTCTGCAAGTGTTCCTGCGGAAACCGTTGCGCTGTCGCTTGTCAGCGGCTTGCCGTCAAACACCTTGGTCTGGCTTGCAGAGGTGATTGTGATCACCCTCTTGTCTACTTTGATCGGCATATACGTGTCCGTTTGTGAGAATTGATCGAAGATCAGCACGAACTGATCCGTAACGTCCTCGCCATCTCTGTATACTCTGTAGGTCGCATACGCTGTCAGATTACCGTTGATTTCGGACAGCGAGATCGAGCCGACCTCGGTCAGACTGATATGCAGATCCAATACAAGCTCTACGTCATCGGGGATCTCAATGATCTCATAGTCCTCTGCTTCAAAGCAAAGTGCAGTACCGTCATAATACTTTTGCAGCTGATAGAGGTAAACGCGAATGATCTCCTTGCTTATGTCTATCACCTCAAGAACGCCCTCCTTGTATTCGATCTCAAACCGATCGGTCACGTCGTGCAGATCGGGATCGTACAGAACGAAGCTTGTAACATAGCTGATTCCCACACCAACCTCGGTCTGTTCGCCCATCACCTCTACGGAATAGGTGTACCCCTGAGCAAGCAGCTCTGCCAAAACCAGATCTGCTTCGATTTTGGGAATTGCAACCAGCGCAGTGCCGTCGTAATACTTCCACTGATACTTGGGCATGACCTCGATGGTCTGCTTTTCGGGAGGTACGTCCTCAGACCCCCCGCCACCAGATCCGCTGCCCGAGCCACCACCGGAGCCACCACCGGAGCCACCACCGGAGCCTTCGCCGGAGCCTTCGCCGGAGCCTTCGCCGGAGCCGTCGCCGGAGC
>JAZQYT010000162.1:0-3752 GCA_045633665.1 Eubacteriales bacterium | reverse complement strand
ACAGCAGGTCGGGACGTCGAGGGCGCCGTCCCCTGCAACAGGTGTCTTTATTATGCGAGAAAAGCGAATACCAAGACTGCTCTTGAAACAATCCCCGTGCAACATTTTCGCTAATTGTGCAGCCAGATATCCGGTTCTCCCTTGTTATTATGTCTCACTTTCACGCATCGGCTCGCCGACGGAATAATTCCCTTCCATAACGGTTTGGATGTCAAGAGGGCCACCGCCCGAGCCTATGAAGACTGTCAGCATTTCTCCCCCAACAGATTCCCACACCATAACGTAAGTAAAATTACCGGCGCCATGAAAATCGTGCGGTTTTCCCAAAATTTCCACGACTTCCTGTACCGCCATCCCTTTTTGGATCTGATCAAAATCTTGCTCTGTTGGCTTATGTGTTTTTTCGCAATCCATATATAAGGCCATGGCTTGTTCCCTTGATAAGGTTTCGGCTGCGGTTGTGTCAAGTTCCGAATGTGAAACAGATATACAGGTAACTATCCCATTTGAAAGAATTTTTTCCCGAAATTCAATAGATGGATCATATGGAGTTTTTCCATCAAACTCTATACTATACTGTGTACCATTATCACTCGTCCAGCATAACCAAATCCCATGCGGAAACGGGATTGACATATCGTGCGGTTTCCCTACAATCGTCACAACTTGTGAAATATGCATCCCTTCTTCGATCAAATCAAAATCCGAATCATGAGGAATATGTTGCCTGTTCTTATCCAAATAAGTTGCTTCAAGTCTATCTATTTCCGCCAAATACTCATCCATATGCTCAGTCACGTAGTCATAATACGATGTGGTTGATACTTCAGATGTCTCCGATTCTGCAGTATCTTGTATTCGGAAGCACAATATGTCCTTTAGGGTATCGATTAACTTGCTATTCGATTCTCCACTTAAATGGTCAGCAAATAACATCCCAGTCACAACCAAAAGTATTATGATAATCGAATAAATGAATACTATTAGAACAATATGTCTTTTCTTCATAATTTTACTCACTCGTTATTACATAATATAGGATGTCACTGTCATACCAAAGCGACGGATTGCTGCAATACCACCCCCAAGATGAATCATCCGAAGGCATCTCGTTTAATAACTCACTTGGGGTGCCATTGTAGCCATGTTTATTAGCCCATATTCCCATATCTCATGTCCATGCCTTCTACTTCTCCTCGTATCATTGTCTTTAATCGTCCCGTTCTGTGATGCGGAATTACACAAATTGCTAAATTATTATAACATGATTAACATCATTTGTCAACCCGGAACCCAAAGTACAGGCTTGATTATATGATTGTCGCGGAGAGGAATCACTAGCAAATTCATCCTCTCTTACCAAACACAAATGGAACATTGAGATAATCCTCTCCGTTCTTTTTGACGGAGTAGCCGCAAAGAAGAACATATTTGCTTCGCAAATTAAACGCCGAGAGAATTTCGCGCCTGCGGGCGCGACAAGGGCGCTGCCGGTTGACTTTTGGATGCTGAATTTTGAAGGAATTCAGCATCGGGTGGCGTCACTTACACTCGAAAGTATAACGACATTCACACGCCACCATCCTTTTTTGGAAAAAGGTCGATCAAAAACTTTTATCCTGTGGGAGTGGTCCGCTTGGGTGACGGTGGGCGAAAACTTTCATGTGTTAGGTTGTCATAAACTTCTGCGTACCTCTTGACATTTCTCTTGTCCTCATGCTATAATAAATAGTTGATAATATGATTTCATCCCGAAAGGAATTTTTTACTATGCAATGGACATCCTTAAATGATCTGAGAGAAAAGTATCTGTCCTTCTTTGAATCCAAGGGACACCTGCGCCTTCCCTCTTATCCTCTCGTTCCCATTAACGACAAATCCCTGCTCCTGATCAACTCGGGTATGGCTCCTATGAAGAAGTTCTTTACCGGTGAGGAAATTCCTCCCCGTAATCGCGTCACCACCTGCCAGAAGTGCATTCGTACTCCCGACCTGGAGCGCGTCGGTCACACCGCACGCCACGGTACCTTCTTTGAAATGCTGGGCAACTTCTCGTTCGGCGACTACTTCAAGAACGAGGCCATTCCGTGGGCTTGGGAGTTTTTGACCTCTCCCGAATGGCTGGATATTCCCGAAGAGCTGCTCTGGCCCTCTGTTTACGAGCATGACGAAGAGGCTTACGAGCTTTGGAACAAGGTCATTGGCGTTCCCGCAGAGCGCATTACCCGCCTTGGTAAGGCAGACAACTTCTGGGAGCATGGCTCCGGTCCTTGCGGCCCCTGCTCCGTGATCTACTTTGACCGCGGCATTGAGCATGGCTGCGGTGATCCGAACTGCCGTCCCGGCTGCGACTGCGACCGCTTCATGGGGATCTGGCACAACGTATTCTCCCAGTTCGACAACGACGGCCACGGCAACTACACCGAGCTGAAGTCCAAGAATATCGATACCGGTATGGGCCTTGAGCGTCTGGCTTGCGTGATGCAAGGCGCGGACAACATGTTCTTGGTTGACACCAACCGCCGCATTCTCGATACCGTTTGCACCATCGCAGGCAAGACCTACGGTGCAGATGCAAACGACGATATTTCCATCCGCGTTTGCACCGACCACATCAAGAGCGCCATGTTCATGATCTGCGACGGCGTTATCCCCTCCAACGAGGGACGCGGCTACGTTCTGCGCCGTATCATTCGTCGCGCTTGCCGTCACGGCAAGCTGCTGGGCATCAACCGCCCCTTCCTCTCCGAGCTTTGCGTTGTGGCTATGGAAGAAAACTGCGGTGCTTATCCCGAGCTGACCACCAAGCACGACTATATTCTCAAGGTTCTCTCCATCGAGGAAAAGCGTTTTGACGCAACCATCGATGCAGGCCTTTCCATTCTCTCCGACCTGTTGCACGGTGCGATCGCACAGAATGCCGACACCATTTCGGGTGAAGAGGTATTCAAGCTGTACGACACCTTCGGCTTCCCGATCGACCTGACGCGTGAGATCGTGGCTGAATCCGGCCTCAAGATCGACGAGGAGACCTTCAAGAAGCTGATGAACGATCAGAAGACGCGCGCACGTGCTGCACGCGGCAACATCAGCGGCTGGAGCGAGGCTTCCAAGTCCGCACTTTCCGATATTGCCAAGACCGAATTTACCGGTTACACCGAATACAGAACCGAGGCCAAGGTCATTGCGATCCTTGCCGAGGACTCCCTTGTTGACAGCATTTCCGAGGGTGACTGCACCGTCATTTTGGACAAGACTCCTTTCTACGGTGAGGGCGGCGGCCAGGTTGGCGACACAGGTACCATCTACAAGGATGGCGTCATGATCAGCGTTACCGACACCAAGAAGACTGACGGCATTTACCTGCACCTTTGCACCATCAGCGAGGGCGTGCTGAACGTTGGCGACGTCGTGACTGCAGATATTGCAGACCTGCGCCGTGATGCAATCAAGCGCAACCACTCCGCATGCCACCTGTTGCAGGCGGCTCTGCGCTCGGTACTGGGCACGCACGTTGAGCAGGCAGGCTCTTACGTGGACGAATCCCGTTGCCGTTTCGACTTCTCTCACTTTGCCGCTATGACCGAAGACGAGATCCGCAAGGACGAGGCTCTGGTCAACCTGCACATTCTGGCAGCTAACGCGATCGAAAGCGTTGAGACCGATATCGAATCCGCTCGTGCAGCAGGTGCTATGGCGCTGTTTGGCGAAAAGTACGGCAAGATCGTTCGCATGGTCAAGATGGGCGACTT
>JAZQYT010000161.1:0-3969 GCA_045633665.1 Eubacteriales bacterium | reverse complement strand
TCACTCTAAAACGGACAGTCGGGGACGCCTGTCCCTACAGAAAATAATAAACTCAAAGAGAACCCGTTTACGGGTAGTAAGTAACAATTGCATGGCTGGCAGGCCAATAAAAAGCGCACTTGTGCGCAGCCAGTAGCATTAGGGCTATGCCCGAAACTGAAATACCACCCGCTATGGCGGGTGGATATTTATTTGTTCCACCAAGCGTCGGATAAGTATTCGGGCGGGACCTGCTCGGTCTCAAACAACGAAAATGCAATGCCGAGCGCATCAAGCTCCTCAAACCATCTTTGACGTTTGCTTGCGGGCAATTTTTTGCCGCACCAGGGGCAAAAGCGAAGGAGAATGCCGGTGGTATCGGAGTCGGGCAGCGTGTATTCGTCAAATCGTTTGGAGTAATGCACAAGGCTTTTTCTGTCATTCTCTCCAAGAACGTTGCGTTCCATCATGTCACAGCAAAACATCTTTTTCTCCTTTACTTCTTGATTTTCATTGACATTATAGCACGTTTTGGTGCATAGTGTCAAGGGGCTGCCATGCTCGGCAGCCCCTTTTTGATATATGGATCATTCTCCGACATGAATATCCCCATCTGTGCAATGCACGACCTTGATGGACGAGCCGATATACCACGGGCACGTTTCGTCCTCATCTTTATACAAGGCTTTCCACTCATCTATTGTACCCGTATACGTGATCTCGGTCAAAGACGTGCAACCGCTGAACACCGCAAAGGAAAGCTCTTTCAAACTGTTTGGCAAGATCACCTCTGTCAAGGCGGGACAATTTGCAAATGCAGCGGAACCTATACTCTCCACGCCATACTCCATTTTCACCTTTTCCAAATCCCTGCATTCTATAAAAGCACACTCGTCAATCATTTTAATTGATCCCGGAATCTCGGCGACCGCCAGTTCAAATGCATAAGCAAAACCTCGCGACTCAATACAGTTCACAGGTAGACCGTCGATCTCCTTTGGAATCCCCAAGCGATATGCATTTCCCTCTAATCTTTGTAAATCCCCGGCAATGCCCCACGAATCATTGCCCGGGTGCACAAACATAGGATACACCGGCAGCTCGGAAAAACGCAGATCCATATCGGGATACAACGCCTTGCGCAGCGCCACGAACATCTCGTGCAGCTTCTGCGTGCCGCTCTCGCCCAGCAGCTCTGTAAACGCATTCTCATCCTGCGTCAGCATAATGTCCATCATGTGCAGCACCGTGCCGTCGTAATGCTCGTAATTTTCCTCTACGTAAACCTCTGTCTGATGCCCGATGATGGCGGTAGGCAACAGCAGCGCAACCAGCAAAAGAGCAGCCGCCACGGGGATCCACACGCGCCAAGGACGCGCACGTACACCGCGCGAGGGGGTGTCCACGCGTGCAAGCAGGTCAAAGTCGATCCCACTCATCCATTGTAAAAGCGTCATACCCGTCATACCGTGTATCCCTCCTTTTCCAAGGCCTCGCGCAATTTTGCCCTTGCGCGGGAAAGGATTTTGAATACGTTGGCACGCGTGATGCGGTAATAGCGTGCGATCTCGTCCGCGCCTTGCACGTAATAGTAGCGGCGGATGAATATGCTGCAATCACGCTCGGGCAGCTCACGCAAAAACGCGTTGAGAATGCGCGCAAATTCCTGCTCGTCAAGCTGCGTAAACGTGCTTGCTTCGGGATCGGCAACCTCGGCAATCTCATCAAGTGCCAGTATCACCTCGGCACCGCCGCGCTTGGCGCGGTGCAAATGCTCAAAGCGATTGAGTGAAAGATGGCGCGTGATCATCCCAACGTAATATTTCAAGCTGTCGGGGCGCGCGGGCGGAATGGAATTCCAGGTGCGCAGCCACGTGTCGTTTACACACTCCTCGCTATCCTGCAGATTTTGCAGAATGTTTTGCGCAATGCTCATGCAATACGTGCCGTATTTTGCCTCAGTTTGCACGATGGCTTGCTCATTGCGCTGATTGTACAAATCAATGATCTGTTGGTCTTGCATAATTTGCTCCTCTCGTCTTTTTGATGGTGCAATTTCTGCTTGCAGAAACACTGCTCCCTCATATCATAATACCGTAATAAGACGCAGAGTTGACAAAATTGTGGATAATTTTTCAATTTTTTTGCATGGCAGGAGGACGTCGCCCCCTACCAATGATAATACCTTTCGCAACTTGTTTGTTTTATTCAGTTGAAAAGGGCTGCGTTGCAGCCCTTTTTAAGAAATCACAAAATGATACAAATCAAGCCGTTGCTGCCCTCGTTGATGATCTTTTCCAAGGTATCCCCGATCTTGGCGCGCGAGGCCTCGGGCATATGCTCGAGCTTTGCGTGCAGCCCCTCGTTGACAAGCTCGTACAGGCTCTTGCCGAACATGTTGGATTCCCAGATCTTTTTGGGATCCTCCTCAAATTCGCGCAGCATGTACTTAACCAGATCCTCGGATTGCTGCTCGCTGCCCACCATGGGGCTGACCTCGGCAGAGATATTGGCGCGGATCATGTGGATCGACTGCGCCCCTGCACGCAGCTTGACGCCATAGCCGCCTGCCTGCTTGACGATGCGCGGCTCTTCCAGCGTCATATCCTCAATATCGGGCATAACGATGCCGTAGCCCTTTTGCTCGGCGTCGCGCAAAGCCCCCTCGATCTTTTCATACTCCTGTTGCACCACGGCCAGACGGCGCAAAAGCGCGATCAGCTCCTGTTCGCCCTCGATGTCAAAGCCGGTCAGCTCGCTGATGACCTGATAGTATAGCCCATCGATGGGAGAAAGCGAGATACGCACCTTGCCCGTGCCAAGGTCGACCGTGTTGATCTCGGCTGATTTGAGGTACTCGTTGTCGCCAAGATCGGCAAAGGCCTGCTTGACGTCCCCGATCTTGCCCACGCGATCAGCACATTTGCGGATCGAGGAGAGAAGGGAAAGGCGAATGGGATGCTCGGCATCCAAAGCGCGCGTCCATTCGGGCAGGTGCAGCGCGATCTCGGCTACGGGGAATTCATGCAGCACAAGCTCTAAGATGTGGCGGATATCCTCTCCGTCCAGCTCAAGGCAGGATACGAGCGCAACGGGAACGCCGTATTTTTTCTCCAGCGCGAAGGCCAGATCCATGGCGCTCTCGGACGTGGGATTGACCGAATTTAAGATCATGGCAAACGGCTTGCCAAGGGCTTTGAGCTCGCCCACAATGCGCTCCTCGGCCTCTACGTAGCTTTCGCGCGAGATGTCGCCAATGCTGCCGTCGGTGGTGATCAGCATACCGATGGTGGCATGCTCGGTAATGACCTTGTGCGTACCCATCTCGGCCGCCTCAACAAAGGGCATGGGCTCCTCCCGCCAGGGCGTGCGCACCATGCGCGGCTGACCGTTTTCAATGGTTCCCAGCGCCTCGGGTACGATATAGCCCACGCAGTCGATCATTTTGACGCGCAGCGAGGCGCAATCGTCGATTTGAATGGGAACGGCCTGGTCGGGAATGAATTTCGGCTCGGTGGTCATAACGGTTTTGCCAGCAGCCGACTGCGGCATTTCGTCACGCGCACGCTCACGCGAATAGCCCTCACCGATATTGGGCAGCACGAGGGCTTCCATAAAGCGTTTGATAAAGGTGGATTTCCCGGTACGTACGGGGCCAACTACCCCGATGTAGACGTCGCCGCCCGTACGCTCGGCAATATCTTGATAAATGGAATGTTCAGGCATAATGAATGCATCCTCCCCTGATTTGTTTCGCTATAATTTATGAGGGAGAGGGCAAAGTTAGAACAAGGAATGGGAAATTGCTTGACTTTTGCGGCACGGACAAGTTTTCCCTGATGAAAGTTTTTGCGTCGCTTTTTTCAAAACGCGACTGCCCATCCAAGGGCGCACAACCCTTGGTCGCCTCCGCAGAGGCGAAATATTCTCGGCGTTTTTGGTTCTTTTTGCGCCCGCGGTGCCAAAAAGAACGGAGAGAATTTTCTCAAC
>JAZQYT010000160.1:0-6322 GCA_045633665.1 Eubacteriales bacterium | reverse complement strand
CACAACGCAGTCATGCATATCGAAGACGAGCAGTTCGGTGAAAGCGAGATCACCGAGGTTTACCAAAAGGGCTATGCAAAGGGCGACAAGATTTTGCGCTTTGCCATGGTCATCGTCGCAAACTAATCAAAGAAATCTAATTAACACCATATATAGGAGGAAAAATTATTATGGGAAAGATCATCGGTATAGATTTAGGTACTACCAACTCTTGCGTAGCAGTATTTGAGGGCTCTGAGCCCATCGTTATCCCCAATCCCGAAGGCAGCAGAACTACCCCCTCGGTAGTTGCTTTCTCCAAGACCGGCGAAAGAATGGTCGGTCAGGTCGCAAAGAGACAGGCGATCACCAACCCCGACAGAACCGTTATCTCCATCAAGAGAGAAATGGGCTCTGCTTACAAGACCAACATCGACGGCAAGGCATACACCCCCCAGGAGATCTCCGCAATGATTCTGCAGAAGCTCAAGGCTGACGCAGAGAGCTATCTCGGCACTACCGTGACCGAGGCGGTCATCACCGTTCCCGCATACTTCTCCGACGCACAGCGTCAGGCAACCAAGGATGCAGGTAAGATCGCAGGTCTTGACGTAAAGAGAATCATCAACGAGCCCACCGCTGCAGCACTTGCATACGGTATGGACAAGGAGATTGAGCAAAAGATCATGGTATTCGACCTTGGCGGCGGTACCTTCGACGTATCCATTCTTGAGATCTCGGACGGCGTGTTTGAGGTGCTTGCAACCAACGGTGACACCAAGCTGGGCGGTGACGACTTCGACCAGAGAATCATCGACTGGATGGCTGAAAAGTTCCAGAAGGAAAATGGCGTTGACCTTCGCCGCGACAAGATGGTGCTGCAAAGACTCAAGGATGCAGCAGAGAAGGCAAAGATCGAGCTTTCCGGTATGATGAGCGCAGACATCAACCTGCCCTTCATTACCGCCACCAGCGCAGGACCCTTGCACTTTGAGGCAACCCTGACCAGAGCTGAATTCGACCGCATCACGGCTGACCTGGTTGACCGCGCAATGGTTCCCACCAAGAAGGCTTTGGCTGATGCAGGCCTGAGCGTTTCTCAGATCGATAAGTGCCTCTTAGTCGGTGGTTCCACCAGAATTCCCGCTGTGCAGGATGCTGTTAAGAAGTTTATCGGCAAGGAACCCTTCAAGGGCATCAACCCCGACGAGTGTGTAGCCATCGGTGCTGCAATCCAAGGCGGCGTTCTGGGCGGTGAGGTCAAGGATCTGCTGCTGCTCGACGTAACTCCTCTGTCCCTGGGTATTGAAACCATGGGCGGCGTATTCAACAGAATCATTGACAGAACCACCACCATCCCTGTAAAGAAGAGCCAGATCTACTCCACCGCAGCTGACGGCCAGACCTCTGTTGAGGTTCACGTGCTGCAGGGCGAGAGAGAAATGGCACAGTACAATACCACGCTTGGCAGATTCATTCTGGACGGCATCGCGCCCGCTCCCCGCGGCGTTCCTCAGATCGAGGTTACCTTTGATATCGACGCCAACGGTATCGTAAACGTTACCGCAAAGGATAAGGGCACCGGTAAGGAGCAGCACATCGTGATCACTTCTTCGACCAATATGTCCCAGGAGGATATCGACAAGGCTGTTCGCGAGGCTGAAAAGTTTGCGGAAGAGGATAAGAAGCAGAAGGAAGCCGTTGACGTGCGCAACCGTGCAGAGTCCATGGTATTCCAGATGGAAAAGACGCTGGGCGAGGTTGAGGGCAAGGTAAGCCCCGATGCCATCAATGAGGCAAAGGCCGGCATTGAAAAGCTCAAGGAAACCCTGAAGGGCAGCGATACCGAGGCCATCAAGGCTGATACCGAGGCTGCGGAAAAGGCATTCTACAAGGTGTCCGAGGAGCTGTACCGTCAGCAGGGCGCACAGGGCGGTGCTGAGGGTGGCCAGCAGGGCGGCAATTACGACGCAGGCGACGGCACCTACTACGATGCAAACTACGAGGATAACTCCAACAAGTAATTTAAAGAAGCTACAGGCTGTCGCACACGGTGCGGCAGCCTACAGCAGGTTATAAAGGAATTTGACATGGCAGATAAAAGAGATTATTACGAGGTGCTTGGCGTTGACAAGAGCGCGTCCGACGCGGATATCAAAAAGGCGTACCGAGTACTGGCAAAGAAATACCATCCGGATATGAACCCCGGAAACGCTGAGGCCGAGGCAAAGTTCAAGGAGGTCAACGAGGCGTACGAGGTGCTGTCCGACAGCGACAAAAAGGCCAAGTACGACCAGTTCGGTCATGCAGCCTTTGACCAAAGCTCCGGCTTTGGCGGCGGTTACGGTGGCTACGGCGGCGGTTACAGCGCTGATTTTGGCGACCTTGGCGATATCTTCGGATCTTTCTTTGGCGGAGCATTCGGCGGTGGCGGTCAGCGTCGTCGCAATGGCCCGCAGCGCGGGGACGATATCCAGCTGCGCGTTTCGCTGTCCTTTGAGGAGGCGGCCTTCGGTGCCAAAAAGACCATTACCTATACAAGATTGCGCAAATGCCCCGATTGCGGAGGAAACGGCAGCGAGGGCGGACACGCGCCCGAGACCTGCTCGGCATGCCGTGGCACGGGACAGGTGCGTACCGTGCATAATATGGGTGGCATGCAGTTCCAGTCCACGGGTACGTGTGACAAGTGCCGCGGTACGGGTAAGATTATTAAAACGCCTTGCTCGCGCTGTCGCGGTGCAGGCATGGAGCGCGAGAATAAGAATCTGACCGTGGATATCCCGGCAGGCATTGACCATGGCGAAAAGATCGCGCTGCGCGGCCAGGGCTGCGACGGCAAGAACGGTGGCCCTGCGGGTGATCTGATCATGCAGATCAGCGTGCAAAGCCACAAGATCTTCAAGCGTGACGGCTCGAACATTTACTGCGACATTCCCGTGACCATCTCCGAGGCGGTGCTGGGTGCCGAGATCGACGTGCCTACGCTGGAGGGGACGCAGAAGTTTGAGCTGCCCGAGGGGACACAGACGGGTACGTCCTTTACCTTGCGCGGTAAGGGCATTCCCAATCTCAACAACAGCTCTCGCAGAGGCGATCTGATCTTTACTGTTGGGGTTGAGATCCCCACGGGACTTTCCTCCAAGCAAAAGGAGGCAATGCGTGCATTTGCCGAGGCTTGCGGTGAGAGCAACTATAAAAAGAAAAAGAATTTCTTCAAGAAGGGGAAATAAAGCATGGTAGATAAGGATTACGTTTGCGAGGATTGGGGCGAGACCACGCAGTGGACGCAGATCCGCGTGACTGTTAAACTGGAGCAGCTGGATGCGCTGGTGGCTGTGATGAGCATGATCAACAACAATCTGATGATCGAGGATTACAGCGACATCGATCTCAAAACCTGTTACGGTGATCTGATCGACGAAAGCATTCTCAATGCGGATAAGACCATTGCGTCGGTGTCGGTCTATTTGCCCGTGGAGCGTGACATTCGCGAGGACGTGGATTTTCTGCGCAGCATGATGCAAAAGGACGGCATTGAGGGCGAGATCAAAATGATCGGTCTGAACGAAGAGGACTGGGCGAACGCATGGAAGGCATATTATAAGCCGATCAAGATCGGCTCCAAGATCGTTATCGTTCCCGCGTGGGAAAAGTACGAGGCATCCGAGGGCGAGCTGATCGTGCGCATGGATCCCGGTATGGCATTCGGCACGGGTACGCATGAAACCACGCGTTTGGTTATCGGCCTGTTGGAAAAGTATACGACGCCCGGTGTGCGCATGCTGGACGTTGGCACGGGCAGTGGCATTCTTGCTATTTGTGCATCCAAGTTGGGTGCAGGTGAGTGCAAGGCTTACGATATCGATCCCATGTCGGTGCGCGTTGCACGCGAAAATATCAAGGATTCGGGCCTTACCAACATCACCTGTGACCAGTCCGACCTGCTGCGTGCGGTGGATCTGGAGGGCGGAAAATACGGCCTTGTGTGCGCCAATATCGTGGCGGATATCATCATCCGCATGACGCCTGACGTACATAAGTACATCGCGGACGACGGCGTGCTGCTGGCATCGGGCATCATTATGGAAAGAAGTCAGGACGTCATCGATTGCTTTGAATCCCACGGCTTTGAGATCGTGGAAAAGGCAGAGGAGAACGGCTGGTGCGCTCTGGCAGTCAAGCGCAGAAAGTGATGCAATATAAGCTGATCCGCTCCGACCGAAAAACAGTCAGCCTGCAGATCAAAAACGGTGAGATCGTGGTGCGCGCACCGCGCCGCCTTTCCAAGTCCGCCATCGATCGCTTTGTGCAAAAGCACGCGGATTGGATCCGCAAGCAGCAAGAAAAGCAATCGCAGGCCAAGGCGGCAGCACCGCAATCCGCGCGTGCCGTTTTGACCGAGCAGGAGCATGAGGAGCTGAAAAAAAGGGCAAAGACGGTGTTTGCCGACCGTGTGGCGCATTATGCGCCCAAGGTGGGTGTCAGCTACGGGCGCATTACCATCCGCACGCAAAAAACGCGCTGGGGCAGCTGCTCTGCGGCGGGCAACCTCAATTTCAACTGCCTGTTGCTCTTAGCCCCGCCCGAGGTGCTGGACAGCGTTGTGGTGCACGAGCTGTGCCACCGTAAGCACATGAACCATTCAAAGGCGTTTTATGCCGAGATCGACCGCGTCATGCCGGACTACAAGGCCCGCCACGCATGGCTCAAGAAAAACGGCAGGGCATTGATGAATCGTGTGGAGCGGTAATCTGAATTGAAATAGAAAAACCGCTCATGGGGATGCGAAAATAGCGGTAAAAACAAAGCTGTCTTCCCAAAAAGGCAGCTTTTGTTTATGAATGACTGAATGCGTTAAGTCTTTGTATTACCGAAAATGCAACATAAGCAGCTGTAGGGGCGATCATTGATCGCCCGCCTAAGCCTAAAGAACATAGTTTTAGTGAAAAAGCCCTCGATCTTGATTAATCGAGGGCTTGTGTTTTATATCTGTTCCTGCTTTTGCATAATCTGGACAAGCTGATAGTATTCAAAGAATTTATAAATGTTATTGCCGTCGGGAGCGGTCATTTCGCAATAGGTCTTGCCAAAGCTGAACAAAAGGAAACGTCTGCCGCGCATGGCAAGCTCGTTGATCTCGGACATGGGAACGTGCATTTCACCGCAGGTAATGCCATCTGCATCCATGACAAATTCACCCTCAGCAAGCGTGGCCTCGGTGTGTCCCTCCACGGTATAAACGCGTGCTTGGTGCGCCGTGATCGCGGTATTATCTTGCACCAATGCAGCCGTCGCCTCTTTTTGTCTTGCGGCAAGCGCGGTCAAGGTTCTGTCGGGTGAGGCGTGCAGATAACCGAACGCATCGTATGTAAAGAAGCCCCGGCAGGCAGAGCAGCTGACGCGATCGCCCTTGGATTGCATGGTGTCAACCTTGGAGCAGAAGGGGCAGATATAAAGCAGATTTTCCATTTTTTCCGCAAGATTTTTGCCGCGGTATTTACTCAGGCGCTGCTCCTGGCGCGCGTAAGCATCCTCATAAAGATCCTCGCGGATGATGCGGTTGACCTCGTCCTCACTCATAGCAGCGATCTGCTCGGCGGTATAGATACCCACAGGCTCACCGTGTACGTAGCCGCGACGCGTGTTTTTTGTGCTCCACATGGGGCTTGCAAAATAGCCGCCCGAGATGCGGTAGGTTACAAGACCGCAGCGTGCGGCCTTGACAAGTCCCCCGGTCGTGGGCGCGATGGTACAGGTCTTGCCATCCCAGGAGCGCACGCCCTCTGCAAACATGCAGACATTTGCGCCCTTGCGGACCTTGCGCAAAATGTCAATGATGGTGGCTGCCGCCGTGGTGCCTTTTTTGCGCAGAATGGGAGCGAGCGCCCAGTTTAAGAGGCCAAAGCCGTGCTTCCAGCGTGCGATATGCTCGCTGGCTACGTAGTACATCTGCCGCTTGAACGAGCAACCCACGAAAACGCAGTCAAAATCGGTGGTGTGGTTGGAAAGCACGATATAGTGATCGGGCAGATTTTTGGCTACCTTATAGGTGTAACCAAATTTCAGCCGACAGAACAGGGCAACGGGGACGCGTAAAAGCCGCCAGATCAAATTGTATCTCGTTTGTGGTTTCATGGGTGCTACCTCCATGTGGTAATGTCTTATTATAGCCGAAGAGAGCCGAACTCACACGGTTTTGCTCGGCAAATATCTGCATCTGCGGCAGACAAAATGCTCGCAATATCTTATATTGCTTCGCATTTTCTCTTTGCATCTGCGAAATATTTGCTCGCGCAAAACTGCGCAGCACCCTCCGGCGTTGAATTTTTTGATGGATTTT
>JAZQYT010000159.1:0-3469 GCA_045633665.1 Eubacteriales bacterium | reverse complement strand
CGTGTGATTGTTGTTATACTTTCGAGTGTATGTGACGCCACCTGATGCTGGACTTCTGCGAAGTCCAGCATCTAAAACTTAACCGGCAGCGCCCTTGGTCGCGCCCGCAGGCGCGAAACTCCTTTAACGGCCTTTCATGCGCTTGCAAATCATGGTTCATTTCTTTGGCCTACTTCTCCAAAGAAAGAACGGAGTGAATTAGTTCAATGTAAAAAAATAAACGGTTGTTAGGATGTTGTGTGAGCAAACCGTTGCCGTTCTTTTTGGCATAATTGCCGCAAAGAAGAACATATTTGCTTCGCAAATTAAAACGGCGTTTTTCGGGGCTCTGCCCTCGACCCGCGACCTTTTTGAAAAAAGGTCGATCAAAAACTTTCATCCTACTTTACTTATCGAAAATTGGGAGGCATCTCTTGACTACTTTACTGACAAAGCTTTTTATCAAAAATCCCGATGCCGTGGGCGACGTGCGAGTGCGCTCGGCTTACGGCACCATGGTCAGCATCGTCTGCATCGTGCTCAACCTTTTGGTTGCAGCAGGCAAGATCGCGGTAGGCGCGCTGTTTGGCGCGATCTCGATCATGGCCGACGGTATGAATAACCTCTCGGACGCAGGCTCCTCGCTGGTTTCTCTGATCAGCTTCCGCATGGCTGCCAAGCCTGCTGACCGCGAGCATCCCTTTGGACATGCCAGAATTGAATACGTCGCGTCTTTGCTGGTGTCGGTCATCATTATCCTGGTCGGGTGGACGCTGTTCCGTGACTCCCTGGAAACCCTGATCGCGCTTTTGCAAAGCACCGAGCCTGCCGAGGTCAGCGGTGCGGGCTGGCTGACCTATACCGTGCTGGGCATCTCGATTGCAATCAAGCTGTGGATGTTCTTCTTTAACAGCAGGATTGCCAAAAAGATCGATTCCTCGGTCATGCGCGCTACCGCAACCGATTGCATTTCGGACGCAGGCGCGACGCTTGGCGTGCTTGCAGCGCAGATCGTGGCCGCATATTTGGGCTGGCCTTGGCTGGATAGTGCGGTGGGTATTGCCATTTCCGTGCTGATCATGATCGCAGGCATTCGCGTGCTGGGAGAAACCAAAAATTCCATTTTGGGCGAAGCACCCTCCGATGAGGTGGTTGAGAGCATCAAAAGCCTTGTGGGCGAGTATCCCGAGGCGCTGGGCATTCACGATATGATGGTGCATAGCTACGGCCCCGGTCACCATATCGCGTCCCTGCACGTGGAGGTGGACGGCAGCGCGGACGTTTTCCACACGCACGACGTCATTGACAATATCGAAAAGCGTTTGCATGAGGAGCTTGGCATCATTGCCACCATCCACATGGATCCCATCGTGACCAACGACCAAACGGTCAATGCGCTGCGCGAGCGCACAAGCGAGCTGCTGCGCGGCATTGATGAGCACCTTTCCATGCACGATTTCCGCGTGGTATCGGGCCCTTCGCATACCA
This sequence comes from Eubacteriales bacterium, assembly GCA_045633665.1. GTDB lineage: Bacteria > Bacillota > Clostridia > Oscillospirales > CAG-272 > SVQP01. The sequence goes on along the minus strand of JAZQYT010000159.1, from coordinate 2,002 downwards.
ATTTGATCTTTGATATCGAAGCGCCCTTTGAATGTAAGCTGACCGATGCCGAAATCAAGCAGAGAGTGGCGGACGGCCTTGCTTTGTGGGATGGCAAGTACTTTGCCGTGATCACGGTGGATAGGCAATGAGTTTGCATAAAGATAAAATATTCTTGCAGAAATCGACATGATTAGCACACAATATCACCCGAAAATGAAAGTTTACAAATAAAATGTTGCAAAACCTCTTGCAAAAAGCAGGGAAGTATGGTATACTATCCCTGCTTTATTCTTTTATGTACCAGAAAGGTGTGTACACGATGCCCTATATCAATCCCGATAACGAAATCAAAATCCAAGGCGAAATGAACGATCTGCTGGAAAATTCCAGATCCGCTTATAAGATCCCCAAGGAAGCCTTTGACAACCACCGCGTCAAGCGCGGCTTGCGCGAGGTAGACGGCACCGGCGTGACCGCAGGCGTTACCAAAATCGGTAATGCGCACGGCTACGTGGTCAACGAGGGTGAAAAGGAGGCTGCAGAGGGCGTGCTGCGCTACCGCGGCTTCGACGTCAACGATCTGATCACCAACTTTACAGCCGACGGCCGCTTTGGCTTTGAGGAGTGCATTTTTCTGTTGTTCTTCGGTCACCTGCCCACCGATGCGGAGCTTGCCGAGTTCAATGACGTGATATCTGCCTACCGCCGCTTGCCTCCTCGCTTTACCGAGGATATTCTGCTCAAGGCGCCCAGTCCCTCGATCATGAATAAAATGGCCACCGCGGTGCTTTCGTTGTATTCCTACGATCCCAACCCCGATGAAACAACGCTTGACAATATGATGCGCCAGAGCATGGAGATCACGGCAAGATTGCCCGTGATCGCGGCACAGTCCTACGCGGTCTATCGCAGCGCATTCCATGACGAGAGCTTGAATATTCATAACCCCGTGGACGGCCTTTCCACCGCAGAGAACTTTTTGCGCGTGCTGCGTCCCGACTCGTCGTATACCGAAAAGGAAGCAAGACTTCTGGACGTTGCGCTTGTCGTGCATGCAGAGCATGGCGGTGGTAACTGCTCCACGTTTGCCACGCGCGTGCTTTCCTCCTCGGGTACGGATACGTATTCCGCTATCGCAAGCGGCATTGGTGCGCTCAAGGGCCCCAGACACGGCGGTGCAAACATCAAGGTGCAGGGCATGTTTGATTGCATCAAGGAAACCGTGGCAGATCCGTGGGATGACGGCCAGTTGACCGATTTTTTGGTCAAGGCGCTCAATAAGGAAGTCTATGACAAATCCGGCCTGATCTACGGCATGGGACACGCGGTATATACGCTGTCCGATCCCAGAGCCGTGATTTTAAAGCGATATGCCAAGGAGCTGGCGTATGAAAAGGGTTACGGCAAGGATTTCGAGCTGTTGGAAAAGGTGGAACGCCTGACACCGCAGATCTTCTGCGAATTCAAGGGTGTGGAGCGTCCCATGTGCGCCAATCTCGATATGTATTCCGGCCTTGTTTACCGCATGCTGGATATTCCCGTGGAAATGTATACGCCCCTGTTTGCCATCGCCCGTGCTGCGGGTTGGTGCGCACACAGAATGGAGGAGTACATCACCGCCAATAAGATCATCCGTCCCGCGTACCGCTGCATCTCCAAGAGCAAGGAATACGTGCCGATGGGGAACAGATAACAAAAAAGAAACCGCTCGGCTGCGGAATTAACCAAAAAACAGCAGGAATTTGTCCGATTTTGAGCAGATTCCTGCTGTTTTGATTGTATGAGGCCCCCGTCGCTTCGTGATACCTCTACAAAGGGAGATAGGGTTAAGAGCGGTTTTACGGGAACCTCATCCACCGCAACCGCGTCGATCATTTTGCGGATGCTCCGCAAAATTCTCTTCCGCTGCGGTCCCCCTTCCCCAGCGGGGCAAGGCTTATTTGGGTTGCCCTTATCGATAAAACCAAGCAAGACGGACACAATAATTGCCTTCACCGTAACGGTCAACCTAACGCAATAG
>JAZQYT010000158.1:0-3906 GCA_045633665.1 Eubacteriales bacterium | reverse complement strand
GCTAATTCATCAGCCCCATTGGGCTGCTTTTTTATTTCACCAAATTCTCATAATACGCAAAGGGTACTGCAAGCGTTCCGCGTCCGATACCTACACGAATATCCGGCTTATTGGTGCCGTGGTAATCGCTGCCGCCGCTTTTGCAAAGGCCGTATTGGTCTGCCAGCGCATGCGCAAGCGCGGTGGTCGCCTCGTCAAAGGTGGAATAGTCGGTTTCCATGCCGACAAGCCCCCTTTCGCAAGCCTTGGGCAAAAAGGTGCGCAGCTGCGCTTCATCCAGGCTCAAAAACGGATGCGCCAGGATTGGGATCGCGCAAAATTCGCGCAGCTTGCAGATCACGTCAAATGCATCAAGCTTCTCCGGCTCATGATAATACCCGCCCTTTTTGGAAAGCAGCGTGGCAAAGGCCGCCTTAATGCTCTCCACGTAACCACAACGCATCAACTCCGCTGCGATCAGCGCACGGTTGACCGTGCCGTCGGGCGTTGCACCCTTGACCTTCTCGTACGATATCTCATATCCTGCAGCGCAGAGATTGTTGCAAAGATCTACGTTGCTCTGCTCTTTTCTTTCAAGATACGCTGCCACGTATTCCTCCATGGCATCCAGATGCGCAAGTGTCCTGAAAAGTCCCACGATATGCAGCTCGTTGCCAAGATAATCCGAGGAAACCTCGATGCCCGGCACGGCAATCACGTCGCTGCCCTGTGCTGCTGCAAGAAAGTGCGGAATGCCCGACACGGTATTGTGGTCGGTCAATGCGATAGCGCAAAGCCCCGCCTCTTTTGCAAGCGCGATCAGCTCGGCTGGCGTGGACGTACCGTCCGAATAGATAGAATGTGTATGTAAATCACAAAGCTTCATAAAAACACCTTAAAAAATACCTTTATTGTACTTGATCATGCCCCAAAAGCTGAGCGCAAGACCTGCAATGATGCAAACAAGCATGACCGCTGTGGCAATCCAAACCAAGGGCTCAATCGCGGTTGCATGATGGATCATCATCAGCACAGAAAACGCAACCGTTCCCACGCCCACAATCAGCGTACCGCCGCCCACCATGCGTCCAAACGGAATTCTGTCCTCTTCCCTGACGCGGTGACGGTGATAGGAATGCAGCGAATTGATATTGCCCATCATATTGATCACGCCCATAACGGCGATCAGAATGCCAATCAGAAGTACGGGAATTTGCGCGACCATCTCTTATCCTCCAATCGAAAATGTAAGTTCCTGCACGCTTGCGGTTGTAAATCTGCCGTACCATGCAAGCGTTAGCGTATGCCTGCCCGTGATCGCAGGGATCTTTACAGTTGTCGTAATGCTCTGCTCACTTGCGGGCAGCTTGAAATCCGCGTGATATTCACCGTCCACATACAGCTCCACGCGGCAATTTGCATCCGATCTCATGCAGATCGAAAAGGCATTCTCACCGTCAAAGTCCAGATAGCGGTAGGTTGCGCGATCTCCGTTGGCAATCTGATCCAGCACAAGATCATACGCTTGGTCGGAATCCCCCGCAATGCGCACACGGCCGATCAACTCGCAAGCAAGGCTTGCGTGGATCTTCTCCGTGGCCTTGATCGCACCGCCAACGCCCGAGCTTGTCTGCTTGACCTCGCGGATCTTGCCATCCTCGTCAAAATAGATAGGTTCTACGCACACGTGGCGCGAATAGTCCCCACCGTGGGTGGAGCGGTGATAGAACACGTACCATTGGCCGTTGAACTGCTCCATCGAGCCGTGGTTGTTCCACACACCGGGATCGCAGCCGAAATTATCGATGATCACACCGCCATACGTAAAGCCGTGCATGGGATGATCGGAAACCGCATAACCAAGACAGGAAGGTCTGCCGTCGGGGCGGTCGGGATCTCCGTGTCGGTGGGTGTCTGCAAACAGGTAATAATATTTCCCATTGATCTTTTTGACTGAGCTGCCCTCGTGAAATTCGTGCTCCTCCACGGTCAAGGGGGTGCAGACGGTATCCTGCTCGATCTCGACCATATTTTGCTTGAGCTTGGCCACGTGGCACCAGGTCAGCTGTCCCCAATAGAGATATGCCTGTCCGTCGTCATCAATGAAAACGGCAGGATCAATCCCCCAAACGCCCTCGATCTGCCCTACGTCCACAAAAGGCCCTGTGGGCGACTGGGATTTGGCCACACCGCAGCGTCCGTCCGGCACACAGTAATAAAGATAGTACCAGCCGTCACGGTATGCGCAATCGGGTGCGTACAGCACGCCACAGTCCTTTGCCCAGGTGGAATCCTCGATGGAAAACACCACACCGTGGTCTGTCCAATGGATCAGATCCTGTGAGGAATACACGTGATGCACGGGGCTGCAAAAGCTCTTGTTGCCCTTGATATCAAAAGAGCCGTACAGATAGATGCGGCCGTTCCCCCAAGCGTGGGCCTCCACGTCGGGAACGAAAATATGCTCGGGCAGGATAGGATTGTGTGCAAAGTTCATCATGTCAACTCCTTAAGCTTCTTTTTATCTTCGCGGCGGAAATGCGCGTATACGGGAATGGCGGTAAGCGGAAACAGCATGCCGATCAGAATTCCCATGCGCATACCAAGCTGCTCGGGTGCAAGCCCCAGCGTATCTGCGAAATTGCTGACCATGGGATTGAGAATGGCAAAGTCGGTGATCATGCCCACAAGCTGGGGGCCGACAGACGCGCCCATATCACCGCCCGCGGCCATGAGTGCAAAGATCAGCACACCGCCCGTGGGAAAACGGTCGGATGCCACCAAAAGGCTGCCCGGCCACATCATAGAAACACAAAAGCCGGTAAACGCGCAGCCAAGCAGGCCGACTATGGCAAAGGGAGAGAGCGCCGCGATCAGATAGCATGCGGTCGCGCCGACAGCGCCCCACAAAATCGCACGGGACGGGTACTTGCCGATCTTGGAAAACAGCGTTCTGCCCATACCTAATGCAACTGCGAAAAGTGCCACGCCAAGCAGGTCGCCCAGCACCTTAGGGAGTCCCAAGGCCTGCTCCAGATACCCCGACGCCCATTGCGCCATGGTACACTCGGCAGCGCCGCCAAGGAAAATGGCCAAAATACACAACCAAACGGTCTTATCCTTAAGGAAATTAACCGCCCCCGAGGTCTTTTCGGGCGTCTGCATCTGCGGAATGGGTGCGCCTGCAAACAGGATGGCAGCCGTAATGGGTATAAGCGTCATCAGCAGCGTCAGCCATTGCCAGTTTTGGTTGCCGCACAGCAGCAAGAACGCGGTGGCAACCACCACCATGCCCACAACACCCCATGCATAGACAGAGTGCAGTTTGCTCATTTCGTGGTCGGGATTCTCTGCGGGAATGGCCGCAATGACGGGACTGATCAGCACCTCGCAAAGTCCCGAGGCTGCGCAGGAAACCACTGTACCAAGCACAAGACCAAGGTAGACGGCATTCGGGAACAGCACGGGCGCTGCCGCAGTCAGCACAAGACCTGCGATAGCGATCAGGGGTGTCAGGCGCACGGTCAGCGGAATGTTGAATTTATGGGAAAAGAACGAAAAGATCAGGTCGACGGTCAGCTGGGTGAAGAAATTGATCAGCACCAGCGTGCCAAGCAGCGAGTACGAGATGCCGTACATTTCGTGGAAAGTCAGAAACAGAAGCGGCGGCAGGTTGCCGATCACGCTCATGGTGATATTCACCGCGTAGCATGCCGCAATCGTGCGGCGGTAGGATTTTTGCATGATGGGGTCTTCCTTTCGGGGTCAAATCTTACAGAGATTATAGCATAAAAGCGAAGGCGAGTCAATGGGAATGAGCAAAAAGATAAAGAGATGCGAACACTTCCCCTCCGAGTGTCATTCTGATACAAATATGCGGCACATTGAGAGCAAGCAAAAGCATGCGCATGAGCCGTGATACCGGGG
>JAZQYT010000157.1:0-4429 GCA_045633665.1 Eubacteriales bacterium | reverse complement strand
GCCTTGCGCAGCGCTTGCGCACCGGGGTGGAAGCATGAGAGTGAAATTGCTGCGCAGACTGTTATTTCCGCCGCGGTGCGCGGCGTGTGACGTGCTGCTGAATGGTGCGGATAAGGATGAACCGCGGGCTCTTTGCCGGTCCTGTCTTGTCAAATGGGATGCGCAAAAGAATGCGCTTTGCCATTGCTGCGCCTATCCCGTCGCGGATTGCAAAAATCCGGTCAATAGCATGCCAAGGCATGGGATCGATACTTTGATCAAACTGGTGGAGTATGAGCCCAAAAAACGTTCGGGTGTGGGAAACCGCGTAATCTTCAAACTCAAGGATAAGGAAAGTGCCGAGCTGCAAGCGTTTTTGGCATCAGAGCTTGCGCCCGCCCTGCAAAAGCAGCTGCTGGTGCTGGGGCAAACGCCCGAGAATACCGTGCTTGTGTGGGCACCGCGCTCAAGACGTGCCGAGCGTGAGCGTGGCTTTGACCAATCCAAAGGGCTTTGCGCGGCCTTGGCACGAGAGCTTGGTATACCAAAACCCATTTGCATGATCCGTCGCACGGGCGGACGCGTGCAAAAGATGCTGGGGCAGGAGCAAAGAAAAAAGAATGCCTTTTCGGCATTCGAGGCAATTCCCGCGCATTGCGCGGATCTGAAAGGGAAGTGCGTGATTTTGGTGGACGACGTGGTGACTACGGGCGCGACACTCTCTGCCTGTGCCGCAAAACTAAGGCCGTATAAGCCCGCGCATATCATCGCAGCATGCGTCGCGGTGGATGCACCGATGGAAGGATCAATCAATCGGAGCGATCATTGATCGCACAAAAAAATCAAAGCCCGATGGGGCTGATAAATTAGCGGTAAAACGGGGATGAATTATCCCCGTTTCTATCATAATATTAACCGAAATATGCATAAAAACAGCTGTAGGGGGCGACGTCCCCTACGGTTGGTATCTTTTCAGGTGAGAAAAACGAACACGGAGATTGATTTTGAACAATCTCCGTGTTAATTTTTCTGCTATTTCCGCAGCCCCATCAGGCAGCGTTTTTTTCTTTACGAAAAATGCATCATCCAACGCCCTGCGTCAAGGATCCATCTTTCGCACTCGGGGCGCTCAAGCAGGGCTTGGCCGTAGGAGGTTTCTTTGTTGCAAAGCGCAAGTCCGTGAGGGCCAAAGGGGTAGACGTGCAGCTCAAACGAAATGCCATGGTCGGCAAGGGCATGCGCGTAAACCAGCGAGTTTTGTACAGGCACAAGTCCGTCCTCCGCCGTGTGCCAGATAAAGGCAGGTGCGGTCTTGGCGTTGACATGCTTGTCAACGGAGTAGTATGCGCGCTCTGTATCGGTGGCATCGGGCGAGCCGCAAAGCAGATTGAACGAGCCTGCATGGCCGTAGTGGTTGCTGGCAATGACGGGATAACCCAGCACAGTACCCGTGGGGCGGTGCATGTCGTTATCCTCGCAGCCCACAGCCGCGCGGATCTCGGGCAGATCAAACATCGTGCCGCAAGAGGCCGATAGGTGGCCGCCTGCGCTGTAGCCGTTGATAAAGATATAGTCGGGATTTACGTCATATTCGTCTGCATGCTCGCGCAAATACTTGACCGTCAGGCAAGCTTCGATCAAGGGACGGTTGGCGGCAGCGTTCTCGCAGATCGAGTAGCGCAGAATGAAAACGTTAAAGCCTTGTGCCAAGAATTGCAGCGCGATGGGCTCTGCCTCGCGCGCCGAGAGGAACGCATAACCGCCACCGGGGCAAACGATCACGGTGCGGCGGGATGTGATCTGCAGCTCTGGGCTTTGGTCGTGCAAATAACCGATCAGCGAGCAATCGGGGTATTGGGGGAAGGGTTGCAGAGTAAAATGCTTCATGATGGGTTTGTCCTTTCCTTGTATTGCCTTCATTATAGCACAAGATACGCACGATTGCAATCGGATTTTGCAAATTTTGCACCTGTTGACAAGATGCGGAATATATGATACAATGAAAATAGACCGAAAGGGGGAGCAAAAGAACATGAAAAGAATATTTGCAGCAGTATCGATCGTAGCCATGCTGCTTGCGATTTTAGTGTTGGACGTACCCGCTTTGGAGGTTACGGCCGAGCAGGAAGAGGCAGCGGGGCTTGTGGAAAAGCTCTCGTTTTCCGCGTCGGGCGTGTTCAAAAGTCTGGAATGCACCAACGCTACGCTGGAAAGAACAGTTGCAAACCTTTCAACGGATGCAGCGTCGCTTTGCATCGTGCGCTTTGAGAGCTTTGATGCAAGCGTGATCAGCAGCCGTCATCCGCAAAATGTTACGGCCGACGCGCGGTACGTAGCCATCAAGGCAACCTCCTCCATGACAGCGGTCATATTGACCTGGAGCAACGAGGAGGGGGAGCATTCCGCTTCGCTGGAGTGGCCCGCTCTTGCAAGCACGGAGTATGTTGTGATGGATATGAAAAATCACCCGGGCTGGTCGGGCAAGATCAGCAATATCGGCTTCAAGCCGCTCAGCGGAGATCCGGAAAGGCTGGTCATATCCTTGGAGTGGATGAAATTCTATCGGCAGGATCCGATCGAGCTGTATGCGCACAGCGCAGTGACGCTGGAACCCGGCTTTTTGCAATCCGTCACAAAGCCGCAGCCGCCTGAGCCTGAGCCTGAGCCGCCCGAGCCTGTGACTGAGCCGGACAGTGGGATCGTGGTGGAAACCGATTGGGAAACGTATGAAACGCAAGAGGTGACGGCTACTTGGAGCGAGCATGCTACAATGTCGGAGGAACCACCTGTCGAACGTCCCGGACTTTTCTATGAGGTGTTCGGTGACGTGGACTTGACGGGCTGTAAGGCAGGCTCTTTCGGATGTCGGGGTGGGGGATGCAGCTCGGCTGCTGGTGCGTCGGTGCTCTTGCTGCTGTGCGTTGCAGGATTTTTACTCAAAAAGAAAGAATAATAAAAATAACCCTTGACACGAATGGGAAAATTCGGTATAATACGATTAATAAGATGGCGAGTGTTCGTCACTTGTTAATACTATTTTTTAAGAGGTGTAACATGAAAAGACTGATGGCTCTGATCGTAGCCGCTCTCATGATTGCCGCTATCTGTGTAGTTCCCGCAGCAGCTGCAGATCGTACTGAGGTTGCAGGCTATTACGAGTACGCTGCTGAAAAGAATGATGAAATTCTTGCAGGCGAAGCAGGCGAAGCTACTATGAAGTGGAACGTGCCTTATCAGGCAATCAAGCCCACCATTGATGGCGTGATCAACAAGAACGAGTACGCGCGTTTCGAAAACTTTGAGGACTACATCACGCTTGCAACCACCACCAACTACGGTGCAGAGGCTGCTGACGAGCTGTACAACAAGATCAAGGACGGTTTCTTTGATGCTTATTGGTGCTGGGATGGCCAGTATCTGTACATGGCTTTCGATATCACTTGCGTTGACGGTTATTCCTGCCAGCCCGGCCAGGATATGATGCTGTTCGCACACAACTGCCTGCAGATCGGTATGGCTGACACTGCAGCAATGGGTAAGGATTCCTCTTACGTTGAGCTTGGCTTTGGCTATGACAACGTAAATGACAGAGAGATTACCTTTGCATGGGCTCCCGCTCCTGCACGCTATGAGTCCGGTGAGGGCGATTTCGCAGCTTCCTATGAAGAGGCTACTCAGCGTCTGATCTATGAGCTTAGAATTGACCTGCAGCCCGCTCTGGGTTGGGAAAAGTATCCCGAGAACAACGATCAGGTAAACTTTGCATTCGTGCTTGAGATCGCAGGCGCTAACGATGCAAACACCAACGCACAGGTTCTGTTCTGCCAGGGTATCGGCGGTCAGTACTCCATGAAGATGAACGAGTACTTCGCTTGCATTACCTTCACCGGCAAGCCCGATGACGTTGTGTTTGACCCCAAGGATCCCACCACCGGTGTTTCCGAGGAGGATCTGGAATACGAGCTGCGCGAGGTTATTAACTTTGCTGACACCAACGTATTCAACACCATGGTCGGCGAAGGCGTAAAGGTTGAGCAGATCACCGAGGGTGAGGACACCTTCCTGCGCCTGACCGCTGAAGAGGATGGCTGCTATGCATACAGTACCGCATACCCCAGAAACCTGCTTTCCGATGCAAGATATCTTGTTATCAAGTACCGCACCAAGTCCGAAAAGGCTGAAGAATGCGGCATTATCTGGCAGACCAGACAGGATCTCGACTTCCACCTTGACGAGTGCTACTGGGATGAGATGGTTACCGACGGTAACTGGAACTACCTGCTGATCGACATGAACGGTGAAGCAAGATGGATGGACTACATCCAGACTCTGGGCTTTGCTCCCTTCTATGATGAAGAGGGCGCAGCAGGCTCCGTTGTGGATATCGCATGGGTAAAGTGCTACAACGTCGATCCCTACGATCTGTACGAGCAGTATCTGCCCACCGAGG
>JAZQYT010000156.1:0-3863 GCA_045633665.1 Eubacteriales bacterium | reverse complement strand
GGTGACCAGGCAGAGGCTGCACAGGCTGCTATCGCTGCTATCGTATTTGAGCCCGAGGTTGGCTGCATCTACAACGCAACCGTTGTCAAGATCCTGGCAAGCAAGGATAAGCCCAACGAGGATATCGGATGCTTCGTTGAGTATGCTCCCGGCAAGGATGGCATGGTTCACATTTCCAAGATCTGCGACAAGAGAATCAACAAGGTGACCGACGCAGGCATCGACGTTGGCTCCGCAGTCAAGGTCAAGTACATGGGCCTTGACAAGAAGGGCCGTATGGACTTCTCTATCAAGGACGCAAAGTAATTTTCCTTATCGACAGAACGTTTACAGAATATACGAAAGGAGTTTTTCATGGACAATCAAAGAGCCCCTCGCAATTACTCCACAGGCCCCGTCAAGCGTGACAATCGCCAGCAGCAGCAAAAGCTGGTCGTCATTCTGATCTGCATCGTCATCGCCCTGCTCCTGGTCGTATTCATGACCATCATCGGCACCAAGATCGTGCTGGCTCTGGCAGGAGGCTTTGACAACGGCAACCCCGATGACGTTAAGTACACCGAAGTCACCGTAGACAAGAATCAGACGCTGTACGGCCCCTTGGCGCTGGTCAATAACACACACGAATATAAGTTCCCCGCGCAGGCTGAAGCAAACCTGGTCAAGATCTGGGATTACCGCACCGCGCACACCCAAGGTGATACCACCGCTTACAAAACCAATATGGACAAGCTGCTGGACGGCACCGCTATGGTAGCCGTACACCAGTGGCTGACCGATTTCCATAAGGAAACAGGCAAGCGTGATGCAATCATCGTATCCGCTTACCGTACCGCTGAAGAACAAGCCAATCCTGCCTACTCGGTTCCTACAGGAAAGTCTGACCACCATACCGGCTTTGGTATAACACTCAAGATCTACGACGGTGTCAACACCTTTGAGTTTGAGTCCGATCCTGAATATAGTGAATGGCTGACATCCAATGCCCATAAGTACGGAATCGTGGCGCGCTACCCCGAGGAAAAGTCCGCGACAACCGGCATTTCCGGCTACACCAACTACTTCCACTTTGTTGGCTACGGCCCTGCTGCTTACATGCAGGCCAACAACCTTTGCCTTGAAGAGTTCGTGATCGAGATCAAGAACTACTCGGTAAAGAGCCCCCTGCAGGTAACCGACGCAAACGGCCAGAAGTGGCTGATCTACTACACCGCATGCCCCGGTGATTATGCAACCGTTCAGGTTCCCACCAATTTCACCTACACCATGTCCGGTGACAATGAGGGCGGCATCATCATCTGCGTTTCCCTGTCTAAGTCTGCTGCAGAGCAGCAACAGCAGGAATCCGAATCCGATACCGCTGCGCAATAATACGATCCAAAACAAATCCGAGGGGCTGCTTTAAATTAATTTTTTTAGGCAGTCCCTTATCATAAGTGAACAAAAAGCACTCGCTATCCGGCTTGGATAACGAGTGTTTTTTGTATAAGATACCAATCAAATGGTAATCATTTCCATACTTGAATCATGTCCTTTTTCAATGCAAAGAATCCATATGAGTTTAGCAGAAGCGGCAATCTTTGAATACGCTTTCAAGCTCGGTGTGCAGATTGCCGTTGAAACATTAACTGAATAACCAACAAGGGCTGACCAAAAGCAAACGGTCAGCCCTCAAATTTATTCTTATCTCCGCACAAATTCTCCCGTGCCGCGATGGTGGCGAGTGTATCGCCAAGCTGAACAAAAATGCTTGCAAGGAGTGCCATTACATCAACTGTCAGTTTGCAAGCAATGGCATTGGCAAGTGCTGTCACCGCCCTTGTCAATGCGAGCGAGTTCATATTTTATCAATGCCCCTCGTGTTCCGCATCCTCTTTTGTACGATGAACTGTACCAAAGAAGAAGGACAATAAGCCACGGAAAGCATTTTAGAAAATTAAAAATTGAAGGCGGTGATTGTTTAGATCATCGCCTTTTGCTGTTTACCCGATCAGTTCGAGTATCTGATCAATGTTCTTTTTTCCAAAAGAAACATTGGTATCATTGATCAAAATGCACGGAACGCTCATAACGTTATATTGCTTTCTGATTTCTTCGAAATGGTGAATATCGTATATCTCTGCCGTGATGTTCTTATTTTTTGCCGCAATATGCTGTGCGGATACTACGGTATCGGGGCACATCGTGCAAGACAAGGATACGAGCACCTTAATTTCAGTAGGCTTGCTTATCGCTTGAATTCGTTCTCTTGTTTTATCATCAATTGGTTGTCCCGGTCCCATCGCATTATAGATGCCCAAAACGAAGGCCGAAAATTCATGTCCGCCCGGAACACCGTGAAAAGCAAGACCTGTCTCTGTTCCGTCGGTGTGGCATAACTTTACACATGGTGCGAAATCAGAGGAAGAGTTGGCGTCTGCCACATCAACCGCAAGCTTATTCGAAAGTGAAGCAAGCTCACGCATATAACTTTCAAGCTCTCGTGATATCTCACGCTTATCAAGATAGAGCTTGAGTATAGCGTTGCCTTGCATTTTTTCAAACAGAGTGCGCAGCTGAGCCTTCATATCCTCCGACAGCAACCCGTCAGGCGAGTCTTGGCTTTCGGTGCTTTTGATCGTATCTTCCGACTTATAGTTCTTTGAAACAGGTGGTTTTGCAGAAATACCCGTTCTGCTTTGCACGGCAGCAACGTACTTTTCAAGCTCGGTAGCCGCAAGAGCGCCGTCGCCCGTAGCGGTAACGATCTGACGAAGCGGTTTGATACAGACGTCACCTGCCGCATATACGCCATCTATGCTTGTACGCTGTTCCGAATCGGTAACGATATAGCCGTGGTCGTTGAGCTCTACAAGGCTCTTAACAATTTTGGTATCAGGCGTATATCCTGCCAAAACAAACACACCGAAGAAATCTCCCCCGTCGGCTCTGTATTCCGTAACCTTTTCAGTTTTTGTATTTTTATAGCGTATATAATTCAGTCCGCCATCTCCCGATACTTCTTCAACCACAGTGTTTGTAAGGATACTGATCTTTTCGTGTTTTTTCGCCGGTTCTGCAACCGCTGCCGCGCAGGTGAAATCATCGCCTCGCATCAATATGGTAACGTGGCGCGCAAATTTAGTTAAGAAAACACTTTCTTCCGCAGCAGCATATCCGCCGCCAACAACAAAAATCTCTTTACCTGTAAAGAATTCTCCGTCGCACGTGGCACAATACGCAACACCGCGCCCTTTGTGTTCAGCCTCTCCTTTGAAACCAATAGCTCTTGGATGAGCTCCCGTAGCAATCAGAATACCAAGGCAATAAAAATCTCCCTTGTCTGTCTTGACAGTTTTGATGTCTCCTTCAACTTCAAGATGCGTAGCCTCTGCAAGCAGGAACTCCGCACCGAAGAATTCGCCTTGACTCCTCATCGTTTCTGTAATTTCTTTGCCGCTTGCTTTGCCAATTCCCGGATAATTTACAACCTCGTGAGTAATGGTGATCTGCCCGCCAAATTGCTCCTTTTCAAGCACCAGCACTCTGTATTTCGCACGTGCAAGATAGAGCGCGGCGGTAAGTCCCGCCGGGCCGCCACCTATGACGATCACGTCATAGAGCTTATCTTTATCATAGTTTGGGGTAGATTCCATCAGAGCTGACCTACAAGATCAAGGCTGGGCTTGAGTGTCTCTGCGCCCGGTTTCCAATTCGCAGGGCAGACCTGATCGCCGTGAGCATGAACGAACTGACACGCCTGAACACGACGGAAAAGCTCCTCAGCATTTCTGCCGACGTTTCCTGCCGTCACCTCGTAGCCTACGATCTTTCCCTCGGGATTGATAATAAAGGTTCCGCGCTCGGCAAGACCGTCGGACTCA
>JAZQYT010000155.1:0-9713 GCA_045633665.1 Eubacteriales bacterium | reverse complement strand
CTTGGCCTCCGACTTTGCGAGGACGACGTGGACAAGATGGAGGATATGATCGGCTCTTATCTTGTCAAGCTGGCTGCAAAGAACAGCTCGGGTGAGGGTTCGCGTGAGATTACCAAGCTGCTTCACCTGATCGGTGACTTTGAGCGCATTTCCGACCACGCGGTCAACATCGTGGAGTCGGCTGAGGAAATGAGAGATAAGCAGATCCAGTTCTCGCCCGCCGCACAAAAGGAGATCAACACCATGATTGCCGCTGTGCGCGAGGTTTTGTGGAACGCACGCGAGGGCTTTGTCAACGATGACTTCGATATGGCCGCTTCGGTTGAGCCCTTGGAGGAGGTCATTGACGATTTGCGCGATGCTGTTAGACTGCACCATATCGTGCGCCTGCAGAACAATGAGTGTACCATGGAAATGGGCTTTATCTTGTCCGATTTGTTGACTAACTGCGAAAGAGTTGCAGACCATTGCTCCAATATCGCAGGTTGCATGCTGGAGCTTTCCAAGGAAAAAGCGTTGGATATGCATAAGTATCTGTACGATCTCAAGCACGGCAACCCCGAGTTTGACCGCAGATATCAGGAATATAAGGAAAAGTACCCGATCGAGGGATGATCCTTTAAAAAATAACATAAAAAGAGTGGGGAAAACTGACCTTTGCAAGATAAGGTTGGTTTTCCCACGCTTTATTGAAAGAAAATATGAAAGATTTCAAAAGAACAAAGCAATATAAGCAAACCAAGCAGCGTTTTGCCTTGGTTTCGCAAAGACTTGCCGAAATTTATCCCGGTGCGGAGTGTGCGCTGGAATGGAGGAGCGGTGCGGCCGATCCCTTGGACGACGGCTGGCGACTTTTGATCATGGGCAGGCTTTCGGCACAATGCACCGATGCAAGAGTCAATATCGTGTGCCGTGAGCTGTTTGCCGCGTATCCCACGGCGCAGGCTGTGGCAGATGCACCCATTGAGGAGCTGGAAAGATTGGTGCATTCCTGCGGCTTTTATCGCGCAAAGGCAAGGAATATCAAGGACTCGTGTGCGCGCTTGGTCAATGAATTTGATGGCAGAGTTCCCGCAGATCGCGAGGTGCTTTTGACCTTTCCCGGCGTGGGACGTAAGATCGCCAATCTTTTGCTGGGGGATCTGTACCGCATTCCCGGCATCGTGGCGGATACACATATCATCTGCATCGGCGGCCGATTGGGCGCGTATCCTACAGAGCTAAAGGATCCGCACAAGGTGGAAAAGATACTGGATATGTACGTCGAGCCCGAAGAGCAGAGCGATTTTTGCCACCGCGCGGTGCAGTTTGGCCGCGATTTTTGCACGGCAAGAGCACCCAAATGCGGAGAATGTCCGTTGAATGATATTTGTCCGTATGCGCAGGCAGGAAACTAAATGAGTGCTTGCACATATTCCTCCCCTACAAAAGAACGAATCAGAAAGGATGTGATAGAATGGAAACACAACATAAAACCTACGGCAAGGCCGCGCGGCTGTGGCATTTTTTGCGCAAGAGCCGTCTTTGGTTTGCACTGGGCATTTTGTGTGCCTTTGCCATGACCGGCCTTGAAATGGTCGCACCGCAGATCGTCAACTTCACCGTGGATAATTTGCTGAAGGGTGAGGCGTTGGAGCTGCCTGCATGGGTGCTGCAGATTGTACCGCAGCTTGACGTGGCCGCTCTGATCGCTTATCTGCAGGATAAGCTGTGGATCGTGGCTGTTGCTGTGGTTCTAACGGGCGCTGCCTCGGTATCCTGCCGCTTTGGCAACATGTATTTTAACAATAAGGGTGGCGAGAGCATGATCAAAACCATCCGTGACGATCTTTTTGCCCATATCGGCCGCCTGCCGCAAAGCTTTTATGCGCAGAATAAGACGGGCGATCTGATCCAGCGTTCCACCTCGGACGTGGAAATGGTCAAGAATTTCGTGGCCGAGCAGTTGGTTCCTTTGTTCCGCGTGATCATTTTGCTGACCGTGTCACTGAGCGTCATGTTCGTCATGAACTATAAGCTTGCGTTTGTTTCTTTGGCTTTTGTCCCCATCGTGCTGACCTATTCGCTGGTCTTTCGCCACTTTATCAGCAAGCATTTCGAGGCTTGCGACGTATGCGAGGGTGAGCTTTCCTCGATCACGCAGGAAAATCTGACAGGCGTGCGCGTGGTGCGTGCGTTTGGCAGAGAGAGAAGCGAGATCGAAAAGTTTGATAAGAAAAATAAGGAGTACGGGGATCGCAACGTCAGACTCACCTGGCTCTTTACCTGGTTCTGGATCATCGGTGACTTTTTCTCGGGCATGCAGGTGCTGGCCGTGCTGAGCGTGGGTACGTATCTGTGCGTGACGCAGGGCATGGAGCTTGGTGACCTGCTTGCGTTTGTGACATACAATGCCATGATGCTGTGGCCCGTGCGCTCGCTGGGGCGTATCGTGTCCGAAATGAGTAAGGCAGGTGTAGCGCTGGGCAGAATCAATCACATACTCAATACAAGCCCCGAAATGCAGACCGAGCAGGTCAGAACGCCCGATTTCAAGGGAGATATTGCGTTCAAGGATGTCAGCTTCCGCTACGAAAGCGAGGGCGCGGAGATATTGCGTGACGTTTCCTTTACGGTAAAGGGCGGCAGCGTGGTCGGCATCATGGGCGGTACGGGCTCGGGCAAGAGTACGTTGATGGGCCTGCTTGACCGACTTTACGAGTTGGAAGAGGGCAGCATTACCATAGGTGGCGTGCCGATCGGGCAGATTGACCGCGCAGAATTGCACCGTCACGTGGGGTATGTGCTGCAGGATACGTATTTGTTCTCGGGGACGATTGCCGAGAATATTTGCATGGGTACCGAGAGCGTGGATATGGAGCAGGTAAAGCATGCGTCGCGCGTGGCCTGCTTTGACGGCGCGGTATCCGAATTCAAGGATGGGTACGAAACCTTTGTCGGTGAGCGCGGAGTCACGCTTTCGGGCGGTCAGAAGCAGAGATGCTCGATTGCCAGAATGTTGGCAATGCGCCCGGATATTATGATCTTTGACGATTCTCTTTCTGCGGTGGACAGCGAGACCGATGCTGCTATCCGTCGCGCCTTGCGCCGCGAATTTGAAAACTGCACGGTCATTCTGATCTCACACCGTATCACAACGCTCTCGCACGCGGACAATATCGTGGTGCTGGACGAGGGACGCGTAGCCGAGATGGGCACGCACGCAGAACTGGTGGCCAAGGGCGGCATTTACAGCCGCGTGTGCGCAATGCAGGGAAGAGATGATACCAAAGCGGTGGCAAACGGCGAGGAGGTGACGGCATGAAGCAAGAGAAAAGAACGCGTAAGGGATTGCCGTACCCCAAGGTAATTGCATTTTTCAAGCCCTATTTGTGGGTGTTTGGCGTGATCTTGGTGCTGGGCATTTACAGCGGCGTGGTGGATATCTGCCTGCCCCTGTTCCAGCAGTATGCCATTGACAATTTTATCACACCTGATACCGTGTCGGGACTTGGGCTGTTTTGTTTGTGTTATGCGCTGTTTTTGCTGACGCGCATCGTAGCCGATTTCATTTCGTCGTATCAGACGGGACGCATCGAGGTGCTGATCGCAAGAGATATGCGCGGCGCGTGCTTCAAGCATTTGCAGTCGCTGTCTTTCTCGTTCTTTAACCAAAACAGCGTGGGATATCTGCATTCGCGTATCATGAGCGATACCAGCCGTATCGGCGGCGTGATCGCGTGGGATTTCATGAGCGGCATCTGGAATTTGTCGTACCTGATCGGTGCAGCGGTCGTCATGTTCGTGCTGGATTGGCGGCTTGCCTTGTGCGTCATGGTCATCGTACCCGTCATTGCATTGGGCGCGGCGCTGTTTGAGCGCAAGCTGCGTGGACTGAACAAGGAGGTCAGAGAGCTCAATTCGCAGATCTCGGGCAAGTTCAACGAGAGCATTACCGGCTCGCGCACCGTACGCGTGCTGGGCGCGGAAGGAAAGATGAAATCAAGCTTTTTCGCGCTGACGGGCAAGATGAACCGTACCTCGGTGCTGACCGCACGCGTACGTGCAAGCTTTATCTGCCTGATCGCGTTCTCCACCTCCATGGCGCTGGCACTGGTGCTGTGGCGCGGTGGTTTGATCGCGCAAAAGGACGTGGAATTTTTGGGCAAGCTCTCGGTGTTCATGACATATGCCATGAATATGATGGAGCAGGTGCAATGGGTGGTCAATGCCATGGCGGATATGATCTTTGTCCGCGTCAACATGGAGCGCGTTTCCAAGATTTTGGAAACCGAGTCGGACGTGCCGGACAGCCCCGAGGTGACCGAGAAGTATGGCGACACCTTCCATCCCAAGCGCGAGAATTGGGAACCCCTGCACGGTGATATCACCTTCAAGAACGTATCGTTTATGTACCCGGACGGCAACGAATGGGTGCTGGAAAACTTTGATCTGCACGTTCCCAAGGGAACCAACGTGGCCATTGTGGGAGAAACGGGCGCGGGCAAATCCACGCTTGTCAACCTGGTCTGCCGCTTCTATGATCCCACCAAGGGAGAGGTGCTGATCGACGGCAGGGATGCAAGAGAGAGGAGCCAGCTGTGGCTGCATTCCTCGCTTGGCTACGTACTGCAAACGCCGCATCTGTTCTCGGGCTCGATAGCCGAAAATTTGCGTTACGGCAACCCGAATGCAACCGAGGAGGAGATGGAGGCTGCTTTGCGCGAGATCGATGCATGGAGAATTGTGGAGCGCATGGGCAAGGGGCTTGAGAGTGACGTGGGCGAGGGCGGTGATCTGCTCTCTACCGGTGAAAAGCAGCTTTTGTCCTTTGCGCGTGTCATGCTGGCCAATCCCTCGATCCTGGTGCTGGACGAGGCCACCTCGTCGGTGGATAGCCACACCGAGCAGTTGATCCAGGCGGCTACCGAAAGAGTCAGCCGGGGGCGCACGTGTTTTATCATTGCGCACAGGCTTTCCACCATAAGGCAGGCCGATATCATCCTGGCCGTCAAGGATGGCAAGATCATCGAGCGCGGCAACCATGACGAGCTGATGGCAGAGAAGGGGTATTATTACCGCCTGTATACCCGTCAGTATGAGGACGAGCAGACCTCGATCGTGCTGGATAAGAAAGAATAAGAAACGATATTTACATGAAAACCCCTTTGGTGTCAAACGACACCAAAGGGGTTGGCTTTATGTTGTTTAAAAGCAGAAAAATTATTCTGTGCCAGCTGGGAGTCTTCACCGCTCCCTCACCACTATGGAGAGGCAAAAAAACGCCCTTTCGGGCGTTTTTTTTGCTATATATACATTACAGCTCCTCGGCATAGGGATTTTTATATCCCTCGCCAAAGATTTCGGTAGCTTTTGTCACGATCAAAAAGGCATTTTTGTCTTCCTGCTTGACCACGTCGCGCAGCATGGGATATTGGTGATCGTGCAGCACGCACATCAGGACCTTCTTGTTCTTTTTGGTATACGCTCCCTCGCCATGCAGCATGGTCACACCGGTTTCTACCTCTTTCATCAGGCGGTCGGCAACCGCATCGGGATGGTCGGTGATGATATATACCATCTTGGCATTATCCTTGCCGTAAAGCACGATATCAAGCACCGCTGAGTTGGTGAATACCGTGACGACCGCGTACATAGCAACCAGCACGTCGTGGAAGGCGATTGCGGAAAGCACGATGACCGAGCAGTCTAAGGCAAAATACAGGACGCCTGTTTTCATGTGACGGAACTTGCGGCGCAAGAGCTTGACCACGATGTCAAAGCCGCCCGTCGATCCGCCGCCGCGGAATACGATACCAATGCCAAGTGCAGCCAGCGCACCGCCTGCAAGAGCCGCGATCAGCAAATGATCGGACATATCGGGAATGAACTGCGAAAATCCGCGGTTGATGATCTCGATGATCAGCGAGGAAAACGCGGTGACGTAGATCGTGCCTGCAAAAAATCTGAATTTGAATATGATCAGTCCGATGATCATAAGCGGAATATTGATCAAAAAGATCCACACACCCGTACCAAGCTGAAAGTCACCGAATTTGACCAAGCTGTTGATGATGATCGAAAGACCGGAAACCCCGCCGGGAGCCAAGTGGTTGGGATCTAAGAAAACGGCAATGCCGAAGGCGTAGATAAACGCGCCCACCGTCATCAGTAAAATATTATTCAGCAAGGGTAAAAACTTGCCTGCTTTATTGGATTTGACTTCATGCAAGGTCAGTTACCTCCGATTCTGCCCGTTCCGGCTCATTTGTGCCAAGGGCGGTTTTGCGGTATTCGCTGGGGGACATGCCTACCTGCTTGACAAAGGCGCGGTTAAAGGTGCGTAGTGTGCCAAAGCCGACAAGCGTGGAAATTTCGGTAATGCTTTTGTTCGTTCTGCGCAAATATCTGCAGGCCTCGGAAACGCGCAGCGCGTTGATATAGTCGTTAAAGCCTGTGCCGATCTTGCTGCCGAACAAGTGCGAGATATAGTATTTGCTCAAATGCAGCTCCTGTTCCAGCGTGGAAAGCGTCAGCTCTCTGCCGTAATTCTGAGCGCAAAAGGAAACGATCGAGCGCAGCGTCAAGGAGTCGGTCTGGTTGCTTTCTCTGAAGGTCATGCGAGAGAGCAATTCCCCGAAAAAGGCGAGCAAATATCCTTTGGTGATGGCGTCGCGGTAATCCGCGGGCATGTCCTTTGTGCGTGAGAGCGTCATGAGCAGCTCGTGCATGTAAGGATCGTTGCCAATGCCGCGCACGATGGGGCTTGTGGGGGCAGCCCCCGAAAAGCTGCGCGAAAGCTCGGGGAGCAGGTCGGGGTTGATGATAAAGAGCAGGTATTTTTCATTCTCTGCGGGATCGTAACGGTGAACTTGGTTGGGAAAGACCAGCAGCACGTCACCGCTTCCGATGGTGTATTCTCCCGTATCGACCGCGCAGGTGGTGTTGCCCTCAATCATATACACCATTTCCAGGTGATAATGCAAGTGCGCACCAAAGGCTAAGGGATAGCGTCCCGATAACGCGTTGCGACAGGAAAAATCATCCTTTTTATTTTCGTAAATAGCGCCCATTCGTATTACCTCGTTGCCTTTTTATATCGGCGGAGTCTGATCTTGCCCTTGGAAGCGTTCCAGAAAATGTTGGCAATGATGGGAGGCGCACCGTACTTGCGGTAAAGGAGGTAGACAAGACCTGCCACCAGTCCAAGAACTGCAAGGATTGCGACCAGAATGATCACCCACTCGTAGAACTGCACGCCAAAGCTGCCGTAAGCCTCCACGCGGTCAAGAAGCAGCGCGCAACTGCCCTCTTCGGCAAGCTCGGGTACCATGATCTGTACCGAAACGGTGATTGGATCGTCACCGTCCACAAGGGAGGTGAATTTGCTGACGTCAAAGTAAACGGTCTGCCATGTATTGGGCGTGATCTCGGTCACTTCCTCGTAAACGACTTGTCCGTCGCCCGCGGAGAGCGTTTTGCTGCCGTGCTTGACAAGGCGCAGCTTGATGCTCACGGGTGTTTCGGTGTCAGCATCGGCACACATGGTCAGCGCCATGTTCTTAATGCCCTTGATGTCCGAACCCTGTAGGGCGGTGTTGGAAATGCTCATGAAAGCACCGGGCTGGGTGCGATCCAGCTGTGCTTGCAGCACAGGCCAACCAAGCGTTGCGTCCTTGGAGAGCTCGAGGTAAGAAATGCTGTCGTCGGGGGAGAAGCCGCAGGTCGTGCCGTCAATAAAGGAGAAGAGCACTTGACTCTTGCCCGAGGGCTTTTCGGTGACGTCCTCGCCCGTGACGAACTGACGGGTGGCGGCCTTATTCTTTTGCGCGTCGTAAAGTGCGCTCCAGCCGGGGATCTTGGAATCCATGGCAAGTGCGGCCAACTGTGAGATATCCTTGGTGTCAATGGTCATGAACACGTTATAAAGCATGCGGCGCTCGGTCACAAGCCCCTTGTTGTCTGTTGCCCAAAGCCCGGAACCCTTGATCAGGCTCTGCGCGTCGGTGTGCGCTGTGTAAATCAGCGCGTCCACGTGTCCGTTTTCCAGCGCCTTGTAGTAAGCGTAGGCGTAGGATGCGGCTTGAATTTCCGCGCTCTCACCGGGAGCGACCTCGAAATCGCTGATGATGGCGGAGCGGCGGTTTCCATCAAAGTAGTGGTCGGGATCGGCGATCCAGCCGAAATCCGAGAAGTGTGCAGGGGAGAGCTTGAGTACGGTGGCATTCTCGTCCGACCAGGTGGGATCTGCATAGCCCTTGCCGTAGGAGTATGCGGAGATGGCTACGTTCCAATCAAAGTTACCGCTGTACATGGCCTCCAAGTTGAACTGATCCAGGAAGTAATAGGTTGTCCAGTCGGCTTTGGAGGAAAGGGATTCGTTATCTGCCAGATTGTTGCTGACCGATACGTAAACGCGGCCGTTTGCATAGTGGGATTTGAGCGTGGAGTGTGCCAGACGCACAAGTGCGTGGTAGCGGCCTACGTACTGCGCAAATTCTGCAGAGCCTGCGTTGTTGTTCTGCGTGGCCTCATTGACGCTACGGCCAATGATCATCGCACCGCAAAAGCCGTGCGTGCCTGCGGGATCTGTATAGCGTGCGGTAATAAAATCAAGGAATCCCGCCATGAGCGAGGCGCTCTTGTCGTCGTCCATCCAGATCGCGTAGGTGCGGCCTGCTTTGGCGGCAGCGCCCTCTGCGTACAGGCAGGAAACCAGGCTGTTGGCCTTTTCGGGATCGGTGTGCATGCGCAGGCGGAAGTAAACGATGCTGCCCTGCGCTGTCGCGTCAATGACCTGCTTGTCCAGCTGTTCCAGCAAGCCGCGGTCAAGGTAATAGGTCTGGCCGTCGTATACGTAGGAGATCGCCTTATCGGAGTAGCCGTCCAGGATCAGTACCGAGGGATCCAGCTCCACCACGGTGTGCGCCACGCCAAGGTAAGCGGCATCCGAGGAGATGGATACGTGCAGGCCCTTGATCGAAGCAGCCGTGGGGAATTCGGCCGTTTTCTCGGCCAGCACGGATACGTTTGATACGTACGTGGGCGAGGTCAGCAGCACGTAAGAATTCAAGGTCTTGTTGTACATGGCAACGGCAAAGGCGCAATGCAGACGGGAATGCGCCTGCAGGTTGCCCTTGTCGTAAACGTCCACGGTAAAGGAAGGCTTGGTGGAAAGCTTGCTTTCGGCCACGGGCTGCTTGCCTGCCAAGTCGTCGGTCGTGTCACCCGGCTCCAAGGCCATCAGATAAAGCTTTTGGGTGTAAATTCCCGCGTTTTTGAAAGATTCCAGGTCAGCCTCGGTCAGGACGGCCTTGACTGAGATCTCGGTACCTTTTTTGTTGAGCGTTACGTCGGTAACGGTGCTCTCGGTGATCTCTTCCTTTTCGCCGCAGGCGACTAAAACACCGACGCAAAGCAAAAGTGTCAGTGCAAGGCAGAGTACGGATAATAATTTTTTCATAACGTCCTCCGTGATCGGAATTTTGTGATAATTTACGGGTTGTAAATTCTGGGAACGCGAGCGGTTACCAGACAAGGAATCTCGTAAGCAATGGTGCCTGCGTGCTTGGCAAGCGAGGAAAGGGATTGCACGTCGTTGCCGAAAAGCGTGACGGTATCTCCCGCCTTGCAGGGCAGTCCTGTGACGTCGATCATGCAAAGATCCATGCAGATCCAAGTCGGATCGTAGCCATGTCGTTCTGTGAGCCAAGGAGTTGTGGAAGTGCCTTGTC
>JAZQYT010000154.1:0-1986 GCA_045633665.1 Eubacteriales bacterium | reverse complement strand
CCATGCTTGTGGTCACACACCAGATGGGCTTTGCGCGCGAGGTTGCTACCAGAGTGATCTTTATGGGTGAGGGCGTGATCGTGGAGCAGGGGACACCTGCAGAGATCTTCGATACCCCCAAGAGTGACCGACTCAAGAGCTTTTTGGCGAAGGTGTTGTAATATTTCAGCGGACAACCGCCACCATACGGTTGCCAAGGATGAAAGTTTTCGCCCGCCTTTTTCAAAAGGCGGCGGGTCGAGGGCAGAGCCCCGCATACCGCCATTTCATTCGCTTGCGAATAATGGTTCATTTCTTTGTGGCTACTTGCTCAAAGAAAGAACGGAAACGGTTTTCTCACATAAACAATTAACACCGTAGGGGAGGATATTATCCTCCCGCACGCGTTGTATTTGGATTGCTGTTGAAATATCACGAAATCTTTCTGATTTCGGGCGGGAGGATAATATCCTCCCCTACGAATAAAGGGAGTTACCTTGCATAGGTAGCTCCCTTATTTATTACGTTGAGATAATTTGCTCCGTTCTTTCTTTGGAGCAGTAGGCCAAAGAAATGAACCAGTAATTCGCTGCGCGAATTGAAAGGCCGATTGAGAAGTTTCGCGCCTGCGGGCGCGACTTGGGGCGCTGCCCTTGGAGCCCGCAAACTTTTGGAAAAGTTTGATCAAAACTTTCGTCCTGTGGGGGTGATCCGTTGGGGTGTGGCTTACCCAAGTCTGTACTTTTCCCACGCGTTCTTGCTTTGTTTGTGCGCCTTTTCCTTCTTGACCATGCGCTCAAATTCCACTCTGTCCAAGTATCTCGCAAAGGCAAAGCCGCCAAACGTGAACGTACCCCACACGTCCTGCATGCCGTTATCCATTTCAAATTCGCTGTATTCGGTTTCCAGCGGTTTGAGTGTTACCATTCTCATCTTGTTGCCGTAGCTCGATGCCTGCACCACCATGGTCATACCGGTCACGTCGGGCTTATAATCCTCCTGTGCAAGACCGCTGCCCTTTTCGTCCGGCTCCTTGAAGCCGATCACGCGGATGGGCGTGGGACAGAATAGCATCACCTTGACCAATTTCTGGTCGGGACGCACGAAAATGCCGTCGGTTTCAAATTTCAATTTCTTTTTCACGGGGATCGGGAACATGGGCTTGGTGAAAAAACGCAGCGTGTTCTGCATGGTTGCGTGCGTGCGGTTGAAGGTCACCTGCAGCTTGCGCAAAAGAATGGGTGCGTACTTGACTGCAAAGACCTCCTCGCCCGCATCGATTACCATATCGGGGCCTTTGCGCGCAAAAAACGCCGTGGTCAGCACGTTGTGGCGCACCTTGAGCGCGTATCCTTGCTTTTTGCACACGCGGCGGATCAGACGCATCGATTTGGAGCGGTAATGTGCGATCACGCAAAGTACAGCCGCCACCGCAATCGCAACGCCCAAAGCAGGGACGAGCAGCGCGATCCATCCGTGCATGTAAAACAGCGCCGTACCGATCAGAATAAAGGGCGTGATATATAAAATGCCAATGAAAATGACCAGCAGCGTGGATGCAAGACCGGGCAAAAACCAGATCAGCTTCTCCAATTTTTCATCATTGAGTCTGCGCGGTGGATAGGATCTCATGTCAAACCTCCATAAAAAGCAGTCAAGCGAACGCTTGCTATGATCAGATTATAACACAAAGCAATCGCATTGTCAATAGAGGAAGATGAAATATTTGATATTTTTTTCAAATCCAGCGGAATTGGTTTCATGCCAAGCAACGTAGGTTTTGAGGACCGTCGGTGACACCGGTCTCTACAACCTTGTATTAAGGCGGGAGAGGATGCTGGTTTACAGATTTCGATTGTAGGGACCGGCGTCCCCGACGGTCCAAGTCTTATATAAAAAACGGCTGCGTCAAGCACAGCCGTTTTCATTTTGCTTTAATCAAGCTCTTTCATACCCGTATAGAGCTCGTAGTATCTGCCCTTGAGGCCAAGCAGTGCGTCGTGGTCA
>JAZQYT010000153.1:0-7259 GCA_045633665.1 Eubacteriales bacterium | reverse complement strand
GGCGGTACGCTTGAAAATAAAGCAGTTTGGATCACCGGACATATCGCAGACGGGTGCATAGTTGAAATTGACGCCCAGATCGCGCAAAAAGTCGGATTTTTCGCAAGCATCCGCATAAACTGCCTCAATGCCGCCCAATGCCAGCAGTTCACGGGGAGAGAGGAAGGGTTCGGAGCGAAACGCGGGATATTTAGAGGCGCGTACTACAGTACCGCCCTCCTCATCTGCTGCGATAAACATGGGAACGGGGGAGATGGCTTGGTAAGAGGCCAGCAGCGCACGCACGTCATCGGGAGTGCGGTTGGCAAAGTCGACGGCATACAGGGTAAAGCCGCCGATGTGGTAATCGGTCACGGCCTTCATTGCAACGTTGTCATCTTGCGGACGACGCACAACGAACATTTGGCCAACCTTTTGCTCCAGTGAAAGGGAAGATAGCGTTTGTTCAATATTCATACACAGCTCCTTAATCCAATTCGTTCAGGTATTCTTCCAGTGTCAGTCCCTGCTCATAAATCTCGGTTGCGGCTTTGACGCCCACAAAACGGTAATGCCAGGGCTCGTAGGAATATCCGGTGATGTGTGTTTTGTCTGCGGGATAGCGCAGAATAAAGCCAAAGTGATGGGCGTTGTCTACCAGCCATTCGTAGGCGGGATTTTGCGCAAAGGTTTCATCCAGAGAAACGTAGTTGACGCTGATCAGGTCGATCACGTCTCCCGTGTGATGCTCACTTGTGCCGGGAGCGGCCGAGTAGGTCAGCACCTTCTCCTGTGCCTGCTGCCGCGTCCAGTCGGGATGTGCGGCCATCTCCTGCTCGGTATAGGTGTTGAACAGGGACTGCTGATATGCGTAGGAGCGGTAACCGCTGGTGACTACGATATCGGTATATCCGCGCGCGTGCAGCTCCTTGATCAGCGCCTCTGTTGCCATGGCGGGATATTCGCGCAGTGTGATCTCCTTACCGTATAAGGTCATGGAGCTATCTAACTTGACTAAGTCTGTCGGGGCATAAAACTCATTGGAGGTGTGAGTTTTGTTCAGCAGCACCAGATATTGCTTTTCCTGTGTATTTACGTATTTCCAATAAGGCTTCATGTCAATTTTGTAATCGTAATCCGATATCGAGTTGTTTTGATCCGTACACGCGCCTATAAGTAAGCAGAAGCACAGAAGGGAGCAGAGAAACGTGATCAAGCGTTTTGTGGTCATTTGTATATCTCCTTACGGTTTGGTTTCCACCATCAGAAAATAGGGAGAGGTGGGGGAATTGATGATCTGCACGCGTGTAACGCAGACCTTATAGCGTGAGAGAGAGGAGAGATATTCGCAAACCAGCTTGCCTTCCTCATCGCCCTCCTTGTGGCCGGGGTAGATGGCAATATTGAGAATGCCGTCACGGTCCAGAAGTTCAATGGCATCACGAATGGCGGGCAGCGTCGTTTCGCGCATGGTGGTAATGGATTTGTCACCGCCCGGCAGCCAGCCGAGATTGAACATGCCCACACGGAAGGGCGTTTTGACGTACTCCTTGAGCTTATGGTGGGAGTCGTGGATCAGCGTTACGTTGTCGGGACAGCCCTGCTCGGCAAGGTTTTTGCGCGTGGACTCCAGTGCCTGCGCCTGAATGTCAAAGGCATATACGTGACCGCGCTCACCCACAGCCTTGGATAAAAATGCGGTGTCGTGACCGTTGCCCATGGTAAAATCAACGACGGTATCACCCTCTTTTATGTGATTACCGATAAAAAGCTTGTGTAAAGAAAGAAGATCGATCATAGTTATATTCCTTAATTTTTCTTAGGTTTGTCGCCTTTATGCAGATCCGAGCGCAGGAATTTGAAGGCACGCTCCACAGCGTCCTTGGAATTGTACCAGGGCTCGTCGTCATAACGGTAGTCGAATTTTTTGCAAAACCAGCTCACGTCCTCGCGCAGCTCGTCAAAGTAGGTCAGCTCAACCGACTCGCAATCGTCGATAAAGGGATTGACCTTTTTCTTGGGCAAGCGCCCTTGGCCGTATTGCAACAGCTTTTTGTAGTGAGGTAGGCAGAAATAGGGCTGCGCCTTGAACTTAGCAGGGAAGTCCTCGTCCACGTTCCACAAAAGAACGGCGGTGGCTACCATATGCTCAAAATGGAAGGCGATGCGATCGCAAACGTAGCAGGAATGCTCCAGTTTGTCGATGCGCTTGGCACTTTTGGCAGGATTGCCCTTGATCTCCTTGCGCAGCTGATCCAGGTGGCTTTCCAAGGTCAGCGCCATGCCCAGTCGATTTTTGCGCACGAACATCATATCGTAGTGCGTGCGGCAAAAGCCTTCCTCGTTAGTGCGGATGCGGATATCGGGTTCCATCATGGATGCGCCCAGGATCAAATCCAGCTCGTTTTCTTCCAGTTTATTGTAGATGGCGCAGAAGGGACAGCCAAGCGAGTGGTCAGCAGCGGAAGCCTCAAACGCCTCGTTGACGGGTATGGTGTAGATTTGTTCCATAAAGATCCTCCGGAGTTTGACTTACTGATATTGTACCATGGCATGCGCATCGCATGCAAGTGTATTTTGTAAATTATTGCCCTCTGAAATAAGTATCCGCCAAGCTGTTGAAGAAAAGTCTGCGTGTGCGGAACAGCTCGGTTTTATTTCTGCCGAAATGGACGGAATTGGTTAAGATCATGGCCCACAATCTGCTTTCGCGATCCACGTAAAGTGCCGTTCCCGTAAAGCCCGTATGGCCGTAGCTCCCCTCGGAGAAAAGCGCACCTGTCAGCGTGGAAAAAGCAGGCGTCAGCTGGAAGCCAAGGCCGCGGTTTTCATTCTTGCCGGGCGTTGCGTTATAGATTGCCTTTTCAAAGGTGCGTGGATTGAGATAAAGACCGGTATCGCACCTGCCGCCTGAGGCGATCATACGTGCAAATCTGATCATATCGTCAAGAGATGCAAACACGCCCGCGTTGCCCGAAACACCGCCCATGAAGGAGGCGTTTTCATCATGTACGCGGCCGCAAAGATACTCCCCGTGCAGGGAAGAGAACTCGGTCGTGACCACGTTTTTTGTGGTGGGATTATAACAGGCGCTATGCATGCCCAAGGGCTCAAAGACCTCGCGCTTGGCAAGCACGTCCAGGGGCGCGCCGCCCACCTGCTCTAAGATCTTTTGCAAAAGGATGTAGCCCATGCAGGAATAATGCACCTGCTCCCCCGGGGCGCACCAAGGTTTGGAACAGAGAATGATGCGCACAGCATCCGCAGGATCGTCGGTCTGCGTCCAGAGCGGAATGTGCGGCGTGATGCCCGAATTGTGGTGCATGAGATTGCGGATGGTCACGTCCCCACGCCCTGCAGGGGCGTCCTCGGGGATCTCAAAATAGCGCGAAAGAGGATCCGAAAGCTCAATTTCACCACGCTCGATCATGCGCAGCGCTACCATGGTGGTGGCAACCAGCTTGGAAAGTGAGGCCAAATCGAAGAGCGTGTCGCGTTCTAAAGGCAGAGGCTCGGGATATACTTGGCGGTTGCCCATAAAGCCGCTGTCCAGCAGCGCATCACCGCAGCCAATGGCGAATGCAATGCCGGGATATGCGCCTGCATCCAGTCCGTTTTGCAGAATTTGCACAGAGCGGGAAAAATCAAGATTGTTGCGTTCCATGAAAAGCCTCCTTGAATGTGAGCGTGTACTTACTTTATTATACAGCATTTGGCGATTCAAAACAAGAGGATTTGGTCGAAATCGTACGAATTATTTATTGACAAGAGGAATATGCTGTGATATAATTCCTTCAGAGAAGCACTTTTCTGTGAAAAGCCGGGGTATCAACGGCTGATCCGTATGTCGTGATACCGCAGCGCCTGCTGCGGTATTGTAATTTTGAGAGGGTTTTATGAAGCAACTGAAAATGCGGCGCGAGAGTGCGCCCGTCAAGGCCAGAGATCTGCCGCAGGGTTACGCATATGAGTTTTTTGACGGCCGTCGGGAGCAGATCGAGGATTGGCTGGAGCTGTGCTTTGATACGCTGATCCCTACCAAAGAGGAAAAGTGGTTTGAAGACACGATCCTCACCTATCCCGATCTTTGCCCCGCGCGAGATCTGTTCTTTGTGATCAGCGCGGACACGGGTAGGCGTGTTGCCACGATGGCTGCCGTGTGCCATGGTCAGGAAGGATATATCCACATGGTCGCTGCTGCGCCCGACGTGCGCGGTCAAGGAATCGGACATGCCATGCTGCGTTATGCGCTTGGTATGTTGGAGGCGCGCGGATGCACGTACAGCGTACTGACTACCGACGATTTTCGGCTTGCAGCTATAAAAACGTACTTAGATGCGGGCTTTTTGCCCGTGATCGAGCAGGATCCCGAAAGCGATCTGCAGATGCGTTGGGAAAGGATACTTGCACAGCTGTGCTATACGCAAAAAATACAGTTTTTGGAGAGTTAAGACATGATCAAAGCAGTAAAAGGAAAAGCAAAAGAATTGGTAGTGGACAATTTGGCAGGCTCGATCTTCGCCTTCTTTTTGATGGTGGTGTTGACCGTTTTGCTGGATGCCACGGGCATCGGTGCCATCTTCTCGGGTGTGGTTGCGTTCGCCTATGCGATCTTTTCGTATGAGCTGATCAAAACCAAAAAGGCAAAGATGCATACGTTTTTTGGCGGCATTTTCAAAGGCTTTTTCAAAAAATGGGGAGCGAGCCTTCTTGTGGGGCTGTACACGTTGTTGTGGTCGCTTTTGCTCCTGATTCCGGGTTTGGTCAAGTCTTACGCATACGCCATGACACCCTACATTATGGCAGAAAAGCCCAAAATGGGCATCAATGAGGCGATTACCAAAAGCCGCGAGATGATGGATGGAC
The DNA here is from genome assembly GCA_045633665.1 of Eubacteriales bacterium. Taxonomy (GTDB): domain Bacteria; phylum Bacillota; class Clostridia; order Oscillospirales; family CAG-272; genus SVQP01. The sequence goes on along the minus strand of JAZQYT010000153.1, from coordinate 2,414 downwards.
ACAAGTGGCAGCTGTTTATGCTGGACTTGTCCTTTACGGGCTGGATGCTTTTGAGCATTCTGACGCTCGGTCTTGCGCTGGTGTTCGTATGGCCTTATTACAGCGCTGCAAGAGCTGCGTTTTATAAAGAGATCAAGAAAAAGGCAAAGTGATGCAACGCGCGGGGCGCGGATCACATACAAAGTCATAAAAAGAGACGGTCGCTTCGGGTGAAGCGGCCGTTTCTGTGGATGATTGCTATACGCAAAAGGGGAGCTTAAAGCTGTCCCATAATATACAGCGCACCGATAATATGGCTGATAAGCGAAGTGATAAAACCACCTGCAGCGGCTACGATGCCGATGATGCTGCACACGGTGGTGGTAGTCTTTTCGCTGCCGAAATTATACTTGTTCTGCACAAGTGCAATGATTGCCAACACGATAGCCGCACCGGCAGCAGCGTAACCCAGTAAAGGGATGAATAAACCCAGAACACCGGAAAGTGCGCCCAGCACCAAAGCGATGATTGCGAATTTTTTTGCGTTTTCCATGATGACCTCCTATATGTAATAGATCACTTCCATTATATCATGCCGTTTGGCAAAATACAAGTGCTTCAGTAAAATAAAATTGCCGATTACACAGGCTTATACAAGCATATCGTACCGACCGCATGCATATCTTGTAACGAAAATCTATGAAAGAGCATAAAGGAGATATGCAATGGAGCAAAATCAAAATACCGAGGGAATGCAGATCCCTCTTTGTGACAAAACCGTGCTTTGTGAGGTCACGGGGGATTTCTCGCTGCCTGATTACCAGCCCGAGATCAAAAGACTTTTGCGCATCCGTCCCTGCGTGCTGCCTCCCTCACACTACGCAGGCGCGGGAAACGCGGAGTTTTCGGGTGTGCTGGATTATTACGTGCTGTATATGGGTAACGATGGCGGGCTTTACTGTGCACCTTTGCACACCGAATACGGCATTAGCGTGCCGTTCGATGAGGGGCAAGGCAGCGTTAGCCTTTGCATGGCGGACGTGATGCCGGATAGCGTTGTGGGCCGAGTCAGCGCACCGCGCAAATTGAATATCCGCTGTAGACTGCGCGCAGGCGTGCGCATTTTCGGGAATCTGCCCGCTGCCGAACAGACCGAGGGCGTGGTGGATCCTTTTTCGATTCAGCGCCTCTCGGGCGAGCAGACTTTGGCACAAATGGGGTATGGCGTCAGCGATCCCGTACACCTGAGCGAGGACATTCTGACCGATACACGCGGCAGAAATATGCGGCTTGTGTGCGCGGAGGGGCAGGTACACGTGCAGGAGGCGAACGCGGGCGCGGGTGTGGTCAACTGCCGCGGTGAGGTTGAGCTGAAGCTGATGATGAGTGCCGAGGAGCAGGGTAGCTTACCTGATCCCGTTCCCACGTATCTTGTGCGCAAGCTGCCGTTTTCGGCAGGCATTGAGGTCGAGGGTGCAATGCCGGGCAGCGAATGCTGCGTGATTGGCAACTGTGCCGAGCTGAGCGTGGCGGTGGAAGAAACGTTTATGCACGCCGAGGTGGGTGTGGTGCTGCAGGCGCACGTCATGACCAACCGCCCCGTGCGCTATACCAAGGATATCTTTTCCACCAAAAAGGAATGCGAATGCGTGCATGACGAATACGCGCTGCCCGTGGCAATCCGCGCACTCAACGGCAATTTTACGCAAAGCGACAGCATGCCGCTTGCCGAGGCCGAGATCCCCGCAGGCTGTAGCATTGTGGATGTGTGCGGCAGCGCCGAGGCAGAAGAGATGCATTGGGAGCGCGGCCGCTGCAGTATCGGAGGTACGGGGCGCTACGTCGTGCTGACCTATGCCGACGGTGAGATCTCACCGCATGAGATCACTCTCCCTTGGAAATATGAGTTTGAATGCGCCCGCGAGCCTTCGGATTGGCGCGCGCACGCGCAGGTGCTTTCCTGCCGCGCCCGTGTGGACGGTGAGCGAATCGGCATCGATGCCGAGATCGCGTGCGCACTCGAGGCTTGGGATGAGACTTCTGCACGCGTGCTGCGCAGCGTCAGCTTCGGGGAAGGCACGGGCAGCAAGAGCGGTGCGTTTGTGGTCTGCTATCCGTCCGCCAAGGATTCGCTGTGGAGCGTTGCTAAGCGCTATGCCACCTCACTATCCGCTGTGCGCAGTGCCAATGACCTCGCTGCCGATGTACCTGCGGATGCTCACGAGTCGATCCAAGGCTGCAAGTATCTGATCGTGTAAAGGATACAGCATGCGAGAAAAGCCCTTGCGAAAGGGTGCCTGCCATAGAGCAGTATACTCGAACTGACAGGAAAAGGACAGAGAGTGTTTTACATTCTCTGTCCTCTTTTCTTGACAAGCACTGCATTTGTAGACACAAATGCCATATCAAATTGGAAGTGATATGCTGACCGTGTC
>JAZQYT010000152.1:0-5149 GCA_045633665.1 Eubacteriales bacterium | reverse complement strand
CCGCCCTACCGGTTATCACGGGCGATTCGTGAATCGCCCCTACGGTATCAAAATTCACGGTGGGAGCAAGACAGAGCCCTAGCGGTTATCGCGGGCGATTCGTTCAATCGCCCCTACGGCATAACCGCTCAACATAAGCGCAAAAGGAGATTACCACCACGGTAATCTCCTTTTTTTGATCAAAAATAGCAAAGTTCCATTTTTTGTTTTACCCAATCTTTCATATTTACTCTCCGCATGCACAAACTATGCGTAAACAGAAAATTTGGAGGCTTCCTATGAAAGATTTTATAGATTCCCGTGCATATTCGCGTCAAGAGCTGCTTGACATCGTTTCCCTTTCGCTGGCGATCAAACGCGCCATCAAACAAGGCTATTATCCCCCTTTGATGAAGGACATGACGCTTGGCATGATCTTTCAACAATCTTCTACGCGTACGCGCGTGTCGTTTGAAACCGCAATGAGCCAGATGGGCGGCCACGCCCAGTATCTCGGTCCCGGCATGATCCAGCTGGGCGGTCACGAAACCATTGAGGATACGGGGCGCGTGCTTTCGCGCCTGGTTGACGTGGTCATGGCGCGCGTCATCACACACGACACCATCATTCGCCTTGCCAAGTCCTGCTCGGTTCCGGTCATCAACGGCATGTCCGACTTCAACCACCCCACCCAGGAGCTTGGTGATATTTGCACCATCGTAGAGCACCTGCCCGCGGGTAAGAAATTACAGGACTGCAAGATCGTGTTCGTGGGCGATGCCACGCAGGTGTGCGCCTCGCTTGGCTTTATCTGTACCAAGCTGGGTATGCATTTCGTTCAGTACGGTCCTGCAACCCATCAACTTAATAAGGGACATCGCCAGATCATGGAAGAAAACTGCAAGGTATCAGGCGGCTCGTTTGAGATCTCGGACAAGCGCGACTGCGTGCGCGGTGCGGACTTTATCTACACCGACGTGTGGTACGGCCTTTACGAAAACGAGATGCCCAAGGAGGAGCGAGTCAAGGTATTTGCCGACTATCAGGTCAACCGAGACCTTATGCAGCTTGGCAACCTTGGCTGCAAATTCATGCATTGCCTGCCCGCCACGCGCGGTGAGGACGTGACCGACGAGGTGGCCGACTCCGAGGCTTCCCTTTGCTGGGATCAGGCCGAAAACCGCCTGACCGCCATGAGAGGCCTGCTTGTCTATCTGACGCACAACCGCAGAAAGCCCAGCGAGCTGCAGATCGCTGCCGCCAAGGAATGCTTGGACGCTACTATGTGCCGCATCTTTTGCGACAAAAAGTAAGGTGACTTTATGACTGCTAAAAAATTCAGATTGATCGACGTGATCCTGTCGGTCATCTGCGTGGTGTTCGTGGCAGAGGCGGCAGCACCCGTGGCATCCATCGGCAACAGCCAGTATTTTTGGTGGCTTTTCATGATCCTCGCCTTTCTTCTGCCCTACGGTCTGATCTCCTGCGAGCTTGGCACGGCCTACGCTGGCGACGGCGGCCTTTACGACTGGATCCGCAAGGCATACCCCAACACGCGTTGGGGTGCGCGCGCATCCTGGTATTACTGGATCAATTTTCCGCTTTGGATGGCTTCTCTTGCCGTCATGTGTCCCTCCTTGATCGGCACGGTGGCAGGCGTGCAGCTTGGTACACTGCCCTCGATTGCCCTGCAGCTGGGCTTTATCTGGATCATTACGCTGATCGCGCTCTATCCCGTGTGCGACAGCATCGTGATCCTCAATATCAGCGCGGCCATCAAGATCATTCTTGCGTTGGTGCTGGGAGGGCTTGGCATTTATTACGTGATCAACCACGGCTTTGTCAACGACATGGCACCCACGTCGTTTTTGCCCTCGTTCGATCTGCACTCCCTTTCCTATATCTCGGTCATCATTTTCAACTTCCTTGGCTTTGAGGTAGTCTGCACCTATGCCGACAGCATGAGAAGTCCGCGTCGTCAGATCCCCCTTGCCATCATTTCGGGCGGCATTGTGATCGCGGCCATCTATCTGTTCTCGGCATTCGGCATCGGTGCGGCCGTACCCGTGAGCGAGATCAGCCCCGATTCGGGACTTGTGGACGCACTGATCGCCATGACGGGGCAAGAGGGCGGCTGGTTTATTGCAGCAGCGGCACTGCTGTTTTTGGTCACGCTGTTCGGTAACATGATCTCCTGGTCGATGGGCGTCAACTCCACGGCAGCCTATGCGGCAGAGAGAGGGGACATGCCTGCGCTGTTTGCCAAGCGTCGCGAGAAAAACAACATGCCCGTAGGCGCGGCTCTTGCGTCGGGCGTGGTAGCCTCGGTCATTTGCCTTGGCGGTGTGGTCATGGAGTATTTCCTGCCCGATTCCTCGCTGTTTTGGAGCTTTTTTGCGCTCAATTTGGTCATGCTCCTGCTCTCTTATCTGCCCATCTTCCCCGCCTTTCTCAAGCTGCGCAAGAGCGATCCCGACACCCCGCGCCCCTTCCGCGTGCCGGGCGGCAAATTTCTTTTGCCCGTCATTGCCTACGTCCCCTTTGTCTTGATCGTAGCGGCCATCATTTTCACAGCCGTTCCTCTTTCCTTTGACGGGCCGACGCTTTCCTATTATTTGCCCATCACAGCAGGCTCCTTGATTGCGGTACTGCTCGGTGAGCTTTTGATCGCGCTGCGCAGCGATACACCGCGCAAAAACACCATTTCAAGCACCAAGGGTGCAAAAGGAGGCGCTTATGCCAAAAAGAATTGAAAATTCCACACCGCGGCATGACGGCTACCGCATGCCTGCCGAATACGAGCCCCAGGAGCGCATCTGGATGCTGTGGCCCGAGCGCACCGATAACTGGCGGTGCGGCGCAAAGCCTGCGCAAAAGGCTTTTGCCGAGGTAGCCAAGGCCATTTGTGAATTCGAGCCGGTCACGGTCTGCGCATCCGCTGCGCAATACGCCAACGCGCGCAGGCTTCTGCCGCCCGAGATCACGGTGGTAGAGATGTCCTCAAACGACGCATGGGTGCGCGATTGCGGCCCGACCTTCCTTGTCAACGACCAAGGCGGCGTGCGCGGTGTGGACTGGGCGTTCAATGCCTGGGGCGGACTTTACGACGGCCTCTATTTTCCATGGGACAAGGACGATGCCGTGGCACGTAAGATCTGCGAGTTGGCAGGTGTTGACAGTTATGCCACCCCCGATTTCGTGCTGGAGGGGGGATCCATCCACGTGGATGGGCAAGGTACTGTGCTGACCACCGAAATGTGCCTGCTCTCCCCCGGCCGAAACCCCGATATGAATCAGGAGCAGATCGAGCGCATGCTTTGCGAATATCTGAACTGCACCAAGGTGCTTTGGATCAAGGACGGCATCGATCCCGACGAAACCAACGGCCACATTGACGACGTGGCCTGCTTCATCGCCCCGGGTGAGCTGGCCTGCATTTGGACAGACGACCAATCCCATCCCTTTTACAGCCAAGCGCAAGAGGCCTACGAATTTCTTTGCAAGCAAACCGATGCACGCGGCAGATCGCTCAAGGTGCATAAGCTATGCCTGACCAAAGAGCCCGTTTATCTGGAGGGCGCGGATACCATCGATGCAGCAGACGGCACGCTGCCGCGTCGCGACGGGGAGATCAGCATTGCCTCGTATATGAACTTTCTGATCGTCAACGGCGGTGTGATCCTGCCGCAGTACGGTGACGAGAACGACGCGCTTGCCAAAGAGCAGGTGCAGGCCATGTTCCCCGACCGCAAGGTGGTGGGGGTCATGACGCGCGAGGTTGCCTTTGGCGGTGGCAACATCCATTGTATTACGCAGCAGCAGCCCGCTGCACGGGGGTGAGCGCATGGAACGAATTGCGATCGCCCTTGGCGGAAACGCGCTGGGGCATGACAGCGAAACACAACGCACCACGGTGGCCAAGGTTTGCAAGATCCTGGTCGATCTGATCGAGGCGGGCAACGAGATCGTGATCAGCCACGGAAATGGCCCGCAGGTGGGTATGATCCACCTTGCATTTGACGCGGGCGCTGCGCAAAACGACGCGATCGCCGCCATGCCCTTGGAGGATTGCACCGCCATGAGCCAGGGCTATATCGGGTACCACCTGCAGGCAGCACTCCAAGCCGAGCTTGCGCGGCGCGGCATGCCCTGGCAGGCAGTCAGCGTGATCACACAGGTCACGGTTGATCCCGACGATCCCGCGTTTGATCACCCCACAAAGCCGATCGGCACGTTTTATTCAAGGGAACAGGCGGATGCACTCAAAGAACAAAACCCCGATTGGATGTTTATGGAGGATGCAGGACGTGGATACCGCCGCGTCGTACCCTCCCCGGCTCCCTTGGAGATCGTGGAGCGCGATGCCATTCTCAGTCTGCTTGCGGGGGAATATATCGTGATCGCCTGTGGCGGTGGCGGTATCCCTACAGTAATGACAGATAACGGCGCAAAAAGTATAGCGGCGGTGATTGATAAGGATTTTGCGGCTGCCAAATTAGCCGCTGCCGTGGGGGCGACAACGCTTTTGATCCTGACCGCTACCGACGCCGTATACACCGATTTCGGCAAGCCCGAACAAAAAGCCCTCTCACATCTGACGCTTGACCGGGCGAACGACTTGATGAAACAAGGCCATTTCGCCAAGGGCTCCATGCTGCCCAAGATGCAAGCGGCCATGAATTTTGTGAACGGCGCACCCAACCGCCGGGCGCTGATCACCTCGCCCGATGCAGCTGCCGAGGCTTTGCGCGGACATGGCGGTACGGAGATCGGTGCGGCTCGGCAAGCGCTGGCCGAATCTACCTTATCGTCATAAACCCATTTTATTCGCCCTCTCCCCCCTGCGCCAAGCGCAGGGGGGAGAGCGCGAATCCAAACGGTTTCTGCGCGTTTTCTTCCATGTAATTTCTTAAGTTGAAAGCATTACTCCTGAGGGGAGGGCTTTGCAGTGCGCATCCGTGCCTTTCGTTATCACACAATTTGTTTTTCTTTTTTCACAAAAAAAATATCCACGCCCCAAAGCGGGTGATATTTCAGTTTCGGGCATAGCCCTAATACTACTGGCTGCGCACAAGTGCGCTTTTTATTGGCCTGCCAGCCATGCAATTGTTACTTACTACCCGTAAACGGGTTCTCTTTGAGTTTATTATTTTCTGTAGGGACAGGCGTC
>JAZQYT010000151.1:0-2750 GCA_045633665.1 Eubacteriales bacterium | reverse complement strand
CCTTTTGAAAAAGGCGGGCGAAAACTTTCGTCCTGTGAAAGTGGTCCGTTGGTGTGTGCTTGTCCAAAATTTGTTTGTCATAATCCAATTCGTTTCGCTCAAACTAACCATGAATACAAAAAAGGAAGCAAAAACTATGGGAAAACTGGGTGAAAACTATCGGGTAAACGTGGCAACGCTGGATAGCCTCTTGCATCCCGATGATAACTTTGACGTCATTCGCAAGGTGCTGCGTATAGGCGGGGACGAAATGACGCTTTACTATATCGACGGCTTTGTGGGTGCCACGCCAATGCAAAAGCTGATGATGCATTTTCTCTCGCTGGACTCCATGCAAACGCCGCCCGACGGACAAAAATCCTCGGCAGAGCGCTTTGTGGAATACAACGTGCCGCACGTGGAGGCCGAAACGACCGGGAATATTGACCTGATGGTGCAAATGGTACTTTCGGGTGCTTCGCTGATCCTTGGCTCTACCTTTGGCCCGCAGGCCATTATCGTGGATGCGCGGACCTATCCCGCACGCTCGACCGAGGAACCCGAGGGCGACCGCGTCATGGTCGGCTCGCGTGACGGCTTTGTGGAAACACTGATCTTCAACACCGCGCTGCTTCGCCGTCGCGTGCGAGATCCGGAGCTGACCATGCAGTATTTTTCGATTGGAAAGCGCTCCAAAACCGACGTGGTCATGTGCTATCTGGGGGGCAAGGCCAACCCGACCTACGTGCAGATGATGCAAAAAAGGCTTGCCGCCATTGATACCGAGGCGCTGCCGCTCGGGCATCAATCCTTGGCCGAGTGCTTGGTCAAAACGCGCTGGTTCAATCCGTTTCCCAAGATCCGCTATACCGAGCGCCCCGATACGGCTGCTGCGCAGGTGCTGGAGGGAAGCGTGCTGATCTTTTGCGATAACTCTCCGCAGGTCATGATCCTGCCCGTCAGCATTTTCGACTTCATGCAGGAAACCAACGACTATTATTTTACCCCATTGACAGGCACGTATATCCGCATCATTCGATATATCGTGTTCGTGCTGGCGCTTTTTTTGGTGCCTACGTGGTATCTGCTGGTGCAAAACGCCTCCTTCGTGCCGGATTGGCTGGCCTTTATCATTCCAAGAGAGCAGGGACGCATTCCGCTGATCGCGCAGCTGCTTTTGACCGAGTTTATCATTGACGGCCTGCGCATGGCCTCGCTCAACACGCCCAGCATGCTGTCCAATTCGCTCTCTGTCGTGGGCGGTCTGATCCTTGGCGATTTCGCGGTAGGTATAGGCTGGCTGATCCCCGAGGTGATATTGTATATGGCGTTCGTGGCCATCGCCACATTTACGCAAAGGTCATATGAGTTGGGATACGCCTTCAAATTCCTGCGCATCGGGCTTTTGATCTTGACCGCCATCGGAAACGTATGGGGATATGCGATAGGGACTTTGCTGATCGTGGTGCTGCTGGCCACCAACAAAACGGTCAACGGTAAGCGGCATTATCTCTATCCGCTGCTGCCGTTTGGCGGTCGCGCCCTTCTGACGCTGCTCGTGCGACGCAAAAAGCAAAGCGACGTGCATGCAAGGCACAAGCAATGACCAAGGGGCAGGGACATGCATTGTGGCCGCGTCGGATTTTGCAAAACCGATACGCCCTTTTTGCGCGCGTGACGTACTTTTCTTTGCCATTTCCCGTCATTTCTTTTGGTGGGAAATGACGCAAAAATAAATAAATGGAAATAAATGTAAGAATTAACTGGAATTAGTAAAAAGACGGGTGTAACTTTAGGATTACACCCGTTATTTTTCGCAAAAGATACAAAAATATTGCACGTTTTTTTGAAAAAATGTGCATACCCCTATTGCGTTTTTTAGGTATTAAGTTTATAATAGATATACGCGAGGTGGGGAAGAATGGTGAAAATTTTCAACGAAATGTTGAAAAATCCTTTGCTATAAATCCACCCCCGAAGATCCACGGAAAGGAGGCTGCAGACGTGGCGACGTTAACAGGTGAATACAGACACAGCGTTGATGCCAAAAACAGACTGTTTATCCCCGCAAAGCACCGCGAGGTGCTGGGAGAAGAGCTGGTCGTAGTGCGTGATATCCGCGGACGCAGACTCAAGGTCTTTTCCGTGCAGGGCTGGGAGGCGTATATTGCCCCCATCAGAGAGAAGGATCGAAAGGTAGCCGAGTCGGCTTTGCGTTATCTGCATCGCAATGCGGCCACCTTAACGCCCGATTCTCAGGGACGAATTCTGTTGCCGCAGGCCTTGCTCGACTATGCGCAGATCAAAAAGAACGCGGTCGTGGTCGGTAACTGCGATTGCGCGGAGATCTGGTCGGAGGAATTGTACGAAGCGGATCTTGCCGCCGAGAATCCCGAGGATCTGTGCGCGAAATTAGAGCTTTACGGGTTGTGATGATGGAAGGACAGGTATTTTCTCACGTTTCGGTGCTGCTGCAGGAGTGCATGGACGCGCTTTGCATCAAGCCCAACGGTATATATATTGATGGAACTGCAGGCGGCGGCGGACACTCGCACGAGATCGCCTCGCATCTGGAAAGCGGCAAGCTGATCGCGCTGGACCGCGATATGAGCGCTGTTGCCGCTGCAAGCGCAAGACTTGAAAAGTTTGGCGAGCATGCGCAGGTGGTGCATAGCAATTTTTCCGAGATGGCGCAGGTGTGCCGCGAGCTTGGTATTGAAGGGATCGACGGCGTGCTGCTGGATCTGGGCGTATCCTCGTATCAGCTGGAT
>JAZQYT010000150.1:0-4126 GCA_045633665.1 Eubacteriales bacterium | reverse complement strand
GCCATATCAGCTTCGGGGGAATGACAAGACTGTACTTGTCAAAAAAGCTGACGGCGGGTTTTCGACACAGAGTCAAGTCATCCACACCTCCCTTACAGACTATCCACGATATCCGCGAGATAAGATGCTGAAATGGAGCCGTAAATGAACTGATCTATGAGGCCGTCCTTCTTTGCCTGCTTGACCTGCTTGGCAACAGCCTTTTCCGCATTTTCATCAACAATGAGAACGATCTTGCATTCCGGATTCAGTTCCCTTACTGCGTCACGGATCTTCATGCGCTCGGCAAGCAGCCACGGTGTATAGCCCGTGACCTCCATCAGCAGTGCATAGGGAGCGATCCATTTGCATTCATCCACCACTTTGTCGGGAGAGTCGATGGTATAGGGTTCCAGCTCATTACCCGATCTGCGGATGGTATCGGCAATGGCATTGCAAAACAGGGAGTTCTGCATATTGATCGCAATTCGCCTCATAGCGTCACCTTCTTTCCTTATAGAATTCGTAAAATGGGCGCAATTAGCCCTTCCCATATATAATTATATGGATTCCAAAGAAAAAGGCACTAGTACAAGTAATAGTATTTTGGACTTTTTTCAAAAAGTTCAAAAAAATTTTGCCCCCGAAACACAAAAACAGCCCCTTGGAATATCCAAGAGACTGTTTTAGAAAACTGTGAATATTTTAGAAGTTTTCCTCGTCCAGCGCCTTATCGGGCGTGACGATGATGAGGTTTTTCTGCGCTACGGCAATGAGAAGCTCCATTCTTGTGCGGTAGCCGGTCTTTTCGAGGATCTTGCCCACGTGCCAGCGGATGTTGGCTTTGGTACAGCCCAGCATATTCGCCGCATCCTCGTCGGAGGTGCTTTGCATTAAGGCACGGAGCACATCAAGCTCAAAGTGTGTCAGCTCATAGGAGGTGGTAAGACCTAATTTTACCTCCGGCGTTTTATCGGGGAAGATATGCTCTCCCGCCATCGTCCGATCCATTACGGAGATCAGCTCGCCGTGGCTTGCATCCTTATACCAAAAGCTGTCGGCTCTCGCTTCTCTCGCTTTTACCAGGAAGGTATGCTCTGCCATAGAGGTAACGACAATGACCTTGATCTTCGGGAACTTCTTTTTGATCACCCCGCAGGCTTCAATACCGTTTTCGTCGCGGGCGGTGCAAACGTCCATTAATATCAAGTCAACCCCACCACGCATACAGAAAAGCTCCGCATCGGCGGCATTGGGAATGATACCCGCAAGGGTGTAGTTTTCGCTTGTTTTGATGATGGCTTCCATGTTTTCCTGAGCCATCTTCTGATCTTCTACGATCAATACGCTTGTCACAATACACCCTCCTTTCCTTTGGGTACGGTAACGGTTAATTGGAATCTCGGTCGGGACTGCACGGTCATAGTGCCGCCTGCACGCTCCACACGGCGGCGCAAGGTGGAAAGTCCACCACCCTCGATGATCTCGCTGTCGGGCTGCTTGCCGTTGTTATGCACTACAACGGTGGCTTCGGTTTCGGTTTCTGTAAAGTCTGCGTACAGCTCGCTTGCACCTGCATAGCGGACGGCGTTGGTCACGCACTCACGCACGGCACAGGTGAGAAGATAGGCGGCGCTTTCTTCTTTTGGTAGTTTACCCACTTGAACAAAGCCGAGCTTAACAGACTCGCAAGTCTTGCGAACCTGCGACAGCATATCCTCGTCGGCGGTTTCGTTGTTATACTTGAGCATTGACACCGCTCTCTGCCAAGCAGATATCACATTTTCGGGAATGCTTTCACTACTGCCTTCTCGCAGATACTTTCGGGCTTCTATAAGACATCTGCCCATTTCATCGTGGACACGCATTTTTGTGTTGAGGATTTCTTCCTCACGGGTGACTGCGACCACGTTAGCAGAAAGCCTTTTCAGTTCTGTCTGAGTATGACGAAGCTGATTGTTTTCCTCGGTCAGCTCCACTCGGTTTCGCTGCAAATCGGTAACGTCCAAAGCCACAAACTGCGTATAGATGCCGCCCGTTTCATCGGTGACGGTGCGCTTTTCAAGCTGCCACGCTCTGCCGTCCGACACGGTGAAGACCTTGCCGTCCTTTACGGCTCCGTCAATGGGTTCAAAGTCCTCGTTAAGCAGGTCGCCAAGGTCGGTGATAAACTGCACGTCCTTGCCGCTGACCGCAAAAGAGAAACGGTGCATAGCTCGGTTACAAAGTGCGGGAAGTCCCGCTTCGTTAAAGAAGCATACGCCAGTAGGCAGATTGTCAAAGGACTCCTTGATGGAAGTATTGTTGATGGTTTTTCGATTCTTGGTTTCACGCAGGATCGACCGCACGGCAAGTGTGAGGGATACGACCGTTGCGGCAAATGCCAAGACGTAAGGCAGGTGCAGGATATGTTCTGCGCCGGTGATACTGCTGTCCACCTGCATCAGCACGTAGAGGGCGGCGTTCAGTAGTAGTACGGCACCCATCCCGAACTGCTTTTTGGTGCTGTATCGGTGTCTGAATGAGAGGGCACAACAGCCGGTAAGGGTGATCACGGTAATGAGGCTGAGCACAAGCAAGATGCCTTGCCATACCGCGCCGACCTGGCAAAAGTGCTGCATCATCTGCCGTCACCTCCTTCTGTCTTGAAGGAAAGCGTATAGTAGTTCTCGTCAGTTACGCTGACCGATACGGTATCGGTATCAAAAGCGGTCAAGTCGAAACTGCACACGGCATCCACACAACAATAGAAGCTATTGTCACGGCTGAAAAATCTTGCAAGCAGATAGGTCAGACCGTCGAAAGCATTCTCTACCACGTATTCGTAGAAGTCAAAGAGCTGCATCACCACGGCGGAAGGAATATCCTTTTCAAACTGCACCGAAGCGGCACAGCTCACGCCTGCGATCTGCAAGTTCTTCATCATTTCCTTAATACTGAGGTTCAGTTCTTCCTCTTTGATCAATCCGTCCTGTTCGCTGGCGAGGACAAGGTTATTACGGCGTTTGAGATATGCACCCACCACCACGATACGGCGGAGCAGCTCCCGTTTTTCGTCTGCGTCCTCGGTTTCGGAAAGTCTTGTCAGCCAATCGTTTAAGAGGTTGATCTGCTTTGCCGTTTGTCTGTGCAATTCATCATGCAGGCGGTTCTTCTCCACAAGCGCACGGATGCGTTTGTCGATCTGATAGTTCTGCATGGATACGGCGTTGGAGTCCTGCATTTCCTCCCGCAGTTCCTTCAGTTCATCGAGAATATCAAGTAGCTCAGAAATATCCTCTTGATAGATGGTATAACCGCCTTTGATTTTAGAGCCGGACACACGGATGCCTCCGTCCAGCATAACGGGTGTAGCCGTTGCAGTCTGCATCTGCTCTCTCGGCAGGTCGATGGCATCATCCGAGCGATAGTGAACGGCAAAGTCATTATCCACCACCGATACGCCGAGACCGGAGCATTTTAACAGCTCGTCATAGTGACTGTTGGACTGAATGAGTCCCGTTTTGATACAGCTCTCCCAAATGGCAACCACCACAAAGCAAAGAGCGGCGGTCATTTCGATGAAGCCGAACAGATTGCTGTCTACTGCATAAAGCACGGTATAGGCAACTGCAATACCAAGCAAACCGATAGGAAACCAGATCGTCTTTTTAGAGCTGGGAATACGACAGTGCCGTATCACTTCTGCAATCATCATAGCGATACAAGCAAAGATCCACGCAGTTGCAACATAATAGAGTATATTGTGCTGATAAATATCCCATCCCGCTTCATATCCAAGATGAAAACGGAACGCCCATTGGTGAAGATCGTTGGTAAGAATTCCGACAATCATTGCAATCGACGGTATGTACATCAGATACCAACCCTTGGACGGGCGGTATTCTTCGGGTTTACCGATGCACTTTGCTGCCATTAAAGATATCTGCGGAATGAGGATCATCGAGATATAGTAAGCATACCAGCACCATTGTCCCATGGGGAAAACGTGATAGAACACGGTATGGCGAAGGGTGCGCATCAGCATCCACGTCATCATCAGCCCTACGAGGGTGATAAGGTAACGACGAATCATCTTGCTTACGATACGGTCGTACACAGACGTCGCCCAGGATACGAGAATGCCGATATAGATGGCAAGCACCAC
>JAZQYT010000149.1:0-4494 GCA_045633665.1 Eubacteriales bacterium | reverse complement strand
CACACGCTGCTGCTTGAATTTATGCCGGATAACCGCTTAGAGACGCTCGCTACAGAGGCGGACGCGCTGCGCAAGATTATGGAGGGGACGATATGAAGGCGATATTTTTATGCAACCGCGAAGGCGACGTGCGGCGCGTGTACCACGCGGATACGATTGCGCGCTTGCAGACCATGTGCGACTTAGAGGACAGAATCTATTCCTTGGCAGATCTTGCAAATATTCCCGCGGACACCGAGCTCGTCTTTTCCACCTGGGGCATGCCATCCTTAACCAAGGAACAGCTCGGGACGCATCTGCCAAGCCTCAAATGCGTCTTTTACGCGGCAGGCAGCGTGCAAGCCTTTGCGCGCCCCTTGCTTGCCTCTGGCGTGCGCGTCTTTAGTGCGTGGCAAGCCAACGCCGTGCCCGTTGCGGAATACACCTTGGCGCAAATTCTGCTTGCAAACAAAGGCTTTTTTGCGCAGGCGCGAGATATGAAGGCGCAAAGAGGCACGCCGCGCAGCACGTCTTACCTTGGCAACTACCGCCAGTGCGTGGGACTCATCGGCTGCGGCTCGATCGGCTCGCTGGTGGCAAAATCCTTACAAAATTATGAGCTTGACGTCTACGTATACGACCCGTATCTGTCCGATGAGCGCGCACGTGCGCTGGGAGTCACGCGCTGCGCGCTTGACGAGCTGTTCAAGAGATGCAGCGTGGTATCCAATCACCTGCCCAACAACGCCGAGACGCGCGGCATGCTGACCTACGCGCAATTCTCGCGCATGCTCCCCTACGCCACCTTCCTCAACACCGGGCGCGGTGCGCAGGTGGTGGAGGGAGACCTTGTGCGCGTGCTTTCGGAGCGTCCCGATCTGAGTGCGATCTTGGACGTGACCGATCCCGAGCCCAGCCCCGCAGATCACGCGTTCTACGCCCTGCCGAATTGCATTCTGACCCCGCACATCGCGGGCAGTATTGGCAACGAGGTGTGGCGCATGTCGGCTTACATGGCAGACGAATTTGCAAGATACCAAAAAGGCGAGCCCACGCAATTTGAGGTGACCGAAAGCATGCTTGCGACTATGGCGTGAAATACACAATACCCGCCCGACGGCGTACCGTCGGGCGGGTGTCTTTTATGTACCGCTTCTGTAATTCTCTGCCTGGAGATTGAACATATAGGCATACTTGCCGTTTTGTGCCATGAGCTCGTCATGGCTGCCCACCTCGATCAAGCATCCGCTGTCAAACATGTAAATTCTGTCCGCATGACGCGTGGTGGACAGACGGTGTGAGATAAAGATGACCGTCTTATCCTCCGCATACTCGTACAGCGCACGGTTGAGTTCATATTCGGCATTGGGATCGAGCGCAGAGGACGGCTCGTCCAGAATAATCAGATCGGCATCCTGGTAAAACGCACGTGCTATGGCAATCTTTTGCGCTTCACCGCCCGAAAGTATGACGCCGTCATCCTCAAATTCGCGGGTCAGTTGAGTATCGATGCCCTTTTCCAGCGTGGCAAGCTTACCCGCAAACGTGCTTTTGGTCAAGGCATTCAACACGCGCTCGCGCTGCCTTTGCCCTTCCGTTCCCTCTGCAAGCTCACCGCCCACAACATTTTCCGCAACGGTAGCGGCAAAAATGCGATAATCCTGGAACACCGCTGCCACTCTGCCGCGCAAATCTTCGAGCTCATACTCACGCAAATCGTGTCCGTTATAGGTGATACTGCCCTCGGTTGGATCATACAGACGCATAAGCAGTTTGGTCAGCGTAGTCTTGCCTGCTCCGTTGTAACCAACGATAGCAATCTTCTCGCCTCGTCTGATCTCCATATCCACGCTCTGCAGCGCGGTCACATCCCCCTCTTTGCCGTGATAGGCAAAGCGCAAGCCCTTGACGCAAAGCGACTCCAGCGGCTCGGTTTTCAGCGCACCGCCCACAATGGTCGGCTTGATGCTGAAGAAATGAATGATCTTTTTGACAAAGATGCCGTGCTGATGATACGCCATCAAGCCCCTGCCCATTTCCTGCAAACGCCAGCCAAGACTCCAGATGGCGTTAACACCCACGGCAAAGCCGCCCAGTGTTACACCGCTTTCCGGCATCATGAGCATCTGCCAAAGCAGGATCAGCATAACGGCATAATTGGCGAAATCCAAGATCAGCAAGAACAAAAAATCATAAAACATATACTTCTTGCCGTACTCCACCGCGTTTTTCTGCATCGCCTTTGTCGCCTCTCGGTAATCGTCGTGCAGATTCTCGGAAATGCGCGAAATGCGCAGCTCCTTGGCATAATCCGGTGTGGTATATACGCGCTTGATGTAATCGCGGCGGTGGCGCATGGGAGTGATCTCTTCCTCCTGCTTTTTGCTCAGCGCATTGGTGCGTCGGGAAATTAAAATACGGAACACCCCGGAAGCAAGCAGAATACACGCCACAATGGGGCTGACGCCCGCAATGACGCCCACGCCCACAAGCATCGTTACAACGTTGGAGATCAGTCCGCCCGTACCCTCAATCAGCTGGATGACGTGCGGCCATGCACCCTGCATGGAGAAAATGAATTCGTTGAAAAACTCGGGATCGTCGTAATTGGCAAGGTCAGTCTTGGATGCATGCGCGAAGATATCACTGTACAGCTTGCGGTTGATGACCTCGCGGAAGCGCGGCAGCATGACAAGCTGATACACAGTGTGCAACGCACGCCCGATCAGTAAAATAACCATATACGCAAGGATCAGCGCGAGCAGCTTGCCAAACACCGTGCCGCCTTCGATTCCGTTATACAGGTGCTCGGTATACAAAAGTCCGGCTGCAGGCAAAGCACCCATCATAATGCCGTACAGCACGTTTGTGATCACGTACCAAGGGGAGTAACGCCAGATACGCCGTAGCATCCAAAGATCCGCCTTAAGCGCACCTTTTTCACGCGGTTTGCGTTGCTTGGGTGTCTTTTTTGCTTTACTCATGCAATCACCTCCCCGCTCTCCCGGTAATTCTCCGCCTGCTTGCGGAACATGTCTGCATAAATGCCGTTCTGCGCCATGAGCTGCTCGTGTGTGCCGCTCTCGGCAACTCTGCCGCCATCGATCAGATAGATCTTGTCCGCTAATACCGCGCTGGAAAGGCGGTGCGAGATAAAGATCACGCCGCAATCTGCACAGGCGTCCAGCATGGTGCGATACATTTCGTATTCCGCAATGGGATCAAGAGCTGAGGACGGCTCATCTAAAATGACAAATCGGTTTTGCTTGGCATACACGTGCGCAATCGCCATTTTTTGTGCCTCGCCGCCCGAGAGCATAATTCCAGCAGGGTCAAATTCTCGGGTCATGCAGGCGTCAAGCCCGCCGTTTTGACAGAGCTTTTCCCAAATGCCCGCTCTTTGCATGGCGTCAATGATATTCTCGGTATCTCCTTCGACGCGCCGCGCAAGCGTCACGTTTTCAGCGGCACTCACCGCGAACAAGTGAAAATCCTGCATAACTGCCGCAAACATATCGCGATATTCGCGCATGGAGAGCGCACGGATCGGCACGCCGCCATACGAAATCTCACCCTCGGCATCGTAAAGCCGCAGAAGCAGCTTGACCAACGTGGATTTTCCCGCGCCATTTGCGCCCACGACGGCAATGCGCTGCCCTGCGCCAAAGGTCATGGAAATATCCTGCAGCGTGGGCGCGGCTGCACTCTCGTATTGGAAGCTCACGTGGCGCAGCTCAATGTCCCCACCCTTGGGCAGCGGTGTATCACCGTCCGTCAGCTTAGGCTGATATTCCAAAAACTCCCGCATGGTGTCTATATATTGGGCGTTTTTTCTGAAATTCATGAACTCCTCCAGGGAATCCAGCAGCACACCCGAAATGCGCGAGGTCGTGTTAAGCACCACAAAGCAGTCGCCATATCCCATCAGTCCCTGCACAACAGTGCGCCAAACGGCATATACCGTAGTCAATATGGTTGGAAGTATGTTTCCGAAAACGATGCAGCCGCATTCGATCACGGTCAGAAATAAGCCCTTTTGGGCATGGATGCGTCTGCAGGTCTCGGAAGCATCCTTCATATATTTGAGCAGATATCCCGGCATACGGGTCAGACGCAGCTCCTTGGCGTACTCCGCCACGAAAAACACGCGGTGGGGATATCCTTTACGGCGGTCGATCTTACGGATCTCCATATCCTTGTCATGCACGCCCTTTTGATATTTCGCACGTAACGGGATGGTTACAAGCGGAATCAGCGCGAACAGCAAGAACACGGGATGCACCGACACCACCAAGCCCACACAAAGCGCCAGGTCGACCACACACCAAAGAATACCCGCCACATTATCCAGCACGTTCATAGCGTGGCCATCGGCTTCTCCGAGCGCCTTGACGAACTTATCGTAAAATTCGGGATTCTCATAGCAGGCAAGCTCTACCTTGTCGGCATGCTCAAAGATCTTCAGATTGACCTGCTGCCCGACCGCATACCTGCGCTTTTCATAATACAGCTGCC
>JAZQYT010000148.1:0-1778 GCA_045633665.1 Eubacteriales bacterium | reverse complement strand
AAACGAGGGGCATGGCGAGGTATTGGGTTAAATTTTTATGAAAATGCGCGTTTTCTATTGATTTTCTCTGCAAGTTGTGGTAGAATGTCCGTAGAAAAATTTTCGGAGGATTTACCCACTATGGCACTTGTTACAACGACTGAAATGTTCAAGAAGGCTTACCGCGGCGGCTACGCAATCGGTGCTTTCAACATCAACAACATGGAGATCATCCAGGCGATCACCGAGGCAGCAGCAGAGGAAAAGTCCCCTGTCATCCTGCAGGTATCCGCAGGCGCACGTAAGTACGCAAAGCACGAATACCTCATGGGTCTGGCACAGGCTGCGATCCGTGACACCGGCGTAGATATCGCACTCCACCTCGACCACGGCGCAGATTTTGAGATCTGCAAGGCTTGCATTGACGGCGGCTTTACTTCCGTTATGATCGACGGCTCTCACCACTCCTTTGAGGACAACATTGCGCTGACCCGCAAGGTTGTGGAATACGCACATGCGCACGGCGTTGTGGTAGAAGGCGAGCTTGGCAAGCTGGCAGGCATTGAGGACGACGTCAAGGTTTCTGCCGAGGACGCTATGTTCACCAACCCCGACGAGGTCGAGGAATTTGTCACCCGCACCGGTGTTGACTCCCTTGCCATCGCCATCGGCACCAGCCACGGTGCTTATAAGTTCAAGCCCGGCACTAAGCCCCAGCTCGCTTTCGACGTGCTGGAAGAGATCTCCAAGAGACTCCCCGAGTTCCCCATCGTGCTGCACGGTGCTTCTTCCGTTCCCCAAGAGTACGTTCGCGAGATCAACGCGCTTGGCGGCAACCTGCCCGACGCGATCGGCATTCCCGAGGAAATGCTGCGTCAGGCTGCATCCATGGCAGTTTGCAAGATCAACATTGACTCGGACATTCGCCTTGCTATGACCGCAGGCATTCGCCGCGTGTTCAACGAAAATCCCGAGATCTTTGATCCTCGCGGCTACCTGACCGTTGCGCGCGCAGAGGTCAAGAAGATGGTTCAGCACAAGATCAGAAACGTGCTGGGCTCTTCCAACACCCTGTAAGAATCTGCCCGCAAACACCTACCCCGTAGGGGCGATTTGTGAATCGCCCGCGATAAACCATAAGCAGTTATCACATCCCCGGAGCTGTCTTCCCTTATAAGACAGCTCCGTTTTTGGAGGAATCCATGAAATACACAGAGCATTTTTTAACCAAATGGCATGATACGGATCCCGATCTGATCATTCGTCCCTCGCAGGTGCTGATGTACATGCAGGAATGCGCCAACAGGCAATGCCGCGCCATTGATCTGGATCTGGACGAGATCCATCAGCGCGACGGCATCGGCTTTATCATGAGCCGCATTCAGGTCAGCATCGACGCCCCTCTGCCCCCTTACATCCGCATCTGGGTAAACACCTGGTGTCCCCCCTCGCGCTCCTATTCCTTTAACCGTTGCTTTGAGATCGAATACGACGGCAAGGTCTATGCCCGCGCCTCGTCCGAGTGGGCCTTGGTCAACCTCAAGGAGCGTACCTTTATCAAGTCCGAGGACTTCCCCGCAGCCGCGCTCTTCCCTGCTGACGAGCAGATCGATAAAAACGAGCTGCCGCGTCGCGTGCGTATCACCTCCTCTGCTCAGCTTTGCGAGGTAGGTAAGCGCGAGGTGCGCTACTCGGATCTGGACTACAACATGCACATGAACAACACCAAGTACCCCGACATGCTGTGCGACTACGTGCCGGATATGCTTGGCAAGTTTGTCAGCGGATTTTCACTAAGT
>JAZQYT010000147.1:0-2264 GCA_045633665.1 Eubacteriales bacterium | reverse complement strand
CTCCCCCCAGCCAATGCGGCGGGGGCAGCATTCCCCAACCGGCCCGGACCAGCCCGCCGGCTCCACCCTGGGCAACATCGCCAATACCAAGACCGGTGTATCCACGGTGGATATCGGTATGGCGCAGCTGGCCATGCATTCGTCCTATGAAACCGCGGCTTGCGCGGATAACGCGCATATTGTCAACGCATCCCGTGCGTTCTTTGAAACCGCAATTAAACTGGATGCGGAAGGGAACTATCACATTTAATGCAAAAAAGACGGCAGAAATGCCGTCTTTTGCTTTGCAAAAATATTGAAAGTTTTTGATCGACCTTTTTTCAAAAAGGTCGCGGGGTCTTGGGGCAGCGCCCCGAGTCGCTCGTCGCAACGAGCGAAATACCTGATCGCCGTTTTTTTGGTTCTTTTTTTGCGGCTACTTGCTCAAAAAAAGAACGGAAACGATTTTCTCAACGTAATACCATCGTGTTTACGGAGGAAGGAACACGCCAATATTGACAACCCCACGCTTTTCTGCTATAATAAACGTAAAGAAATTCTTTTTGGAGGTCCAATATGCAGGAATACCGTATCTGTACTTATGCCGAAATCCCCGAGGATTGGTCAGGGGTACCCAAGGCCTTGATTGATCAGTATGCCTGGAGTCAGGCATATATGCCCATTGCTTACGGACAGTTGATCATGATCGAGTCCTTTGGCTTTATTTTGCGCATGACCTGCAAGGAAACCAATCCCCGTGCCGTCTATGAGGAGTACAATCAGCCCATTTATACCGATTCCTGCTTAGAGTTTTTTGCGATTTGGGACAATGAATCGAGCAGATATATCAATATGGAAATGAACGCCAAGGGAACACTGCTTTCCTGCTGCGGTGTGGGCAGGGAAAACCGCACACCGCTAGTCAATCTCAGCGGCGGTCAGCTGCCCATCGTTACGCCCTTTGTCAACGACGAGGAATGGGGCATTGTCGCAGAGATCCCGTTCTCGATCCTGGATGCAGTTTACGGCATCCGTAAGGAGAATTTTGTGAGCGGTTATGCCTTTAAGGGCAATTTTTATAAGTGCGGTGACCAAACGAAAGTGGTGCATTACGGCTCGTGGAGTCGTGTGGGTACAAAAACTCCCGATTTCCATCGCCCTGAATACTTTGGAAGCTTGGTGATCGACTGATGAAGATTTTAGCAAGTGATTACGACGGCACGCTCAATGTATGCGGCACGGTCAGTAAGGAAAACATAGAAGCCATACAAAAATGGCGCGCCGCGGGCAATATGTTCGGCATGGTCAGCGGCAGAAATCTTGGCTCACTGAAAAAGTTTATGGACAAGGACGCTGTGCCGTATGACTTTTTGGTGGGTTGCAACGGTGCAGTCATGACGGATGCCGAGGGCAACGCTGTGGGAAAGTCCTGTATTCCTCCACGTATGGCCAAGACGCTGTTGCACGAGATTCATCGGTATGAAGCGCATTACGTGTCCGCCTCATATGATTGGGGCAGTACGCCTGCTCTGGCGGACAGTGACATTCGTGCAGACGAGACTGTGTTGATGATCGATCAGGTGCGTGTGGACCGTATATATCAGGTTTCCGGCTATTACACCTGCCCGGAGCATGCTTTGGCTGTAAGAGATGCCTGCGAGGCCATGTTTTCGGGGCAGATCAAGGGCTTGATGCCAAGTCCGCAGGGCATTGATTTTGTCCCGGTAGGTACCAATAAGGCAAACGGCATTCGCAGCCTGTGCGCGTGCCACGGCATTGAGCCCGACATCATTCTGACTGTGGGCGACGGAGAGAACGATCTTTCCATGCTCGAAGCCCCCGACTTTTGCGGTTATGCTATGCAAAGTGCCATGCCCGTGGTGCTTGAGCGCGTCAGCCGCACTACCCAAAGCGTGGCGGCGTTGATTGAGGAGTATCTATAAATGTGTAGGGGAGGATATCATCCTCCCGCACGAAATCGATTTCTGTTGGGAATCCCCAAACAGTTATACCATTCAACGCGTGCGGGAGGATGATATCCTCCCCTACGAGAAAATAAAGGATGATCATGTGGGCGAGACGTAGGGACAGGCGTCCCCGACTGTCCGTTTTAGAGTGAATTTAATTCTTGCAAAAATTCGGGAGCAGCATTGTTTTCGAGGAAAACTTGCCTTCGAAGATAGCAAGCCACTCCCCTACCGATTATACCTTAATGTCTATCCGCCAATCCAAGACTTTGCTTTTGTCCTTTGTTTTCTCGGACAGTCGAGGACGCCTGTCCCTAC
>JAZQYT010000146.1:0-2797 GCA_045633665.1 Eubacteriales bacterium | reverse complement strand
AGGTATCCTCGCTCCGCGTCAGCGCAATCGAAAATGCGCTGCGTCTGATCGTGCCGCGCGGTGCTTGCTATCAGCCTGCGCAAGAGGTACAGCCCACGGGCGTTTGCTGATGGAGTACTTAGTCATTTCGGATTCTCACGGCAGAGCGGATCTGGTCGATCTCGCCATGGAAAGGCAAGTGAAAAAGCCGGACGGTGTGCTTTTCTTGGGCGATGGTCTGCGGGATCTGCGCGTGCTGGAGTATCAGGATCATTTCGTGCGCTGTGTGCGCGGGAACTGTGATTTTTATACCCTGTTTGAGGGAACGGGTGCGCCCGAGCAGGCGTTGCTTGAGGTGGGCGCGTACCGTATCCTTATGATGCACGGACACACCCACGGTGTCAAGGGCGGCATAGAACGCGCCTGCGCGTTTGCCGCACAGGCAGAGGCGGACGTGCTTTTGTATGGGCATACACACCTGCAAGGGCAGAGGTGGTTTGCACCGGGAGAGCGCTTTGGCGTGCAGGTACTGCAAAAGCCGCTGCTTGTCTGCAATCCGGGTAGCCTTGCCGAGGGCGCGTTCGGCACGCTCTGCGTGCGTAACGAGGGTGTTTTGTTCGGCACGGGACATTTGTAAAGCAAAAAAAGAACTCCCTTTTTCGGGAGTCCTCTCTTTGGCGCATATACGTCTTAAACCGTGGCAGGCTGCTCGTCTTCCTGCTGTGCAGCCAGTGCAACCTCTCTATGATAAGCCTCGATCACCGACTCTTCCAGCAGTGCGCGGAACTGTGCATTGATGGGGTGTGCGATATCTCTGTAGGTTTCGTCGGGGTTCTTGCGGCTGGGCATCACGATGAAATACTTCTCACGTGCGTATATGACCTTGATGTCATGTACAGCCAACTGATGATCGAAGGTGATGGAAACGATCGCTCTCATCGGGCCTTCATCAAAAAGTTTTCTGATTTTGATATCTGTGATCTGCATAAATCAGACCTCCATCTTCATAAAGTTACAGTATAGAAGATTGAAGAGTCAAGCTGAAAGTGATAAAAACTGCATGATATCATTATAAAACCGAAATGTGATAATTATTCAATCACAATCGGGTTTTTATGTGAATTCGTCCATTTAATGTAAACAAAAAACGAGCAAATTGATAAATTACTATGAACGCAAGGAGATAGTATGGCAACTCCCAACACGCATTACGGAGCCGCCGCCATCGCGCAGATGATTGACGGTGCAAAGCATATACATTTTATTGGTGTGGGTGGCGTGATGATGTCCTCTCTAGCACTTATCACGCGCCTGCGCGGCTATACGGTCAGCGGCACTGACCGCACACGCACCGCCCTGACCGAGTCCTTGGAGCAATCGGGTATCTCGGTGCATTATGAGCATGCTGCCGAAGCTGCTCACGGAGCGGATATGGTGGTGTACACCGTGGCCATCTCGCCGGAAAATCCCGAATATACCTATGCCAAGTCTATGGGGATTCCTTGCGTGTCCCGTGCGGATTACCTTGGCTATATCATGATGGGGTACGTGCATCGCGTGGGTATTGCAGGCATGCACGGCAAAAGCACCTGCACCTCCATGTGTGCGCAGATCTTTGTGGATGCGGGCGCAGATCCCACCGTGCTTTCGGGTGCGACCACCGCATGCCTGAACGGTGCTTACCGCATTGGCGGAAAAGAGCATTTCATCTTTGAGGCCTGCGAGTATATGGATTCCTTTTTGGATTTTAATCCAAGCATTGCAGTCATTCTGAATGCGGAAATGGAGCACGTGGATTATTTCAAGAGCATGGAGCAGATCCGCAGTTCGTTTGGCAAATACGCAGCCCTGACGGGCGAGAGTGGCTTTGCCGTGGTCAACTGTGACGATCCCGAGGTCATGGCCTCGGTGGAGCAATACGTGGGCGGTACGGTCACGTTTGGCATCGAGCATGAGTATGCAACCTTCCGCGCGGTCAATCTGACCTATAGGGAAGGGTATCCCGCGTTTGATATTTTGCTGGACGGGGAGCTTTTCTCGCACGTGCAGCTTTGTGTGCCGGGTAAGCATAACGTGTATAACGCGCTGGCCGCTGCCGCGTGCGCGCATTTGTGCGGCATTTGTTCCGAGGATATCGCCCGCGGACTGCATGCCTTTGGCGGTGCGGGCAGGCGCATGGAATATAAGGGAAGATTGAACGGTGCGCCCGTATTTGATGATTACGGACATCATCCCACCGAGGTGGCAGCCACCCTGCAGGGCATGGCGCAGATGGGCTTTGACCGCATTTTCTGCGTGTTCCAGCCGCATACATTCAGCCGTACCGCGCAGCTGGCCGATCAGTTTGCGGATGCTTTTTCCGCAGCGGATCGCGTGATCCTGGTGGATATTTATGCCGCAAGAGAAAAGGAAAGCAAGGGGATCAGCTCTGCCAAGCTTGCCTCAAGGATCAAGGGAAACGCAACGTACGTGCCTGAATATGAAAAGGTTGCAGAGATGCTGGCCAAAGAGGTGATGGCACGCGATGCCGTTGTTGTGATGGGTGCAGGTGACGTATACCGCTTGTTTGCATATTTACCGCTTGAAAATTAAAGGAGGCTGAAGCATGGAAATCAAGGTGATGACTTATAATTTGCGCGTGGACAATACCGGTGACGGCATCAACAGCTTTACCAACCGCACAGGACGCGTGCTGGCAATGCTTGCGCAAACGCAGCCGGATATCATCGGCTTTCAGGAATGCACGCACCGTATGCGCGCATATCTGGAACAGCATATGCAAGAGTATTTGTTCGTGGGCTGCGGCAGAGAGAAGGAC
>JAZQYT010000145.1:0-10816 GCA_045633665.1 Eubacteriales bacterium | reverse complement strand
AACCCAGATAAAGCCCTCTATACTTGCGGCTGCGGCACTTCCTGCCATTACTATTGCTCCGAAGCCGTTGATTGAAGATTGTATTACTACATTTGAAAGAGAAAATACAACTCCCTGAAAGCCTGCGGGAATACCGATTTTAAGCATTCTTGCTACAATTTTCCTGTCAAATCTCATTTTACGGAATTCAAATCTGAATGCATCATCCTCTTTCATAAGACAACGAATAATAAGGAAGGCTGAAATACATTGTGATATAGCTGTTGCAAGTGCAACACCTGCAACGTCCATCTTGAATACAATTACAAATAAAAGATTGAGAAGTACATTTATAATTCCTGCAAATGTAAGATAATAAAGCGGACGTTTTGTATCACCCTTTGAACGCAGTACAGAGCTTCCGAAATTATATATCATCATCGCTGTCATACCGAAAAAGTAAATTCTGAGATAAAGAGTTGAAAGCGAGAGAATTTCCTTTGGAGTATTCATAAGAATAAGGAGTTTATCTGCGAAAATCACTCCGAAAACTGTCATTATAAGACCGCTTGCAATACTAAGACAGATTGAGGTATGTACAGTTTTATTAACACGCTCATTCTTCCCTGCCCCCATAAACATTGAGGTGAGAATATTTGCACTTGTCGAAAGTCCGAGAAAGAGATTTGTAATCAGATTTACAAGTGCTGTTGTTGAACCTACTGCCGCAAGAGAATTTTCTCCTGCAAAATTACCGACAACGATAATATCAGCAGCATTGAAAAGAAGCTGAAGCACGCTTGAAAGCATAAGCGGCAATGTAAGCCTTAAAAGCTTTGGAAGTATTGCACCGCTGCACATATCTATTTCATACTTGTTTTCTTTCATTGTATCATATCCTCTCGTTCAAAAGCAACATTGCACAAAATCAGTGCAGGAATTTTGTATACTATCACCTTAAAAGTATACTCCTATGATTTGAAAAAGTCAATAGCAAAAATCTAAAAAAATACAGCTGTCGTAAGATGACAGCTGTATTTCTGAATTAATTATCAGTTGATGTTGCGGATGAAAATTTATCCTCTCTGCTGATAGTAACCTTGTTAAGCCCTACTGACCATACATTATCATATTCGGGACATCTTATCGTTACAGGATAAGTAAACGATGAGGATGCGTATGGCAAAGCCTTGCCCCGCTGGGGAAGGTGGCGCCGCAGGCGTCGGATGAGGTTCCCATAAAACCGCTCCAATCAATTTTTTAGCCGTCCATCCCAAAGGGTAAGGAATCCCTTTCTCTCCCGGGGGAGACGGAGCGCAGCGACTGAGGGGGTGAAATCATATTTTTTACATTTTTTCAGGCTTTTTCTGCAAAAAAGCGTCTGTATAGGTGAAGAGAGTACGATTACTCTTTGACAAGTGACGCACATTGTGATATAATCAAATCAAGAAAGCAGGTGAGGATATGACTTATTCCGAATACGTAACAAAGCTGTTTGTCGTGCCGTTTTGCACGTGGCTGCTCGGGATGGCGGTTTTGATCGGATCGATTCTGTTATTCGTTCATTTCATGCAACGAAATAAACAAAAACCACGCCAAAAGCCTGTGATCCTGATGCTCAAAAGTCTGCCGTTTGCCTTTGGCATTCCGATTGCATTGACGGTTGTTTTGCTCGCATCCATGCAGCTGAAAATGGGCATGCCGTTGATCACCGAAAAGCCGGAAGATGCCGTGGTGGCGGTCGGCAAGATTACCGAGATGAAAGAGGACGACTTATCAAGGGTCACGCATGACGCACAGGGAAGATCGATCCGCGCGCAGTACGTCAGCCTTGGAGAGCTTGGGCTGTATTGCGCCGAAGTGGGAGAATTTGTTGAAGGCGACTTGGTGCAGGTGAAGTATTTGCCAAAGAGTGGGGTTGTTTTGAGTATTGGGGAGGCCACCGATCAGCCGAGTATCCCGCCCACACAGCAGCCCACGGCTAAGCCTTTGGTCAACCCCGCCATCAGCATGATGATATTTACCATGCTGTTTATCGCAACGTATTTGTTCAACCTGGTCAGATCCCGGGGCAAGCGCCGTTACGTGCAGGATGCGGAATGGGGACGCGATACCGTGGAGCTGCGTTACCGTGACGGACCGCTGCTGATGGGAATCCGCTGCGTCATCGCCGTTGTCATGCTTTTGTGCGTACCAAGCAGTTATATGCTCGGAATTCCCATGGTATTGCTTGCCGTGATCAGTCCGATCCATGCAGGCCCCAAGGTGCCGCTTTCGTACAATGGAAACGGGATCACTATCACAGCCATCACCGGCAGACAGTTTTTCTATGGCTGGAATGACGTGATCAGCGTGACGCAGGCGTATACGCCGGTGTTCAGATTATATCCTACACCTTGCATCAAGGTCACCTACCGTACGGAATCGGGGAGAGAAGAGTCCATGTATTATACCATCGCCGATTACGTGGGCACAAAGCGCTTCGAGCTTTATGCAGAACGCTGTATTGGTCAGAAAACGGAAGAACAATGAAACTATGGATACCGGGCTGCGAAAAGCGCAGCCCGGTACTTTTGTATGCAGGGAAGGGAATTCAATCATTATTTACACATTCTTGCTTCTTTTGGTGAATATTTTGCCAATTCTCTGCAATGCGCATAATGATCAAATATTGTTGACAAACCATAGAATATTTGGTATAATATTCTTGCTGAAGGACGTATTTCAAGAGCATGAACAAATTCCGCGCACGTAACAAGGGGACAGAACCAAGTTGCATGAAAAGGAATAATGAGGAGGATTAGTGATGAAAAGAATTCTTTTTTTATCCGTGATTGTCTTATTGATTTTGGGAATACTTTTCGGATGCGAGAAACAAGACAACCAATCTGATCAGGACACAAGTAATATTTTGGAAAATTACTATATTGAGAATTCTGACTATATTTTGTCCGGAAGTATAACGGATGGTTACTATATTACGTTTTCACATGAATATCAACCAAGCTCCGGAACAACTGATATGCAAACAGCGGATCTTGTATTTGACAGTATGCAGGATTTTGCTACAGCAGTCATGGAAGGAAAACTGTCGGATTATCAGAAAGCGAAAATATATACAGTGTTTTCGCAAGATGAAAAAGGAACTATGACGTGTGATTTTGGTAATTTGCAGGAGGTGAGATTGCCGACCGGAATGCGCCATAAAAATGTGTCATGGGAAGGGATTCTATATACACAATCTTTTTCGTCTGACCAAAACAGCTATGGATACGTAACTGTTTATCCCCAAGCCAGGTATGAGGAAAAGTATCAAAAGGATTATGTAAATCGGCTGAAAGCATCAAGAATCTCGATCATAAAGGAAGAAAAGATATCAGATCGCGATGCAACATTGATTTATTATAATACACAACTTGCTGAGATGAAATGTGTGCGATACGTACTTGAGGATGGTAATAAAACATACGTTGTAGAAGAGGAATATTTCTTATCAGCCGTTTACGTGGATGAAAGCTTAATATCCGATAGTATTCCATACAGAATCACTATGTATTGTACGGATGGGACAAATTACTATGTGATTGCCATATATTACCCTGATAGCAGGCCGACCGAAGAATGGCTTCTGTCATTCGGCTTGACAAAGTTTGTGTCGAGCAATACGATAGGTCAAGATACGGATCAGAAATAAATATTACCTCCGCTGAGTTGTGTGAAGCACAGCTCAGCGGCTTTTTTGCGTGGCAGGGAAATAATAGTCAATCATTGTTTACACATTCTTGCTTCTTTTGGTGAATATTTTGCCGTTTTTCTATTGATTATCTTGAAAATCTATGGTATAATGAAATGATTGTGTAACTTTCGTCCCGGGACGCTCCCGTGGACTTGTATATATGGAGGAATGGTTTTGAGAAACACCATGAAGCTGCGCTCGGGTGCGGTCATCCGTGAGGTGACGCGCAAGGAGGCCGACGCGAAGAATTATCTGACAAGAAACGTCCTGACGCAGATGCATCTGATGCCTTCGGGCGATCCTTGTGCATACGAGCAGAATGAAGACGGCACCATCATTTACTATTTCGATCCTGCACGTGTGGTCGAAGCCCCCCCGGAGCTGTGGTACTATCCCACGGCCAAGACCGATCCCATGACGCTGGAGAGCGGCACGGTGATCGAGCGCATGAGCATCAAGCGCGCAGCAACCTACGGCTATTACACCAAGGAACGACTTTTCCAGATGCACTACGAGGTCATCGAGGAGCCTGTTGCGTATACCGTTCGTAACGACAAGTCGATCATGTACTTCTATGATAAAAAGACGGCCGTGCGTATGCCGCTGAGCTGCGTCAAGTGCGGCAAGGACGTTCGCTATAAGCGCAAGCTTTGCAAGGCTTGCTATGAGGAAGAAATGGATCTGCGCCGCGCAGAGGGCGATGCACACAGAAACGCATCCTACGGCTATAGCCGTGAGCGAGTGCTGTTCTTTGATCTGGAGCTGACGGGCGTGTATGATCACGACGAGATCATTTCGATCTCGATTACAAATGCTCTTGGCGAGGTCATCATGGATACCTTGGTCAAGCCCGTGCGCAACAAGAAGTGGAAGAGAACCGAAAAGATTCACGGCATCACCCCCGAAATGGTGCAGGATTCGCCCACGCTGGAGGAGCTGACGCCCCGTATCAAGGAGATCTTTGCCGCTTGCGATAATCTGATCGCTTATGGCGTTTCCACCGACTACAGCCATATCAAGTACATCTACGAAACCGCTGCAGAGCGCGAGGCCCTGCATGACAAAACGCGTTGCTGTGCAAACGAGTTTGTCAGATATATCCATGAGCACCGCCCTGACGTACTTCATGCCTCCCTTGTTGACGCTATGGAAACCATGGGCATCGCCTGGGACGGTATTCCGCATACCTCTATCGCAGACACCATTGCATGCCAGAAGGTCTGGGATGCGCTGTTCCCCCATTATTACCAAGGCGAATAAGTGTAAGGTAGGTATATTTTTATGTTTGATAAGTTGTTTGGCCTGAATCATCCCAAGCCTGCTGACGAGGGTACAGCCCTTTTGGTCACGGTGTATGATAACGTGAATCTGAGCGTCGTGCGCAGCCTGTTGGAGGCAGAGAGCATTCCTTATCTGATCCGCGAGCGCGGCAGCGGCAGCGCCGTCAAGATCGTCATGGGCGTTTCTTCGTTCGGATCGGACGTGTACGTTCCCGCAGATCTTTTGGAAAAGGCAACCGATGCCATCGCTGCTTTGCTTGGCGAAGAGGTTGAATTCGTTGAGGATGGCGAAGGAGTATTGTAATCATGAAAGAAGTTTTTCTTTGTAAATACGGCGAGATCGTGTTAAAGGGCGCAAATAAGCGCTATTTTGAGGACATGCTGTGCCGTGAGCTGCGCCGCCGTGCAGCCAATTACGGGAATTTTGAGATCTCCCGTGCGCAAAGCACCATCTATATCGAGCCCAAGGACGAGTTTTGCGATATGGACGGTATGTTCGAGTCGGCACGCAAGGCGTTTGGCATCGTAGCGATCGCAAGAGCGGCCGTTTGCGAAAAGAATATGGATAGCATTCTGCAGACCGCGCGTGAATATATTCCGCCTTTCCTGGCAGGCAAGCGCACCTTTAAGGTAGAGGGAAAGAGATCGGACAAGCTTTTCTGCAAGAATTCCATGGAGATCGCCATGGAGGTGGGCGGTGAGTTGCTTTCCTGCTGTCAGCCTATCCGTGTGGACGTGCATCATCCCGAGATCGTAGTCAAGGTCGAGGTGCGCGAGCACGCTGCCTACGTGCATGCAGGACAGTTCAAGGGCGCGGGCGGCATGCCCGTTGGCTCGAACGGAACAGGACTTTTGCTTTTGTCGGGCGGTATCGATTCTCCCGTTGCAGGCTATATGATGGCAAAGAGAGGCGTCAAGATCGAGGCGATCCACTTTGAATCCTTCCCGTATACCAGCGAGCGCGCCAGAGAAAAGGTGCTGGAGCTGGCAGGTCTGGTTTCTGCTTACGCAGGCGATATCAACGTACACGTGGTATCCTTGACGCATATCCAGGAGGAGCTGGTTAAATCTTGCGAGGAGGACTACTTCACGCTGCTGTTGCGCAGGTATATGATGGCGATTGCGGATAAGGCCGCACGCAAGTTCAAGTGCGGCGCACTCATCACGGGCGAGAGTCTGGGACAGGTGGCATCGCAGACCATGGAGGCGCTGAACGTGACCAACTGCATGACCGATCTGCCCGTATTCCGTCCTTGCATTGGTATGGATAAGGAAGAGATCGTGCAGATCTCGCATAAGATCGGCACGTTTGAAACATCCATCCAGCCGTTTGAGGATTGCTGCACCGTGTTTACGCCCAAGCACCCCAGAACACGTCCCGAGCTGCATAAGGTCGAGCGCGAGGAGCAGAAGCTGCCCTTCGACGAACTGGTCGAGGAAGCACTTGCAGGCATGTACCGCGTGCAGATCAAGGCGAGATATTAAAAAATTCAACGCCCAAACTCATGAAATTTTTGATCAAACTTTTTTAAAAGTTTGCGCAGGTTGACGGCGAGAAGCCCTCGTCGCGCCCGCAGGCGCGCAAATCCTGATACGCCGTTTCAATTCGCGCAGCGAATTACTGGTTCATTTTTTTGCGGCTACTTGCTCAAAAAAAGAACGGAAACAATTTCCTCACATAAACAATCAACCATATTCGAACGGACCGTCGAGGACGCCGGTCCCTACAGATTGAAGAGGTTGACCATCACCAACCAAAGAAGCACCTGCTTTTGCAAGCAGGTGCTTCTTTTCATTTCTTTGTTATTTTACTTGGTCGGTACAAGCTCGATCTGAGCATAGCCTGTGACCAGCTGGATGTTGTCAATATCCTGACATTCGGCCTTGATTTCGTCAAGAGATGGATCCATACCAACCCAAGCAACGTCCAGATAGGCGTCGGTGCTCATGACCTTGCCAAATGCGTCCAGACGCAGGTAGTTGGCGCTGTAAGAGCCATCTGCGGCAGGCTGGAAGGCCTCGGGCAGGCAGGCTGCCAGGTCAAAGACCATCACGTGCCACTCGCCGTCTTCGATCAGACCGGGCGTGTAGGCAAAGTCCTTGTTGCCGCTGGGAGCAGTACCCTTGGTACCCGAGAAGAACTCGATATTACCAAACTGCGACTCTGCGGATGGAACGGTGCGGTAGCGAATGGCTACGTACTGACCGGTCACACCCATGTTGCCGCCCATAAAGAGCGTGAAGTATGCCTCGGGAGCCTCGTTGTTACCGTACAAGCGCAGGTAAGAGCCGTCGTCAGCCAGCGTGATCTGGCCAAAGCCGTTACTTGCAGCCGAGGCATCCTTGAGCTGTGCGGGATTGAAATAGATGGTCAAGGGAGCTTCGGGAGCAGGAGGCTGGGAGGCTTGGGGATCGGGATCTTCAGGCCAGCCCTTAAAATCGTTGTCAAGCTCGACCTTGAAGGTGCGATCCTTGTCGGCCATTGCCACTACGAAGGCGTAAGAGAAGGTGCCGTCGCCGTCATAGTAGACCATGTAGCCGTCGTAGTAGTGCTGGAAGCCCTTGTTGTCGGGAGAGCCGAGCGAATTGACCTTGTACTCTACCCATTCACCGTCGATCTTTTCGTAGATCTTGGGAACGGACAGCTTGTCAAAGCCGAATACGCGCAGCGCGATGTTGTTCTCACCGCCGCTGATCGTGAATTCTGCCTTGTTATCCTTTGCCTTGATCATGGGCAGGAAGGCGTTGCTGATATCCTCGCCTGCGGTTACGTTCAGCTTGACGGAATCGATCAGGGAGTTCTGGCGCACGTCAAGCACGTTTTTGTCGGGGGTAGCAGTGGAGTAGTCGGTCAACTGCGAGCCCCAGGGCATGATGATCGCGTTAATGGTGAACTTGTCGCCCTTCTTGAAGGTGATCTGTTCAAGATCCAGCGTCAGGCAGGTTTTGTAGCGTTCGCACTTGATCACGAAAGGCACGTTTGTTTCCTGTCCGCCAATGATGAACTTGGCGTCCTTGATCAGGAAGGAAACGTTGACATAGTCGTCAATGGTTCCGTTGATCAGCTTGAACATATCAAAGTAGGGGTACTGATCGCCCAGCGTGTAGTAAACTGTGTTGTTATCAGTCACCACGTCTGCATAAGCAGGCTGATTTTCGGAATTGAGATAGCCCATCTTTCCGTAGTCGCCAAGCAAGCCGCGGACCGAGTAGAAGGAGAAGTCGCGTTTGAGGTTTTCGAAGGAAACGTCCTCCAGTACCTCGTAGGTCATCTGATAGTAGGTGCGGTTTTCATCGGTCTGCGGCATTTCCATGTGATTGTAGGTTACCTTGATCTTGCCGTCGTCCGTGATATAGCTCATATCGATGTCCGCGTAGGTCGGACCGTAGGAGTTGATGACGTTCTTTGTATTGTCGGTTGCATAATGCTTGCCCTCGGCATCGGTATACTGCAGGAAATAGTGGTAACCGCCGCTGGTGTGCTGCGGCTGAATGCCGTTGGAGGGATTTTCCATCTCACTCCACAAGGGAGCAGACATGGCGCGGTGGTCGGGCAGGGTTTGCAGGTCCTTCTGATATACGTAGTAGGGCGCGATACAGTTGGACTCGGAAACACCGGTGGAGAGGTGGTAGTAGGGAGCGAAGAACTGGATCGAGGAAATCTGCTTGAGCGGGAAGTTGCCCCAGTTTTGATACAGGTTGAGCACCGAGTAATGATCGGTCTCTCCCGATTTGAGCGTCATGGGGAAATAGGTTTCGCTGTAGCGGGCGTCACCGTTGTCAAACAAAGGCTCCTCGTGCTCGTGCGCGAAGTTCTTGCAAACCTCAAGCGGAACGGGCAGAAGCATATCGCCCTTGCCCAGCAGTACGCCGTTTTCCAGGCAAGTGCCGTGCGCGTAGGTCATAACGTAAATATTGCGGTCGCGGTCGTCACCAGTAATGTCAAATACCAGATTGTAATGCTTGTTCCAAACCTCGTAGTAAGGGGTGTTGAAGCTGGATTCGGGCTCCATGGTGAACTTGTAAGCACCGCGGATCGCGTCATAGCCTGCATAGGCCGCCAAGGGAGATTTTTCGGTGTCTACCTTGATGTTTTCGGGAGAGAGGGGATTCCTTTCCTCGTAAGCAGCGCGGCGGAAGGCTTCAAAATCATGCGTCAGGTCGGTGTAGATGCGCTGGCCCATGTAGAAATCGTTTTCGGTGCTGCCCTGGGGCGCGAGAATGGTGCCGTTCTTGGGGGTGGTATACTGCACGATGTGGTATTTGCCGTCCTCAAGCGCAACCTTCATGCTGCCGCTGGAGGCATCCTTGAGCAGAATGTAGCCGAAGATACCGACGTTCTTGACGTCAAAGGCAACGTATTCTGCGGTCGCCCAATCCACACCGTCAAGAGTAGTGTGCTCACCGTTTGCATCCTTGACGATCAGAGCATCCACCGTATCAGCCGCGAGCTCGGTGATCTGACCGATCTCGGCAATGCCGTTGGTATCCGTCATGGCGCAGATGCGGACCACGTGGTTCATTTTGTCGGAATATACGTGCAGCGTTCTGTCAAGGTACAGAGGAGGCGCGTTGTCGGTGACGATCTTGTTGATCTTGAGATCCTTGATCTCAACCGTGCTGCTGGGTGCACCGACAAAGTCCAGACGAATGCCGGTGACGTTACCGGAGTAGTCCTTGATGGTCAGTTCGTTGAGTGCGAAATTGTAGGTGTGCCACTCGCCATCGGTGTTGACGGGAAGTCTTACCCAGCGAGCGTCCGTATACTCATCCGAGCCGAGCTTAATATAGAGCTGGATCTCAGAAACGCTAGTGGTGCGCATGGTCAGCTGAAGATTATTTGCTTCGCTTGCGCGGAACTTAATATTACCGAAAATGTAAGGGTCAACTGAGCTTGTAATGGTGGTGGACAGTACACCGTCAGTCACAACCGGCTCGGTCATATCACGGTATTGGCGCAGGCCGGAAACGTTCAGTTTCTTTTCGTTCGAGTACTCTACCTTGTTGGTAAAGTTCTGGTCGGCAAGGTGAACGTCGTAGTAGTAATAGCCAAAGCGATAAATGTTGGCGGTGCCTGCAGCCGAGCTGCCGGACGCGAAGTAGGTATTGCCGTCGTCCATCTTGACGTAAACGTCCATGGTGTCGGTCAGGTAAGGCTTGCCGCCGGGCGTAGTCAGCGCGGTGACCAGCTGGGGATTAGTGGGATCGAAGTTGTAGGTCAGGCGCATCTTCTGGTTTTCAATGGCATACGCATCGCGGCTCGGGTTGGTATAGTAAGCGTTGACGCCGTTTTCCAGCCATTTTGCGTTTTCGATCAAAGAGGCATAATCCCCGGTCAGAATGGATTCGCGAACGGGTTCGGTTTCCACAATATCTTGTTCGGGGGAGGTTGTTGTGTCCTCAGATGTATCAGTATCAATGGGGTCATCCTGGGGCCTATCCTTGCATGCGGCAAACGCACTAAGCAGCATGGAGAAAAGCAGCAGGAGAGAAAGAATCGATAAGACTCGTTTTTTCATATCTGCACCTCGCAAATTTTGTAATCATATCATTTTACCATATCCAATCACCAATAGTCAAGAGCCACGGATATTTTTGGCGTTCTACATGAAAAATGCGCGCGTTTTTCGGTGATAATGCACCAAGAAACTGCACACATATCTGAAATAAAAGACAGCCCCATGGGGAGATACTCCAAGCGGAGTATCTCCCCAGTTCTATTCGCCTTGGGCGAGTGATATTGCTACGCAGTGATATTTGGACTTCGTCCAAGTGATATTTGCTTCGCAAGTTTTCATGGCGAATAGAATATCACTGAAGC
>JAZQYT010000144.1:0-6452 GCA_045633665.1 Eubacteriales bacterium | reverse complement strand
TGGTCATGGATTGGATCGAGATCTTTGCGTTTCCGCCGATCGTGACGTTTCCTACCTTGACCGCATGCGTTTTTCTTCTTATTTTTTGATAATCCATCATTTAAATAAACCTATAACGTCCTTTATTGAAATGAGTGCCATTAAGGCGAACAGGACAAGTATACCGATAAAGTGTACGTACCCTTCCAGATTTCTGTTGATTGGCTTTCCTCTGAAAAGCTCAATGATCAAAAACAGCAGTCTGCCGCCGTCCAAAGCCGGCACGGGTAATAGGTTGAAAACGCCAAGATTGATCGTGATAACAGCTACGAGATACAAAAGCGTAGCGCCGCCCGCTTGGGCTGCTTGCCCTATGACCTGTGTGGTTCCTACAGGTCCCGAAACAGCCTCCGCTCCATATCTGCCGCGGATCAGGTCGAAGAGCGAATCGTAGACCATTTTGACCGTGGACATAGATCGGTTGGCCGAATAAAAGCAGAGATTGAAGATATTGGGCGCTTTGCCGTACACCTTGAAATCGTAAGAGCCGAATACGACACCGCTTTCCTCGGTTGTCGGGAACTTAACGTCCTCTAAGCGATAGAAATTGTCATTTCTGACGATCACCATATCAACAGGTTCGTAAGCACCGTTTGTGATTTCATAGATCAGATCATATCCGGTAAATACCGGAACTCCGTTGACCGAAATAATGCGGTCTCCTACCATAAGTCCTGCTTCTCCCATCTGATTGGAGGTCGCACCTTCGTCAAACTCTGCAATGACGTTGGTAGGAAGTAAGCCCCCTTGGCTGGAAAGCACGGTGGTAGTGGTCAAAATAAACATAGCGATAAAGCCAAGCAGGATATTCATGCCTGCCCCGGCAACTATGATCAGTATTCTTTTCCAAACGCTTTTGTTGCAAAACGCATTCGGATTTTCGGATTCACCATCCTCACCGTCCATGCTGACGTATCCGCCGATCAGAAATAATCTGAGCGAATAGCGAATCCCCGTCTTTTTGGACACGCGCGAAAAGATCTGCGGTCCCATACCAAGCGCAAATTCATGCACGGTAACGCCGCAGAGTCTTGCAGTCAGGTAATGCCCGAATTCGTGTATCATGATCAGGGCGCTGAAAATACCTATCGCAAGCAGGATATACAAAGCGCCCTTGACCGTAGGGTTCTGTAAAAGGGTTTCCAAAGATAAATCTCCTCTGATAATTTAATGTTTTTGCAAATACTTGCGCGCAAGCTCTCTTGCCATTGAATCTGCCTCAAGGATCTGCTCCAGACTGTGAAAGTCAGCTGCTGTTTGCAAATCACTAACAACCTGCGAAACCGTGTCCATAATGCCACAGAAAGACAAACGATCTTCCAAAAAAGCAGCGACACAAACTTCATTTGCCGCATTAAGCACAGCAGGCAAAGCACCGCCCTTTTGAATGCAGTCAAAGGCAAGCTGCAACAAAACAAAGGTTTCAGGATCGGGCTTGGCAAAGGATAGCTTTCCCACATTGAACCAATCCAACTGTTCAATAGCTGCATTTACGCGAGCGGGATGCGTAAGAGCATACTGCACGCAAGAACGCATATCGGGAACAGAGAGCTGTGCGATCACGTTATTATCAATATATTCCACAGCAGAATGAATTATACTCTCGCGGTGTACAGTCACCTCTACCTGTTGCGGCTTGACGTCAAACAAATGTACTGCTTCTATGACTTCAAAGCCCATGTTCATCATGGTGGCGCTGTCAACCGTGATTTTTGCACCCATATTCCACGTGGGATGAACAAGCGTCTTTTGCTTTGTCACGCCCTCGAGCTGTTCTCGGGTATATCCAAAAAATGGTCCGCCCGAAGCCGTCAGCATAATTCTTTTGATCTCTTTCTTATCACCCGAGCGCAGACATTGATAAATGGCGCAATGCTCGCTGTCCACAGGCAAAATATCAATTCCCTGTTTTTTTGCAAGAGGCATAACCAATTCGCCTGCCACAACAAGCGACTCCTTGTTGGCAAGCGCCAGTTGTTTTCCTGCTTGCAGCGTGGCCATGGTGGGGGCAAGTCCTGCTTGTCCGAGAATGGAGTTGACCACGACCTGGCGGTGGTTTTCGCTGTCTGTTTCTCCAATCATTTGGCAAATACCCTGCGCACCGCTGTAAACCTTGACGGGCAGATCAGAGATCCGCACGGCAAGATCCTTTGCGCTTTGCTCATCCGCCATAGCACAAGCCTTGGGATTCAGCCTCCGCACGATTTGTTCTGTTTCCGCAATATTTGTGTTTGCGCTGACGGCGTCCACGCGAACACCGTGCATCAAAGCGACGTCAACCGCCTGTTTTCCAACGGATCCGGTCACGCCTAAAATGACCATGGAAGGATATTCTTGTTGCATCATGCGAAAATATCCGTAAAGATCTCTGCGACAGCGACAACGATAGATACAGCCAAAACAGAATCAAATCTGTCAAGCGCACCGCCGTGGCCGGGCATGATCTTTCCAAAGTCCTTGACATCGTACTCTCTCTTGATCGCGGACATGGCAAGGTCGCCGATCTGACCGACGATAGAGAGCAAAATGCCAAGAGCAGCCAAAACTGCATAATTACAGGTTACGTCCCAGATTCTCGTACAAATAAAGCCGAAGAGCATGACGTAGATCATGCAGAAAATAATGCCCGCAACGCTTCCCTCTACGGTTTTCTTGGGGCTTACCTCGGGAATCAGCTTATGCTTGCCAAGCAGCCTGCCAAACAAATATGCAAACGTATCGGTTACCCAAGGAGCTGCAAACATCATAACCAGCAGAATTTTACCGTGTACACCCGTATCTCGGATATAGACGATTGAGGTAAACGCAGCAATGATATAGCACCCCGTCATAAACATTGAGGACGTTTGCGTGGTCTGGATCTTGCGCTTGGAAAACACGTTTACGGTCAGCATGATCAAGGCAAGCACCGCAACGCATGCGCAAAGGCATGCGAGCAGCAGGGTTTTATTTTCCATGTAACGCATCGCGATAGGTGCAAAGATACCTACGAGATAAAAAGGAATCGAAACAAACAGATTCTTTCTGAGCTTCAGGCAGCCCAGCATTTCAAATAAGCAAATACAGCATACGATTGCTGCAGCCAAAGGCAGCGCAAGAGTTTCCGAAAAAAATACAACGGGAACCAAAATGCAAAGTGCAACAACCGCTGAAATCACTCTGATCAACATAATAACCTCACATGATTAAATACCGCCATAGCGTCTGGATCTCTGATAGAATGCCTTGATCGCATCGTCAACGTCCGAGGGCGTCATATCGGGCCAGAGCTTGTCGGTTGCGTAAAACTCGGAATATGCAGCCTGCCACAAAAGGAAATTGGACAGACGCATCTCACCGCCCGTTCTGACGATCAGATCGGGATCGGGAATATTTGCCGTATACAAATGGTTGCAGATATCCTGTGCCGTTACTTGCGTCTTGCCTTGTGCGATCAAGGCATTGCAGGCATGCACGATCTCATCGCGTCCACCGTAATTAAAGGCCACACAAAGCTTACAGGGCTTACCTTTGGAAAGCTTTTGGACATTTTCAATCTTTTTTTGCAAAGAAAGCGGAAATACCGTCATATCGCCGATCATGTGCAGCTCAACCGCCATGTCGTCAACCTTCTTTGCAAATTCATCGAGATACTGCTCCACAAGATTCATCAAGGCATTCACCTCGTCCTGCGGCCTTTTCCAGTTTTCCGTGGAAAATGCATATACTGTTACTGCTTCAAGTCCTATCTTAGAGCAATAGTCCGCAATCTTTTCAAACGTCTTGACGCCTTGCTTGTGTCCGTACGTTCTCGGCATACCGCGCTTTTTTGCCCATCTGCCATTGCCGTCCATGATAAACGCAATATGGCGCAAGCCTTGATCCACGCGAATGCCGTTATCTTTTTTTATATCCATCATATCTAACCTTAACCAACAAAAGGCGGGCCAATCGACCCGCCGTATTGTTATACTGCCATGATATCAGCAATCTTCTTGTCGGTGATTACGTCGATCTGCTTGATGTACTTATCGGTCAGATCCTGAACCTTCTTTTTTGCGTTCTCTTCGTCGTCCTCTGTCAGCACGTTGTCCTTCTTGAGCTGCTTGATCTCGTCGTTTGCGTTCTTACGGATCATACGAGCCGAAACCTTAGCCTCTTCGCCCATCTTGGAGATCTGCTTGGAGAGTTCCTTTCTGCGGTCCTGGGTAAGCTGCGGGAATATCAGTCGGATGGCCTGACCGTCGTTGTTGGGGGTAATGCCGATATCGGAGGCAAGTATCGCCTTCTCGATTGCCTTCAACGTAGACTTGTCATAAGGCATGATAGTCAGCGTTCTTGCATCGCTGACACGGATGTCTGCCATTGTATTCAGAGGTGTGGGAGATCCGTAATATTCAAAAGTAATTCTGGAAAGAAGCTTGGGGTTCGCCTGGTTTGCACGAATGTTTTCAAGATTGTTTTCGTATGCAACGTTGTTTTTCTGAAGCTTTGCTTCCAAGTCCTTGGTGTTGTAGCCCATAATGTAGTTTCCTTTCTGTTTATGTATAGTAATTGTTTTTAATTGTGCATTTTAGTGCCGATCTTCTCACCCATGACCACGCGATAAATATTCTCGGGATCGCTGAGCGCAAAGCCGTATGTGGTTATATTGTTTTCCTTACAGAAGCTGACCGCGGTCATATCGAACGCCTTGAGCCCCTTATCAAGGATCTCCGCATATGTGATATCGTAAATTGGCTTTGCATCGGGGTCCTTTTTGGGATCTGCCGTGTAGAGATAGTCCACATTTTTCGCCATCAGCACAGCGTCGGCTTCAATTTCTGCCGCACGAACAACTGCAGGGGTATCTGTCGAGAAGTAAGGCCAGCCAAGACCGCAGCCGAATACGACAACCTTGCCCTCATTCAGTGCCTTATCCGCATGTCTTGCGGTATAATAATCAGCGTAAGCGTGCATTTCCACGGATGTCATAACGACAGTATCAATGCCGCATTTGATGAAGGTATCCTGAATGGCAATGGCATTGATGGTTGTAGCAAGCATGCCCATCTGGTCTGCACGGGAATGGTTCATAGAACCGCCAACTCTGCCGCGCCAGATATTACCTGCGCCAACGATCACCGCGACCTGTACACCTTGCTCCATGCACTTTTTGATGACTTCTGCTACCTGCTCGATTTTATTGAAATCCAGAATGCCCTCTCCTGCCTGTGCGGGAGCCAGTGCCTCACCGGAAAGCTTGAGAACGATTCTGCGATATTCGGGTTTGCTGTTCATGTGCGATCACCTCTGTATTGTCATAGTATTATACAGAATATATTTTACTACATTTTTGGTAATTTGTAAACAGGTATTTGTAAATAATTTGAGAGAAAGATAAAAAAATAAGAGCACGGCAATGCCGTGCTCTTATTCAGGAGTCCTGATTACTGGTTGTTAGTCAGCTTAGCGATCTCAGCAGCGAAGTCTTCTTCCTTCTTCTGGATGCCTTCGCCTTTTTCGTAACGCCAGAAAGCCTTAACGGCGATGCTGCCGCCCAGCTCCTTAGCGGTTGCTGCGATATACTGGCCAACGGTCATATCGTCATCCTTGATATAACCCATATCTACCAGGCAGTTGTTGTCATAGAACTTGGAAATTCTACCCTCAACCATCTTAGCCTTGATTGCGTCGGGCTTCTTAGCCATTGCAGGATCGTTGGAAATCTGTGCAAGCAGGATTTCCTTCTCAGACTCGATAACGGAAGCGGGAACGTGATTTCTGTCAAGGTAAGGGGTTACGTAAGCACCGATCTGCAGAGAGATGTTCTTAGCAAACTCAGCAAAGCCTTCCTTGTCAGCACAGTCGGTGTCGAACAGAGTTACAACGCCGATAGAGCCCATACCGTGGATATAAGTGCTGGTAACGCCCTCGATAACCATGAAGCGGCGGATGCTCAGCTTCTCACCAATCACGAAGATCTGCTCTTTAAGCTTAGCCTCAACGGTGCAGGTACCATCGATGTAGTCAGATGCCATCAGAGCATCAACGTCAGCGGGCTTGTTAGCCACGATAGTCTTGAGCAGGTTCTTTACGAATTCCTGGAAGGAAGCGTTCTTAGCAACGAAGTCGGTCTCGGAGTTAACCTCGATCATAGCGGTGGTGTTGCCCTCGGTG
The DNA here is from genome assembly GCA_045633665.1 of Eubacteriales bacterium. GTDB lineage: Bacteria > Bacillota > Clostridia > Oscillospirales > CAG-272 > SVQP01. Next base: position 275 of record JAZQYT010000144.1, on the reverse strand, counting down.
TAAACGTCAACGATACCGTCAGCAGCGATTCTGCTTGCCATCTTGCTCTCAGCCTTGAGCTCGCCCTTCTCACGAAGGATCTTGATAGCGGCATCTACGTCACCATCAGCTTCAACAAGTGCCTTCTTGCACTCCATCATACCGATACCGGTCTTAGCGCGCAGTGTTGCAACGTCTTTTGCAGTAATGTTAGCCATTTTTAATTCTCCTTAAAAATTTAATAGGGATTACTCAGCAGCCTCTTCGGTCTCAGAAGTCGGAGGCCAAGCGGTCTT
>JAZQYT010000143.1:0-4038 GCA_045633665.1 Eubacteriales bacterium | reverse complement strand
AAAAAGGTCGATCAAAAACTTTCATGAGTTGGGGTGACCAAGCTTATTGCGCGTCCTTTTGGATGAGGATCTTGAGTGCCTCGATGGCGGTTCGGATGGCTCTGTTTGTGTCGTGCTGCTCGGCGGATTCGTCCTCGCTGTCCATGCCAAGGTTGGCTCTCTCCTGATTCCAAACCACAGAGAAGCATGCGCCTGCCTTGACGCCAAGTGATGCCGCTACCGTGAACAGTGCGCCAGATTCCATTTCACTGGCCAAAACGCCCAGCCGTTTCCAAGCCTCCCATTTTGCATTCAGCTCACCTGCGATCGGCATTCTGTTTGGAGAATGCTGCCCGTAGAAGGAATCCTTGGCCTGTACCACACCCGCATGAGAGCGCAGCTCCAGCGCATTCGCTGCCTGCATCAGCGCGATCAGAACGTCGGGATCGGACACGGCAGGGAACTCAAGGGGGGCATATTCGCGCGAGGTACCGTCCTGGCGCACAGCACCCGTCGCGATCACCACGTCACCTGCCTGCACCTTGAGATTGATGCCGCCGCACGTGCCAACGCGGATAAACGTGTGCGTACCGCAAGCGGCCAGCTCCTCCATTGCAATGGCTGCGGAAGGGCCGCCTATGCCTGTGGAGCAAACGCTGACAGGCTGGCCGCAAAGCTCTCCTACCCAAATGTTGTATTCACGGTTTGTCACCAAGTGCCTTGGGTGATCAAAATACTGTGCAATCTTTTCGCATCTGCCGGGATCCCCGGGAAGGATACAATAACCGCCCGTTTCGCCGGCCTTGGCCTTGATATGATATTGCTCGGTATGTGTGGAAAGCATAAAAACCTCCAAAAAATTAAGAATCATTCAAATATTACCATCCCTATTGTATCATATTTTTGAGCATATTGCAAGAGGGAGTGAAAATAATACTATCAGTATGTATTTTTGGGGGTTGTATGAAAGACGGAATATTTGAATTGCACGCAAACATATTGGCCTCGGGCAGTGTGGTGGGTTGCAAAGAGCACCAAGGGCCGCTGGGCAATCTGTTTGATATGCACGATACCGACGATAAGTTTGGCCAGGATACCTGGGAAAAATCCGAGAGTGAGATGCAGCGTCGTGCGCTTGGCGTAGCATTGAATAAATGGGGCAAGGATCAGGACAGCCTTGGCGGTATTTTGGCGGGCGATCTGCTCAACCAGTGTGTGGGGTCGGCCTACGGCCTTTTGGATTACCACGTGCCGTATTTCGGGCTGTACGGTGCTTGTTCCACAGCCGCACTCGGATTGATGCTTGGCGCGGTGCTGGTCAGCAGCGCTTACGTGCGCTATGCAGCAGCCGTGACTTCCTCGCACAACTCGTCGGCCGAGCGGCAGTATCGTACGCCCTTGGAATACGGTGCACAGCGAACCCCCACCGCACAGTGGACGGTGACGGGTGCATCTGCCTTTGTGTTGGGAAACGGCAGGGAAGCCAATCCGCTGGGAGTGCAGGTAGTTGAGGCTATGCCGGGAATCCCGATCGAGATGGGCATTCGCGATGCAGCCAATATGGGGGCTGCCATGGCGCCTGCGGCGGTGGATACGCTGGAGCGATATTTTGCCGCAAGCGGTACGACACCTGCAGATTTTGATGTGATCGCTACGGGCGACCTTGGCTGGGAGGGCAGCGCCATTTTTCACGATCTTTTGTATGCCGACGGCATTGAGGTAGCACCTAAGTATACCGATTGCGGCACTATGATCTTCTCGCGTCACACACAGGATACCCATGCGGGCGGCTCGGGCTGCGGCTGCTCGGGCGTGGTCATGAGCGCGTATTTTCTGCCTAAGCTTGCTTCGGGTGAGATCAAGGATATGCTGCTGATCGGTACGGGTGCTATGATGAGCCCCGACGCGCTCAAGCAAGGGCAATGCATTCCCGCCATCGGGCATTTGGTCAGGATCAGGAAAGGGGATTGAGATGGATTGGATCTGGGATTATATCTGGGCGTTTTTGATCGGCGGTGCGTTTTGTGTGATCGCACAGCTGTTGATCGATCTGACCAAGCTGACGCCCGCAAGAATTTTGGTCATTTACGTGGTGGCAGGCGTTGTGCTGGGGGCTGTCGGTCTGTATCAACCCTTAGTGGATTTTGCGGGCGCGGGCGCGACCACACCGCTGACGGGGTTTGGATTTCTGATCTCCAAGGGCGTGCGCGAGGCGGTGGATGAGCAAGGGCTTTTGGGCGCACTCACGGGCGGCTTGAAGGCCGCCGCAGGCGGCACGGCAGCCGCCTTGGTGTTTGGCTATATCGCGACCTTGTGCTTTTCGTCTAAGCCGAAAAAATAAGAAATTCGCGGGCGATTCTTGAATCGCCCCTACGTTCTCGGGCTTTTGAAACGAAACCCCAAACGGACACGGTAGGGGCGATTCACGAATCGCCCGCAGATCTGTTTTTTTTACTCCCCAAACGCCTTCCTTAGCTTTTCCAGCGCACTCTTCTCGATTCTTGACACGTACGATCTGGAAATGCCCAGCTGCAGTGCGATCTCTCTTTGCGTCATGGGTTCTTTTCCCGCAAGGCCGTAGCGCAGCACAATGATCTGCCGCTCGCGTGCATCCAAAAGCGTGTTGACGTATCGCATAGCTCGCTTGCTTTGCATTTCGCGGTCGATCAGTTCGGCCATGTTGTCCTCGGTGGAGATCACGTCAATGTAGGTCAAAGGATTGCCGTCTCTGTCCACGTCAATGGTTTCGTTGATCGAGATCTCTGCCGAGAGCTTCTTGCCCGAGCGGAAGTGCATGAGGATCTCGTTCTGAATGCACTTGGCAGCATACGTGGCAAATTTGGTGCCGTTGCCCACGTTGAAGGTGTCCACCGCCTTGACCAGGCCAATCGAGCCGATCGAGATCAGATCCTCTTGATTCTTGTTTGACGAATAATACTTGCGCACGATGTGCGACACAAGGCGCAGATTATGTAAGATCAAACGCTGGCGCGCGTCCTCAGCCTCTTGTCCTGTGCTGTTCGTCATGGTCAAAAAGGCCTCGTGCTCTTCTTCGGCAGACAAAGGGGGCGGAAATTGCTGCGGTGTTCCGATCCCTAAAATGACGTGGAAAAAGTAGGTAAACAGCGACATGACGTTGAACAAAGCCAAAGCCTCCCTTGCGACATAGTAATATACCTTATGCGGGAGATGGGAAAATATCACACCATGTTATTGACTTTTTTGCTTATTTATGATACCATGAGTACAGACCAAAAATATTTGCGGAGGTGCATGGTATGAAAAAGTATGTTGTAATCTTTTTGACTTTACTTATTACGCTTTCCATGATCGGATGCGCCAGTGATAGAATTGAGGTTGGCGTAGAGGATGGGAAGGCTTACTTTCATGACTGGGGAAAGACGCCGGATATTATTCTGAAAGGTGAAAATGAGATAGTGATCCGTGATGATTCGCTTTTCTATAAATTGATGGCGTTAATCAGTGGTAAGCCTGCTGTTGAAGATCTGTGTAACTGTGAAGCAGTTTATACTATCTATATCAAAGAATATACCTTTGGATTACATACGCATGGTATTGTGATATCCAAGCCTATGGGGCGTAATATAAAAGGTGTAAAGGTATTTTCGGTTGATTGTACCGAGGAAGAAATGAACGAATTGTTTGATATTTTGAAATCTGCAAAGTGATTTTCTGTATTATCGAAAAAACTAAGAGAAAGCCACGGGTCATCGAACCGTGGATTCCTCGATATTAAGTGATATTCGCCTGTGGCGAGTGATATTGCGACAAGTCGCAGTGATATTCCGACTGCGTCGGAGTGATATTATATTCGCCTCTCATAACTCGCGAAGCGAATAACACTCGCCAAAGGCGAATATCACTGCGTAAGCAATATCACTCGCCAAAGGCGAATATAGTTGATAAAAAAGGAACGAAAGCGACTGCTTTCGTTCCTTTTTTATCAATACATTCCGCACATGCCGGGTGCGGGAGCAGCAGCGGGAGCTACGGGCCCGGGCTTATCTGCAACTACGCTTTCGGTGGTCAGAATGACGG
>JAZQYT010000142.1:0-35129 GCA_045633665.1 Eubacteriales bacterium | reverse complement strand
CCTGCGTAATGCTGGGTGATTACGATTACTTGGCGGCACGCGGTGTGCGCCTGCCTCGCAGAGATCTTGAAAAGAACTATAAAAAACGCAAGAACAGCGCGGTGATCTACATTGCCTTTGACGGTGTGTTCCGCGTGGGCTACTCGGTGGATTACGAGCTGCGCCGTGAATTTTTGGCGCGTGCCAAGCAGCTGACGGCCGAGGGCATTGCTCCCGTGATCGTTTCCTACGATCCTTGCATCAATTCCGGGACTATCAGCGCCTATGCGCCCGATGCGGGCATTGGCATGGAGCGTCAAAGGGAATACGAGGGGGCTTGCAGCGAATTTACCTTGGATTGTGGGGTGATCGCCACCCGCGCCCCCGAGGACGTGCTGCTGCCGCTGCTGGCCTGCCGCAAGCTGCGCCGCGTGCGCCTTGCAGGCATGATATTGCGCTTTGCATACCTTGCGCTGACCACGGCATTGATCGTGCTTGTGTCGGTGCTGGGAGGCATTTGGTACGTCTGGCCGCTGCTTTTACTGCTGTATCAGGCGCTGTGGCTGGTCATCATTCCCGTGACTTGTACAAGTCTTTTGGGAGATTTGCGTAAGACGAAATAGAGGAAGTAATCATTATGAATCAAAAAATTGCAACCGTGCTCAAGACCGTGCAAAAGCCCGGCCGCTATGCGGGTGGGGAATACGGTCAGATCATCAAGGATAAAGAAAAAATCAAGGCCAGATTTGCCTTTTGCTTTCCCGATACGTATGAGATCGGCATGTCCAACCTTGGCGTGCGCATTCTGTATTCGCGCCTGAATGCCGAACAGGATATCTGGTGCGAGCGCAGCTATGCCCCCTGGGTGGATATGCAGGAGCAGATGAAAAAATACGAGATTCCGCTCTGGGCGCACGAATCGGGCGACGCGCTGACCGAATTTGACTTCGTTGGCTTTACGCTGCAATACGAAATGTGCTATCCCACCGTGCTCAACATGCTGGGACTTGCGGGCATTCCGCTTTACGCCAAGGACAGAGGCGAGGAGTTTCCCCTGATCATCGGTGGCGGCCCCTGCACCTATAACCCCGAGCCCGTGGCAGAGTTTTTCGATCTGTTTAATATCGGTGAGGGTGAGGAGATGCTGCCCGAGATTGTCCGACTTTACATCCAAATGAAAGAGGAGGGCAGCTATACCAAGCAGGCCTTTTTGCGCCGCGCGGCTGCCACCATTCAGGGCGTTTACGTGCCTTCGCTCTACGACGTGCAGTACAATGAGGACGGCACCATCCAGAGCTATACCCCTTTGTACGACGACGTGCCGACCAAGGTCAAAAAACAGATCTGCGAGGATATGGACAAGGCCTATTTCCCCGAAAAGCTGGTCATGCCCTATACCGAAACCGTACACGACCGCATTATGCTGGAGGTTGCACGCGGTTGCATCCGCGGCTGCCGCTTCTGCCAGGCGGGCATGGTGTACAGACCTGTGCGTGAAAAAACACCGGGTACGCTGGATTGCCAGGCAAAATCGCTCTTTGAGGCCACCGGATATGAAGAAATTTCGCTCTCCTCGCTCTCGATCAGCGATTATACCTGCATCGAGGAGCTGACCGACAAGCTGCTCTCTTGGACGGATGAGAATATGATCAATCTCTCGCTGCCTTCGCTGCGCGTGGACAGCTTTACCAAGGAGCTGATGGATAAGATCGCCTCGGTGCGCTCCGGCTCATTGACCTTTGCACCCGAGGCAGGCACGCAGCGCTTGCGCGACGTGATCAATAAAAACGTTGAGGAAGCGGATCTTTTGCGCGCGGTTAACGTGGCGTTTGACGCGGGCAAAAGCTCGGTCAAGCTGTATTTCATGCAGGGGCTCCCCACCGAAACCAACGAGGACTTGGAGGGTATTACAACGCTTGCGCATAACGTTTGCGTGGCGTACTACAAAAATCCCAACCGCAACAAATCCCGCGGTGTGCAGGTCACCATCAGCGTCTCTCCCTTTATTCCCAAGCCGTTCACGCCCTTCCAGTGGGAGCCGCAGGATACCTTGGAAACCATGCTGGAAAAGCAGGCGTACGTGGGCGAGTGTAACCGCGACAAGCGCGTGCGCTATACCCACCACAACGCCAAGGTCTGTCGCGTGGAGGCAGTGCTGGCAAGAGGTGACAGACGCCTTTGCAAGGCCATGGCATTGGCATATGAGAAGGGATTTGTATTTGACGCCTGGACCGAATTTTTCGATTATGATAAATGGATCGAGGTATTCGAAGAGGCGGGTGTTGATCCCTCGTTCTATGCAAACCGTGCGTACGGGCTTGACGAGGTGCTGCCTTGGGATATTATCGATTGCGGTGTGACCAAAGCGTTTTTGCTGCGTGAGCGCGCCCGCGCATATGAAGAAAAGACCACGCCCTCCTGCCGCGAGCAATGCTCGGGCTGTGGAGCGAATTGCATGGGCGGCGAGCGTACGCCTTGCCCGAAAGGAGGCAAATGATGTTAAAGTGCTATACAAAGCATCAGCTGCCCCTTCTGGAGCAGCCTAAGACGGTGAGGATTCGTTTTGTCAAAAAGGGAAATCTGCAGTACGTGTCGCACTTGGATCTGCAGCGCACGCTGCACCGCGTGCTGATCCGCGCAGGCATTCCCATGTGGTATACCAAGGGCTTTAATCCGCATCCCAAGATCTCGTTCGGCTATCCGCTGTCTATCGGCACAGAGAGCGTTTGCGAATTTTTGGACATGCGCATCGAGCGCGAGATCTCCATGCAGGATATTATGGAACAGATGAATTGCGAGTTGACCGACGAGATGTACGTATACGACGCGTACGAGGCAAAAACCGACGCAAATGACGTCGCCTTTGCCGATTACACGGTCAAGATCTGCACCACGGGCGGCGGCCCTGCTTTGGCCGGTAAGATCGCAGCCGTGCTTGCAAGAGACGAGCTGTATATGATCAAGAAAACCAAGTCCGGCGATAAGGAGATCAATCTGATTCCCTTGATTGACAGCAGTAAGATCGGCTGGTGCGACGAGTGCAAGAGCGTGGTTATGAATTTGCGCCTTGCGACAGGTTCTGCGCAGAATCTCAACCCCGAGCTGCTGATCTCGGCGCTCAAAAGGGAATTGGGCATCCTTTGCGGCAATCCCACCGAGGAGCATTACACCATCATGCGCGAGCGTTTTCTGAGTGCGGATTACAAGGAATTCAGATAAGAAAAACAGCCCCATCGGGCTGCTGAAATAGCGGCAATATAATCGAAGCAGAAGTCGCAAGGCTTCTGCTTTTCGCTATTAAAGATGTGAAGGATATGATATTCAATAGTTTTATCCCCTCTGTCGCTTCGCGACACCTCCCCGAAGGGAGCAAGGGTTCTGTTGCCCTATGGGATGGACGGTTTAATAGGGCTATGAGCGATTTTACGGGGACCTCATCCGTCGCCTGCGGCGCCACCTTCCCCAGCGGGGCAAGGCTTATGATAGTTGCCCTTTGTCATCAGTCATACCAAGACGGATAGTGGGTAATTTCATCCCAACGGATTACTAATTGACGAGGATGCACGAAAAGCCTTGCCCCGCTGGGGAAGGTGGCGCCGCAGGCGACGGATGAGGTCCCCATAAAACCGCTCAAAACAATCTTGGTTGCCTATCCCATAGGACAAACAAAGCCCTTTCTCCCCTTGGGGAGATGGAGCGAAGCGACAGCGGGGGCTTTGCTCTTTCACATTTTGGATAAGAAAAAATAGCAGGAATCTGCTCATAATCGACCAAATTCCTGCTATTTTCCTGCTAACTTATCATCCCCATCGGGCTGCTTTTATGCATTCTTGGACTTTTCCTCGTCCTTCTTGCCGCCCAGACGTGCCTTGGCTTCCTCGACGGTCTCGCCTTCCTTGGCAAACAAAATCTCAACAGCCTTGTCGCTGACCTTCTCAAAGCCCTCAACAACACTCTCTTCAATCTTCTTGTAGCCGCCCACGACGCCCTGCTCGATCTTCTTGTAGCCCTCGACTACGCCGTCCTTGATCTTTTCGTTGGTATCTGCAATTTTTGACATGATAAAAATCTCCTTTTCACTTGGTTTTGTTATGGGTATATGATACAGCTCCGATGTTTGGAAAAGTTTTAGGAGATATTTTCGTTTTGTTAATTCACAGAATAAAATATGAAACAAAAAAGACTTGGCAGAGTGGCTTTTCCGCATTTTTGCTTTGTGCTTCGTAGGGGAGGATATCATCCTCCCGCACGCGATCAGGCAAGAACGTGTGCGGATCTCACTACTACGTACTCTTTTCGTGCGGGAGGATGATATCCTCCCCTACGAAAAACGGAGAAAAAACGGGACTGCTCCGTGCGGAGCAGTCCCATTGGTGTACTGTGGATCAATCCTTCTTTTTCTTGAGCACAACTGCTGCGGCTGCTGCCATGGCGATTGCTGCGCCTGCTGCTGCGAAAGCCTTGCAACCCGTCTTTTGCTCGCCGGGATCGGTTTCGGTTTCGCTGCCCTGAGAGGGAGCCTCGGTGGTACCCTCGGAGAGGTCGGGCGCGGTGGTCTCTGCATCGGTGGATTCGGTTTCCTCACCGCTTGCCTTGCCGCTGACGTAGCTGAACTTGAATCTTGCACCGGGAGCAACGTCACCGGATACGTAGAAGTCCATGATATCGCCCGAGAACTTTTCGTAGTCGCCCTCGTCGTGTACGTTGTCGGTCCAGGAGAAGTTGATGGTGTAGTTGTCACCGGAAAGGCCGAGATCGCTCTTGGCAACCTTGACTGTCATGTATCTGCCGTCCACGGTGTAGGAGCAATCTGCTACCTTGGTGGATTCGTAGCCGTTGCCGGAGAACTTTTCAAGCACGACGGTGTCAGCACTTGCAGCGGACTTGTTGATCACGTACTCAAAGGTTTCCCAGCCCTGGTTGCCCTGATCGGTATCCAGATAGAGCGTCATCCACAGCTTGTCGGTGTAGGGAGTGATGTCGGACGCGCACTCCACGTTGAAGTAAACGTACTCGTCGTCACGTGCAACCTGCGCACCGATGATGTCGTTACGGCCGGAGGTCTCGGAGTATTTGAGATCGCCGTAGCCGGCATGATCTCTGTGCTCGGTATTGCCGATGTAAGCACCGAAGTAAGGCTCAACCGCCTTCCACTGGTCCTGGCCTGCCGAGAGGTCGATGGTGGTCTTTGCGCTGGGGGTGGGAATGGGGTTCGCACCCTTGTACTGGCGGACAAAGTTGACTAACTGATAGTAGTAGTGGTCCTTCAGATTGCCCTTGGTGGGCTCAATATCACGGGAGAATTCGTCGTTGAACTGGGCGGGGAATGCGTTGGGTGTTGCTGCGGGACCGCGTTCGGGCCAGGATTCGTATCTGCCCACGCGGAACTCGTTCCAACCGGTGACGAACACGACGCTGGGATCGACTTCGAGTGCGTAATTCCATTGCTCTGCGAAGTTGTAGCCCCACTTGGAAGCCTCAGCGCCTTCCTTATCGTAGCGATCCGGGTAGGTGGAGGTGTAGGAACGGCCTGCGATGTTGTCACCGCTCATGGCAGCCAGCTCGTGCAGCTTGTAGTTGTGGTTCATGGCAATACCGACCGTGATCTGCTCAACGATCTCATTTGCCTTGTTCTTGCTGGAGGAGTAATACTTCGCCTGCGGATACATGGAAAGCCAGCCCCAGGTTCTGTACTCGGTGTGGTCTACCACATAGCCGGGCTGACCTGCACGGAAGGTGAAGAAGTTGCTGATTTCCTTTTCCAGAGGAGAGTTGTTGGGGTTAAAGGATGCGGGGATGGCCATGATCATGGGCTTGCCGTCCAGATAGTACCAGAGATTGGGGTACTTATTTGTGCGGAAGAGATCCTGATAGATCGAGGAGACCTGCATGTTGGTGTAGGACTGATCCCAGAAGGGAAGCATGAAGGAGAGCTTGGGCGTTTTCAAACCGTCGGTCATCGCGTCGTCCCATTCCGCAAGAAGCGCGTTGTAGGCGTTGTGCCAGGTGTGGTCACCGTTGGTATTGTCGGTAAAGATGACGTCAACGCCCGCGTTTGTAAGCAGCTCTGCCTGCTTACGCAGTACCCACGGGTCGTCGCCGCGGTAGAAGCCGTAGATGGATTCGTTCCACCAGTAGGATTCGTTCTGCTTCCAGATCTCGTTGTTGAAGTCTCTGATTGCATCGGGGTATTTCTCGCAGTATTCCTGCAGGTTGACAACGTTGTTGGTCAAAAAGCCGTCGATGTGCCAGGTCCAATAGAACATAGCGACTGTTTTGTTGTCACGCAGGGGGCCAACGTCCTCATAGGTCAGCGAGGTTCTGCCAAGACCATCGGTAAATACCCAAGTGTCGGGATAGACGGGATGGGTATAGATCAGGGAATCCTCGGGGATCACGTACTGCTCGGGAGGAGTGTGGTTACCGTCAATGGTATCCTTGGGCTCGGAGCATTGTGCGTAATAGTCACCGTTTTCGACCTCTTCCGTGAAAATAACCTGCATATCGGGATACGCAACCGAACCGGTAGCGGGGAAGCCGTCCTTATAAACGTAGCCCTCAAAGCCTGTGACCTCGGAGTATACGTATACGGCGGGAGCCTTGCTTGCGTTGTGGATCAAGAACAGATAGTCGCCTGCGGGCAGCTTTTTGAAGCTGATGCCCTGCATGGAGTTGTCGATCAGAAGAATGCGCTTGGTTGCAAGAGGCTCTGCGGCAACCGTTGCGCTGTAGGTATCCTTCCATGCATAGACCGAAATATCCACCTCCAAATCCTTGGCGGTGTAGGTTGCAAGGTTGAACTCAACGCCTGAGAAGGGGGCATTGACGTTCAGACGCATGCCGCAGGATACCGACATGCTGCCGGGCGTCTTGTTCTTGGCGGTTGTGTAGGGAGTTTTTGCAATATGTGCGTCCGCTGAGGGCTGGCAGGTGCCGAAGGGCTCTTCGGGGACGTTGTCGTTTTCAAAGTTGAAATGCAATTCGGGTTCTCCTCTCTGCTCTACGCCGTTCAGGTACAAAAAGCCCTTGGAATCAACAGGGTTACTGTTGGTCCACACGCCAACCTTCCCTTTGGGATCGGAGATGTGGAACAGGTATTCGCCTGCGGGTTGGGCGTCGAATCTTACCCAGTTGGTGCCGTTGTCCTGCAGAGGTGCAAATCTCTGGGACGCGAGGGGCGCTTTTGCCACGGTTGCCTCGTACGTGCCTTCCCATTTGTAAATGGAAACGGTCGCCTCGGAATCGGTGGTGTTGTAGGTGGGCATGCAGAAGGCAAAGCCGTCAAACGAGCCGTTGACGATCGCGCGGTAGGAGTAGGTCTTGCCTACGGCTACTGCGCCTCTTGAGCCTGTGCCGTTTTGTACGCTGATGCTTCTGGGGAGTGCCGCTGCAAGCACGGAAAACGTACCGGCCAGCATGCAAAGGCACAGAGTAAGGAGCATTAGCCTTTTGATCATCCTGTTGTGTTTCATAAAGATTCTCCTTTCGGTGAGAAGTGTGTGGGGGAGTGATTCACTATACATTAATAATTATATCACGGCAGAGGATGCCTTGTCAATGTGCGAACTGTCAAGATAGAAATGCGTATTTTTGTGCAAAAAAGCAAGGGAGACGCGAAGATGGGGAAGAGGTGATATTTTCGCTGCGCGAAAGTGATATGATGGCGTCGCCATCATGATATGGTACTTGCCACCGGCGAAATAGTTTGAGCAGCCCCTTGGAAAGGCTGCTCAAACCCCGTATTTGATTTTGATCCTTTGCAGCTTGTCCCCGATCGGCTTTGCGCAGATCCACAAAAACAGCAGATTGGAAAGCACGTAAAGCGCGGTGTGCGGAAGTGCTGTCAGTATGGCGGCAAGGTAGGCCTGCGGCACTAAGCTGCCCGTTGCCCAAAGCACGCTCCATACGTCCATGACCGCGGAGTAGGCAACGCCTGCGAAAAGTCCGTACAAAAGCAACCAAATGCGCCCCGTTTGCAAGGGCTTTGCCAAAAGACCCGCAAAAAGACCGATCAAACCCCAGGCAAGCATCTGAAAGGGCGTCCAAGGCCCTTGTCCGAAGATGAAATTGGACAAAAGCGCGGACAACGCCCCTGCGTAAAATCCCGCCTGCGGGCCAAGATAGATGGCGCAAAGTACGATGAGTGCCGTGACCGGCTTGAAAAAGGGAATGATCCTGCCCACGATGCACAGCGCGATGATAACGGATACCAGTACGGTGCGGCGTGTGCCGATCTTTTTTTGCTCAAAGCCTGCCACAAACAGCAAAAGCGAAAGGATTGCCACTGCAAGTGAGATGAATAAATGCGCCCGTGCGTCAAGCAGCACAGCCCCGACGATCACCACGCAAGGGATGAGAAAGGCGGGGATGAGGATCGAGAGCAGCTGCCGCAGGCGCGGACTTTTGACGTACATCATACCTCACCTCCGCGGCAGAGCGCGATGACGTCCTCGGCTGTAACGGCATTGTCCAAGTATCCGCGCGTCATGCGACGGGCAGCGGTGGTGTAAAAGTTGTTTTCCGCGAAAAAGGCACGCGGCATGCCGTCCGATACGGCAGCACCGCGGAAAAAGAGCACGCAGCGGTCGGCACAAAGCGCGGCAAATTCCACGTCGTGCGTCACGATCAGAATGCTGATGCCCTCTGTGCGCAGCGAGCGCAAAATGTCCAGCAAGATCGCCTTTTTCTCGGCGTCCAGCCCCTTGGTCGGCTCGTCCATGAGCAAAATGCGCGGCTTTGTGGCAAGCACCTTGGCAAGTGCCAAGAGCTGCTGCTCACCGCCCGAGAGGTCGTAGGGGTGAGTGTCAAGCAAGGGGGAGAGGTCGAAGGGCAGGGAGGAGGTATCCACCTTGGCGTCGGCTAGCTCCTGGCGCACTGTGTTGCACAAAAATACGGTCTGCACGTCCTGCGGCAAAAGCGAGAGGCACTCGCGGTACAGGGATTGATTTTTGTAGTCCCTGAGCTTTTTGCCAAACACCGATACGCTGCCCGCGTAGGGCTTGTATACGCCCGAGGCGATGCCCAGCATGGTGGATTTTCCCGAGCCGTTACCGCCCAGCACGCAAAGTGTTTCGCCCGTGTAAAGCGTCAGCGAAAGGTCGCGCAGCACGTCGGGCGCTTGGCGGTCGTAGCGAAAATGCACGCTCTTTAGCTCCAAGGCCTTTTCGGTTTTTTGCATGGGCGTGTTTTCGGGCAAGGATCGGGTGCTGAAGGTGTGTTTTGCGATCATTTCGCGCCCTTCCTTGACAGCCAAGGGATAGGAACGATTCCCAATCGCACAGGCCACGCGCGTGGCGGTGGGCATGGAGGCAAGCAGTAAGGGGTGCTGCGCAAGGCGCGGCATGAGCGCACTTGGCGCGTCCGCACCAAGCAGCTTGCCGTCATTTAGCACGATCAGCCGATCGCACATGGGGACAAGCTCCTCCAGGCGATGCTCGGCAATCAGCACGGTCAGCGAAAAATCGCGGTTGAGCTTTTTGAGCGTATGAATGAATTCGGCAGCGGCAATGGGATCCAGCTGCGAAGTGGGCTCGTCCAAAATCAGCAGATCCGGGTGCATGACCATAACGGACGCAAGGTTGAGAAGCTGCTTCTGACCACCCGAGAGTGCGCTGATCGGCATATCGTACCAAGACTCGATGCCAAGGTAGCTGGCCATCTCGGCCACCCGACGGGCAATTTCGCCCTGCGAAAGCCCCAGGTTTTCAAGGCCGAAGGCAAGTTCGTGCCACACCTTGTCGCAAACGATCTGTTGGTCGGGCTGCTGGCAAACAAAGCCGATGCGCACGGCGGCCTCTCTGTCGGAAAGAATCTCTGTGGGTGTGCTTGCAAACAGAATTTTTCCCGAAAGCGTGCCGTTTGGCGCGATCTCGCGCTTGCAAAGGCGCAAAAGCGTGGATTTTCCACTGCCCGTTGCACCGCAAAGCACGCAGAATTCTCCCTCGCGGATCGAGAGGCTGATGCCGTCAAGAACACGGCGCGTGCTGCCGGGGTATGAAAAGGTCAGATCTTTGATCTCAAGTATTTCCATTTGACCGTGTCCTCCGTTTCTATCAAAATAGGTAAGGCGACGAGTGCGCCAAAGCATAGGTAGCAAAGGTAAGAGAGTGCCCCCGTGTGCTGCAGGTGCAGCGTGGGATAAAAGGTAAACGTCACGGCACCAAGCGCAAAGGGGATGAGCGTGCCTGCCGTCAGCATGAGCGTGATGCACAGCACAAGGCCGTCGCGCCACGTAAAGGAAAAAATGGAGAAATGCGTGCGCTTGCCCGTGCCGTATCCGCGTGCGGCCATGCTGCCCGCAGTCACAATGCCGTTTTCCAGGGCCCAGGAGAGTAAGATTGAGAAGATACGCAAGCCTCCGCGGGCGCGGTCAATGATATTGTCCTCCTTGTAAAGTCCCAGCGCGATCTGCGTTTGCTTGATGCTTTTGGCCTGCTGTGAGAACAGCGACACGTAACGCAGCCCCATGGAAAGGATCAGGGAAAGGCGGGGAGAGAGAGAGCCGAACAGGTATAGGAGCTTGTCGCTTTGCATGATGGCGCGAAAGGCTGTGAACCAATACAGCACAGCAAGTATGGCGGCAGCCGAGGTCGCGCCCCACAGGATCGATTCGGCCGTGATGGGCGCGTTGCCCACCACCAAAAGCACGGTGGCACCGTTGTGCGAAAGCAGGGGATTGATCAGCGTTGTAAGTAAAAAAAGTCCCAGAAAGTACAGGTGCGTGCGCGGATCTTTTGCGTCGCGCCGCAAAATGCAAAGCATGATCGCACCCAAAAGCGCGATGCCGAGCAAAATAGGATGCATGCAGAACATGGCAATGCCCACCACCGCTAAAAAATAAACGGCTACGGTGATGGGATTGTAGGTGTCCAAGGCCTTCATAGCCGTTCTCCTTTCGAAAAATTATTTTTTGATAAAGTCATGAAAGCATTATGGTTCGGATACCTGTTCGGATATCATTCGGTGGGCGCGGTGTTACCAAAAGCCTTGCCCCGCTGGGGAAGGTGGCATACGCAAGCTTGCGACGGTAGAGGTCACCATAAAGCCGCGCTATGCAGTTTTAAATAGATCTTCCCACAGGGCAAGGACGGTTTAGAATCGTTTGGAGCGGCTTTATGGGAACCTCATCCACCGCCCGCGTGCAAGCACGCTCCGCGGTCCCCCTTCCCCAGCGGGGAAGGCTTTTGGTAACATTGTGCCTGCGGTCTATACCCGAGCGGCATTTTAAATTTGATATTTGTAGGTTTGAAAGATGAAGCAAGGTGTTGCGGTGTTTTTCATTTCCCTACGGTCAGGGTGTATTCAAACACGATCTCGTCCCCGTCGGAGAGGGTGTATGCACCGCAGCCTACCGAGGGGGAGGTGCCGTTGACCGAGTACGTCCAGCCCGAAAGGTCACCGTGCTGCTGCTCGTACAGGTATTCGATGCCGCGCACGTAAGCAGCATCCCCCGCTCCCGACGCGTCCACGTGCAGGCGGTGCGTGCGCGCAGCCTCGATCAGAATATCGTATACGCTCTCGCCACGGGCGATCTCTACGGTTTGCGTGGCAAGGATCACTCCGTCGTCGGACAGGTGATCGATCTTGTCAAGCCCGGGAACGGCATCGCAGCGGATGGTCAGCGTCACCGATCCGATCACGTCTTGCTTGGTCGGCACTTCTCCGTTGTAGTAATCGTCGGGTAATTTGATGTCGATCAGTACCACGGCCGCAAGCAGCACGGCCGTCGCGAGCCCAACGGCCAAAAAATTCTTGTAGTGTCGTTTTTTTAAGACCAGAAGCAGGATGCAGGCAGCACCGCCAAGAGCGGTGATGATCAGACAAGCCACGGGCTTGTAGGAAAGGGACTTGCGGTCGTCCGCCTCTTGCTTGTCGGGCAAGGTCACGGATTCGGACTCGGATTCGGATTCCGCGCTCTGCACCTCGTCGGGACGCGCGTGATCCAGCGTGTATAAGGGGGACAGGCCATTTTCCATGCGCAGGTATGCCGTGGCGGCACAAAGCACCTGCGCGGTGGCAGATGCGCTGTATGCACCGCCCCCACTGTGGCAATAGCTGCCGTCGGGCAGCGCAAAGGCGGCAATCGCATCAAAGGCACTGTTGCCGTTTTTGATAAATCTTGCATCGGCCAAGGGATCGATCCCAAGCGCGCATAGTGCCACAATGACCTGCGCGGCACTCTCGGGATTGGGCAGACCGTAGCTGACAAAGCCACCGTCGGCCTGCTGCCGCGCACAAAGCAGAGAAAGTGCGTTGTCCACAGCGTTTTGCACGTCGTCCCGCGCCTTTGCATGGGGTGCTATGGCCTGCAGCACCATGGCGGTCACGTCCACGTCCGAGGCCGAGCCGCTGATCGCCCAGCCGCCGTCCGATTTTTGCATGGAAAGAATTTGGTCGATGATCTCGCCCGTCGCGAGCGACGTTTGGTAGCCGTTATTTGCCAGATGCAGCCCGTACGCGTAACTCATGATGCCCAAAGAGCCGACCGTGGTGTCGGCAATTTCGGAAATATAAGCATCCGTGCTGCCGATGGCGGCCAGACACAGCGCGTATTTTTGCTTGGTGGTGGCGGAGGGGACGGTATTTTTGTCAAGATAGTCAAGCAGAGCTTGCTCGTAAGCGGAAAAATCGTAATCCTTGCCGCTTTGCGCAAGGCAGAGGATAAACCATTCCGCGCCAGTACCTGCTTGCGCGGCAAGAGTTGTGTTGACGTATGCCTGAACGGATGCACCGCCTGTTGCAAAAGAAAGGATGCCGTCGGCAATTTCTTGCACTTGCGCAGCGGCATCATCGGGGCTTTCGGCCCCGACCGATACCGTTCCTGCGCATAAAAGTAAGCACAAAAGGCAGGTAAACAGGGCCAAAAGCTTATGTTTCATGTTTTATTTCTCCTTGCGTCTGATCATGGCGCAAATGACAAAGCCGGAAAGTGTTACCAATCCTATTGCACTGCCCGCCACGGCCCGGCAGCCGCCCTTCTCGGGGCTTGTGACTGTAACCGCGCATGCGGGCGGCACGATGGTTGCATTGCTGTATTCAGCGCTGACGACGTGCGAGCCTGCCTCTTGGAGCGAAAAGGTCACCTTGCCCTGCGCGTCGGTCACGTACGTTGTTTTTTCACCGTCCAAGGTCAGCGTCGCGCCCTCCACGGGGTAAGAGATGGGATTCCAGTTCTCATCGTAGCCTGCTGCCATGAGCGTCAGCGTGATCTCGTCGCCCGGATCGACTGTGCGGACCTCGCGGTCAAAATACGTGTAAAGGTCACTCCAATCGGAGCTTGCGTACACGAATGCGGCAACCGAGTCGCCCTGACCGATCGGATCGGAGAGACTTTGACAGGGCTTGTTGTTGTGATAATAGCCGAACATGCCGCTCTCGTCCCCCCAAAGCTTGCTCATGCTCAGGCCATAGTCGCTCTGATAAGAGGCATAGCCTGCGTCAGCACCGCCCGGGTACATTTGCTTGTGCAGAGCGATGAGTGCGTCGTTGACCGTGGTTTGTCCGTCATTGTCAAGGTCCTGCAGCTCGATGCAGACCTGCGCGGCTACCAGCTCGCCCTTAACGGCAACCGTGACGAAGGCATATGGAACAGGCTGCTCAGCAGAAGCACCGATGGCAAGCAGAGAGAGCAGGAGTGCGAGCGTTGTGAAGAGTGTGATGACTTTTTTCATGGGGAGTTCTCCTTTTCTTGATTGTTTTTCTTGTCCTGCACGGACGCTTCATCCCGTGCAGACGCGCGTTTTGCCAGCTTTGCCTCGGTACGTGATTTTTTGGAACGAACGTGCTTTTGTTTGTTTTTCTCGGCGCGGCCGTCGTCACGGGGCGCTTTGATGCCTGCGGCCTCCAGCGCACGCGGCCAAGGGCCTAAGTATGCCTTGATGGCCACTACCTCGCGCTCGGAAAAATCCGAACGCTTGGGAAAACGCGCACCGCCAAGCTCTGCGTGCTTTCGCACGAGCAGATCCATGCAGTCTTGCTTTGTCAACCTTTCGCTCATGACGACCTCCTTGTGAAAGTTTTGATCAAACTTTTTCAAAAGTTTGCGGGCTCCAAGGGCAGCGCCCTTGGTCGCCTCCGCAGAGGCGAAATTCCTAATGCGGCCTTTCAATTCGCGCAGCGAATTACTGGTTCATTTCTTTGGCCTCTTTCTCCAAAGAAAGAACGGAAGCGGTCTTCTCACGTAATCCCCGGAAACAACAAACAAAAAACGCTTTTTTACCTCTGTAAGGCAAAAAAGCGCAGCAATCCCGTCCACGTATGGGTACACTTATCCCCTTGACGCGAACGAATCATTGGCTACACTTTTCATATCCAAAAGTAACTTCCTTGGCGCGGTGGCGGGTATTCCGACTGTAACGGTAATGATGGTTGCGACGGATTTTCACCGAACTTCCCCCTGATCCGAGATTTTTGTCCCGGAGCCTGACCGCGAACGGTATTCAGTTGTCCTTATTGTAGCACGCTTTTTGCCTCTTGTCAAGAGCGATGAGTTTTTTTTGACGTAACGTCTTGCAAAGCGCACTTTTTTTTAGTATAATGAAAGAAAAAGGCAAACGGAGGGAACAAAAGATGATATACAAGAATTTGAACGGCGTGGCGCTCAGCACACTCGGCATGGGCTGCATGAGATTGCCGCAAAAATCCGAGAACGGTGCGGATATTGACGAGGCGGCTTTGGGTGAGATGGTGGATCTTGCCATTTCCAAGGGCGTCAACTACTTTGATACCGCATGGGTGTACCACCAGGGCAAGAGCGAGGAATTTATTGGCCGCGCGCTTGCAAAGTATCCCAGAGAGAGCTTTTACGTAGCCACCAAGTTCCCCGGCTTCTCGGCCGATTTCTGGGGACGCGGCAAGGAGATCTTTGAAGAGCAGCTGCGCCGCCTGGGTATGGACTACGTTGACTATTATTTGATCCATAACGTATCCGAAGGCAATATCGACGCGTATCTGAATACCGAAAAGTACGGTGACGTGGAATACATGATCGCGGAAAAGAAGGCCGGCCGCATCAAGCATTTGGGCTTTTCCACGCACGGGACGCTGGCTACCATGAAGAGATTTTTGGATAAGTATGCCTGCGAGATGGAATTCTGTCAGATCCAGCTCAATTATCTGGACTACAAGCTGCAGAGCGCCAAAGAAAAGATCGAGCTGATCCGCTCCTACGGCCTTGGCGTTTGGGTAATGGAGCCTGTGCGCGGCGGCAGACTGGCTTCGCTTGAATCGGAGTATGCGGCAAAGCTGGAAAAACTGCGCCCCGGTGTGGGCGCACCCGAGTGGGCGTTCCGCTTCTTGCAGTCTATTCCCGACGTGGTCGTCACGCTGTCGGGCATGTCCAATATGCAGCAGCTGACCGAGAATCTGGAAACCTTCTCGACAGAGAAGGTGCTCAACGAGCAAGAATGGCAGGCGCTGATGGAGATCGCGGACGATATGATCGCCAAAAAGACGCTGCCTTGCACCGAATGTCGCTACTGCACGCCTTATTGCGCACAACAGTTGGATATTCCACAAATGATTAAGTTCTATAACGCACAGATGTATCCCGAGAACGCAGGTAAGGTCAAAGCCGAGATCGCAGCCCTGCTCGAGGAGCAAAAGCCCACGGCCTGCATCGGCTGTCAGGCTTGCGAGTCGGTCTGCCCGCAGAATATCAAGATCTCCGAGATGATGACCGAGCTTGCGAAGCGCACGTGCTGACGCTAATGTGCTGACGCGTGCCAAAAATTGCCGATCACGGCAGAAAAAATAAGGAGCAGATATGAGCGTTTCCTACAATTTATTTAATATACGCGGAAACGTACCCGAGGGGTGCAATCCGCTTCCCAAGTTCAGAGCCAGAAAAGCAGGCCCCGCACGCACCGACGGGGAGTTTCCCACCGCGCTTTCCGAGCATCTTGGCTGCATGACCAAGGTGTTGCCGTACCTGACGCAGGACAGGTACAACCGCAGCAGAGAGGCGCTGCAGCTGCCCTCGTACGTGCTGGAAAACGAATACTTACAAGCACGCTTTCTGCCCTCGCTGGGCGGCAGATTGCACTCGCTTTACGACAAGGTCGCGGGCAAGGAACTGCTTTTTGCCAATCCTGTTATCCAGCCCGGAAACTTGGCCATCCGTAACGCATGGCTGTCGGGCGGCATAGAGTGGAACGTGGGCAACTTCGGTCACACGTACACCACCTGCGATAACGTATATGCTGCCGTATTGACTGACGGAGAAGGCAACGATTTTCTGCGCATTTACGAGTTTGAGCGCAACAAAAGCATCTTCTGGCAGGTCGATTTCCACCTGCCTGCGGGCTCGGAGCGTCTGTATTCGCACGTCAAGCTGATCAACCCCTTTGATCGCGACACCACCACCTACTGGTGGAGCAATATTGCGGTGCGTGCCGAGCGACGCGTGCGCGTGCTGGCCAGCCACAAGGACGTGATCTCGTTTGTGGACGGTGCTTGCCGTTATGAAACACTGCCGAATCTGGTGGCAATGGGCGGCATTGACGCAACGTATCCCGAAAATGCTGACCGCGCATATGATTATTTTATCCAATGCGAGGATAAGGATGCCTCGACCTGGGAGGCAGCGGCCTATGAGGACGGATCTGTCTTTTACGAGCGCAGTACTGCACCGCTGCTTTACAAAAAGCTGTTTGCCTGGGGTGAGCATGCCGCAGGAAAGCATTGGCAGGAATATTTGTCGGACGGTAAGGGAACAGGCTATTACGTTGAAATGCAGGCGGGCATTGCCCCCTCGCAGCTGCACGATAAGCCCATGCCCGCAGGCTGCGTGTACGAATGGACGCAGTGCTATGGCGGTATGCAGCTGGACGGCACGAAAATGCTGGACGTGGATTATGACGACGCGGTTGCGTACTTTGGGGCGGCTATTGACGCGACGGTCAGCGCAAATGATATCCAAAATATCCACGAAAACATGTGTAAGCTGGCGCTTTTGCCGGTCAATGAGCATCAAATCGGCCACTATGGCTCGGGATTCGGCGCTTTGGAGGTCGAGAGAATGACGCGTGACGGTGACGGCGTCGCCCCTCTATCCATGTGCTTCCCGCAGTCCACGATAGGAAAGGTTGAGCAGCCGTGGCTGACGCTTTTGCAAACGGGCAGCTTGCCCGAGCAGGACACGACAATCGTTCCCGCGTCGTATATGGTCAGCAAAAAGTGGCTGTCGAGGCTGCAAGATGCACCGAAAACGTGGAATAATCTGCTGCATCTGGGTGTGGCGACCTACGAATGCCACAACACCGAGGTCATCGTGACCAAGTCTTATGACAAAGAGGAGAGCGAAAAGGCCACCGAGTCTGCCCGAATTGCTTGGTTGGCATCCGTCGAGCTTGTGCCCAACTGCTGGGCGCTGCGCAATCTGGCGGTGCTGGAGCGCGAGGCAGGGAACGATGCAGCTGCGCAGGCGTATTACGACAGAGCCGTGGCTTGCCCCGGTGCGTTTGCCGACGTGGCGCTTGCAAGTGAGTATTTGCAGTACCTGAATGCGTGCGGCCTTTATGCCAAGGCATGGGATCTGTATGGTTCTTTGCCACAAAACTGCCAGGCGGACGACCGCATCTCGATCACGGCGGCCGTAGCGGCACTCAAGCTGCGCAAGACCGACTACTTGGAGGCGTTTTTCAAGACCGAGCATCACGCCATCAGCGAGGGCGAGACTACGCTGACCGATCTGTGGTTTGGCCTGTGTGCGCTGCGTCTGGCAGCAGAGCGCGGCATGAAGAACCCGACCGAGCAGGATCTGCACGCACTTGCGGACGAGGCGTGGGATCTTTGCCCGCCCGACGAGTCGATCGACTTCCGCATGTCGCTGGACAGAAAGAACAAGTACAGAATATAAATGCAAGTTTGCAAGCCCATTCTTTCATGGGTAAATCGTGAATTTATCGATAAACATTAAAGAGGGGTATGCAATTTGAAAAAATATTCCGAAAAATTGTGAATATTTTTCGTTTTTCCTCGATAAAGTCATTGACAAATGTATTTTTATATGTTACAATAGTTCCGTTCATATGATCACGCAGCGTGTTTTTTTATGTTGAATACGGTATTACTGAGGGATTTCGCATTCAGTGTAAAAGAAGATTCTACGGGACAGAAATGAAACAATAAACAAATTTCATAAATGGAGGACTTATTTATGAACAGAAATTTCAGATCCGTTCTTACAATGGCTGTATGTCTGGTTCTGGTCGCTCTGATGATCGCAAGCTGCGGTTCCAAGAATGAACCCCCTGTAGTTGAGCAGGTTAAGCTGAAGCAGGCAGAGTACAACACCACCACCAGCGTAATGCCCAGTAACTGGAACGAGCTGACCTACGCTGACAACAATGATACTCAGATCATGAGTTACATTGGCTCCTCTTTCTTCGACTATGACTATAAGTTCGAGAATGATGAGAAGTACAACGCAGACGGCTCCGTTAACAAGGACGCTATCGTTCCCGGTGCTTACACCACCAACTATTCCGCAGCTACCAAGCTGGAAGACGTAACCTCTACCGTTGACGCTAAGTGGGGCTACACCGATGCTCAGAAGGCAGAGGGCGGCTACGCTTGGAAGATCACCCTTCGTGATGATCTGAAGTGGGATGACGGCACTGCTATCACCGCAGAGGACTTCGTATGGTCCATGCAGCAGACTCTCGATCCTACTTTCATGAACTTCCGCGCAAACACCTATTATGACACCCTCAGAATCAAGAACGCGAAGAAGTACTTCTTCCAGAACACCGAAGGTACCTACGAGCCTGTAGGTTCCCTGGGCTATGCAACTCTGCAGGCAGCTATCGATGCAGGCAAGGAAATCTACATCGACGCTCACGGCTTCTGGGGCGCAAAGGGCTACGTTGATGCTGACGGTAACGAGTGCCCTCAGTGGGTTGCTATCACCGATGAAACCGTTTACGCAGTTCCCGCAGATGGCTCCGATGCTTTCTCCGGTGCAGCTCTCTATGCAAACTACGGCGCATACCTTGAGGTTGGTGTCGGCTACGACGCATATGTTGGCATTTACGTTGAGAATACCGACCGTAACGTTGCTTGGGATACTGTAGGTATCTACGCTGAAGGCAACGCTATCGTTATCTGCCTGGATATCAACTTCGAATTCCTGAGAGAAGACGGCAGCCTGTCCGTATGGGCTCCCTACTACTTCTCCAGCCTGCCTCTGGTACACAAGGCAAAGTATGAAGCTAACAAGGTTGCTCCCGCTGAAGGCGCAACTCTCTGGACCTCCAAGTACAACTCCTCTCTCGAGTCCACCGCTTCTTGGGGCCCCTACAAGCTCACCGAGTTTGAGGCTGGTTCTCACTACAAGCTGGAAAAGAACGAGAACTGGTACGGTTGGAACATGGAACAGTACAAGAACCAGTACAACATTACCGCTATCAACTGCCGTAAGGTTGAGGAGTTCGCTACCAAGTGGATGGGCTTCCTGAACGGTACTTACGACGACGCTTCCCTCCAGACTGAAAACGTAGGCGAGTACATCGACTCCAAGTACGTTTACTACACCTCCACCTCCACCGGTACCTTCGGTATGCAGCTGTACTCCAACCTGCCTGTACTGAAGGAGAGCGAGAACAACAACGGTATTCTGGCTATCCAGGAATTCCGTCACGCATTCAACCTCGCTCTGAACAGAAGTGACATCGTTGAAAAGATCTGGCCCGGTTCCGCAGTTCCTTGCTTCGGTCTGATCAACGTTGCTTACTACTATGACATCGAAAACGCTCCCGATCTGGCAGACGGCGGCCAGTATCGTAACACCAAGACCGCAAAAGAGGGTATCCTCCGTGCATACGGCTTCGAGCAGGCTGCTGACGGCACCTGGTCCAGCGGTTCTCTGACCGGTCTGTCCACCGATGACGCTTACGAAGCACTCACCGGTTACAACCCCACTCTCGCTAAGGAAAAGATGCAGGCTGCTATCGATATCCTGCTTGCTGATCCCGAGAAGTATGGCTACGATTCTTCCAAGAACATCACCATCGTTTACGGTTCTTCCTCTGATACTGATAAGCAGAGATTCAGAGCTGATTACCTCCAGGGCATCCTGGACGATCTGACCAAGGGCACTCAGCTCGAGGACAAGATCGACGTTGTATTCGACGCATCCGCAGGTGCTCAGTGGGCAGAAGCATTCCGTACCGGCGCAACTCAGATCGGTTTCGGTTACGGCTTCTCCGGCAACGCATTCAACCCCTTCGATAGCATTGGCGCGTTCGTTAACCCCGATGATGACCTGAACTACCATATGTACTGGGATACCGGTGCTATTGATATGACTCTGACCATGCCCGCAGGTGACTACGAGGGCGCTGGCGAGACCATCACCATGAGCATCCAGAACTGGTACTACTGCCTGAACGGTCTGGCAGCAGACGAGAAGCAGGCTAAGACCTACAACTGGGGCGACGGCTTTGCTCCCGTTGAGGCAAGACTGGTTATCCTCTCCGCTCTGGAAGAGGTTACCATTAAGGAATCCCGTTCCGTAATGCTGATCGCTGACGGCGGCGGATCCTTCCTGGGCGCTAAGTTCTCTTACTTCTCTGAGGACGAGCACACCTTCATGGGCTTCGGCGGCCTGAGATACATCGAGGTTAACTACACCGATGAAGAATGGACCGCTTACGTTGCTGCTAACGGTAACGACCTCTCCGCTGAGTACAAGAAGTCCGAGTAATTATTGAAGAGCTGACTTGTAAGTTCTTTAATATCTAAGCAAACGGCGGTGAGCCATCGCGCTCACCGCTGATTTGCGTATTTACCCACCTTTATAAAAGTTCACAGATAATCCAAAAAGATTATCAAGACTGTTAAAAGACTGTTAAATGTCTACGCTGCTATGAAAAAATATCGGCACACTACTACATACATCAACAGTAAAAAGACAAACTATTGAACTCGAAAACAGTGATTGATCGAAAGATCAATTTATGAATAGCCCGCGATTTGTGCGGGTAAAGAGAGTCTTGCAAGACTCGGGGCTTTCAAAAGGCCCACACCATGAACGCGAAAACAACAAAACAGAGGAGAAAAACCTATGTATATGTTTAAATATGTGACCAAGCGTTTGGGCTTGATGCTGTTCACATTCCTCATCATTTTCACGATGTGCTTTGTGCTGATCAAGCTGCTGCCTATCCCTACGGGCGCGCTCCCCGGTCAGGACCCCGAGGTCGTTATGAAAACGCTCGAGGGCAGAGGCTGGATCACCAACATCCAAGAGGGGGAAAACGGTGTCTGGACGTATGACAGAGTACCGATTCTCATCCAGTACGGAACCTACCTCAAGAGAATCATCACCCAGGGTGACTTCGGTATCGTAACCACCTACGGTGAGTATCTCAACATGAACATCTGGAAGGTATTTACCAGCCATCTTCCTCCCACAATTCTGATCAACATTTATTCCAGCTTGATCGGTGTTCCCATCGGTCTTGGTCTGGGTATTTTGGCTGCGCTGAAAAAGAACAAGTGGCAGGACCAGGTGATCAACATTTTCATCATTCTGTTGATCTCGCTGCCCTCCATCGTATTGGCGCTTTTGATCCAGTATCTGCTCTGCTTCAAATTCAACATTTTCCCGCTGAACATGTCTACCAGTAACCAGTATTTCACCTGGCCGGTATTCAAGTCCATGCTACCCGCGGTATTCGCACTTTGCCTTGGCTCGGTTGCGGGATACGCGCGTTACACCCGTGCGGAGCTTTCCGAGGTTTTGACGGGTGAATTCATGCTGCTGGCAAGAACCAAGGGCCTGACCAAAAGACAGGCTATTTTCCGCCATGCAATGCGTAACTCCATGGTTGTCATTTTCCCCTCTATTCTGAGTGAGTTTATCTCTGTTCTCTCCGGTTCTCTGATCATTGAGAAAATGTTCGGTATCAACGGTGTGGGCGGACTTTATCTGAACTCGATCACCTTCCAGGACTATGACTTCTTCATGCTTCTGTCCGGCTTCTATACTCTGGTCGGCTTGACAGCGGGCATCGTTATCGATATCAGTTACGGTATTATTGTCCCGAGAATCAGAATGGGGGCGAAGTAAGTATGACGAATTATAATCAGTATAATCAATACCAAAACATCCCCGCGGAGAAGTTCCAATTTGCCAAGAGAAACGACCTGGCGCACGATAAGAAGTTCGATACCAAGCCTGTCAGCTACTGGCAGGGCGCGTTCCGCCGCTTTGCGAAAAACAAGGGTGCGGTTGTCGGTGCGATCGTCATTCTGTGCCTTGTCCTGTTTGCAATCCTTGCTCCCTTCTTCACGCCCTTTACGCCCGCATACTACGATATGACGTATGCGTACGCAACCCCCAGAAACAATTTCTTTGTTGAGCATAACATTCCTTTCTGGGACGGTGCCAGAACTAAGAACACCAACAAGGTTGGTTATCTTAAGGATATGGCACTTGCTGCCGAGATCGGTAAGGATGTCATCAAGAGCGAAGTTTCCGAAAACGATGACGGCACCTATACCTACCGCTATGACACCTACTACGGCGTTGGCTTTGGTAAGTATAAGGAGATCACGCCCGAAAAGTATGCCGACATTCAGAGATATCAGAATGAAACCGGCAGACAGGTGCTTTATCCCGTGGTCAAGGTTTCCGACAGACCTACGCTGGAGAAGAACAAGTACGACGCGAATATTTACTACGTAGTAGAGAACAAGAATGCGTCCATTCTGCGTCCCAAGCTGGATGAGAACGGCAACTTCATTCCCAACTACTGGAAGTATGAGCTTGACTCCATGCCCTC
Organism: Eubacteriales bacterium; assembly: GCA_045633665.1. Classification (GTDB taxonomy): domain Bacteria; phylum Bacillota; class Clostridia; order Oscillospirales; family CAG-272; genus SVQP01. Next base: position 12,363 of record JAZQYT010000142.1, on the reverse strand, counting down.
TACCGTGGCACCCTACAATTCTCTGAGAATTGAGGGCGAGGACGGTATTGTGGAAGAGGTTACCAAGTATGACGAAAACGGTCTGGCCGTAAGAGATGAAAACGGCAAGATCGTCAAGGAAAAGAACACGTATTACTATGCTTATGGTGTTCAGCTGCCCAGCACCGTGCAGGTCAGAGTGGAATACTATGAGTACTATATCTATGAGCACACCCAGGAAAAGAATGACGGTATCACCGAGCCTCTGTTCCTGTTTGGCGCAACCGATACCGGTAAGGATATCTTTGCTTGCCTTGCATACGGTGCAAGATTCTCCTTCATTTTCGCATCCGTTGTTGCAATCGTAAACTTCATCGTTGGCGTGATCTGGGGTTCTATCTCGGGTTACTTTGGCGGTAAGCTCGACCTTGCAATGGAGAGATTCTGCGAAATCCTCGGCTCGGTTCCTTCCATGATCATCATCACGCTGCTCAAGTACCACGTCGGTGCGTTCATTCTCGAGCATGCGCTATATCAGCTGGTGGATATCCAAAGTGCGATTATTCTGTTTATCTCCTTCTTTGCAACCGGCTGGATCGGCATGGCAGGCAGAACGCGTATGCAGTTCTACCGCTTCAAGAACCAGGAGTACGTTCTGGCAGCAAGAACCTTGGGTGCCAGCGATGCAAGAATCATGTTCAAGCATATCTTCCCCAATGGCCTTGGTACCATCGTAACCAGTGTTGCGCTGGTCATCCCCTCTATGATCTACTCGGAAACCAGCCTTTCCTACCTGGGTATTATCAACCTGGAAGCGGGAAGTCTGACCAGTGTAGGTACGCTGATCAACGCAGGACAAAAGGCGTTTGCAACGGGTGAGGCTTACAGAGCATTCGTTGCCCTGTTCCCCTGCGCATTCCTGGTGCTTTTGATGCTCAGCTTCAACTTGTTCGGTAACGGTCTGAGAGACGCGTTCAACCCGTCGCTCAGAGGATCGGAGGAGTAAACGATGAATAAAGAAGTAAAACTGTCAGTTAACAATTTGAAGGTCTCCTTCCGTACGGACGGCGGTAAGGTACAGGCCGTTCGTGATATTTCTTTCGACCTGTATAAGGGCGAAACGCTTGCCATCGTAGGTGAGTCGGGCTCGGGTAAGTCGCTCACCTCCAAGGCTATCATGGGTATTTCCGCAGTCAACGCCATTTATGAGGGCGGTGAGATCTTGTACGACGGTCAGGATCTGATCCGTATTCCCGAGGAGGAAATGCACAAGCTGCGCGGTGACAAGATCGCCATGATCTTCCAGGATCCGCTTTCCTCGCTCAATCCCATCATGCGTATCGGTAAGCAGATTACCGAGGCAATGCTGCTCAAGAACAAGGCAAACCGCAAGGAAGGCCGCACAACGTTCAACAAGACGCTTGCAGTTCTGTCCGACACCATGAAAAAGGCACTTGCTGAGAGTGCAAACACAAGCTTTACCGCTGAGGACGTTGATAAGTATATCAAGACGTTCGACAACTTCAACATTGAAGCCATCAAGCTGGAAAACAGCTATACCGATTCCCGTACGCATACGGAAGAAATGATCGCGCTCATTGAAGATTTCCTCTTCATGACCGAGAAAAAGCAGAAGATCGACGCTATCGGTGATCTGAGACAGATCTACCGCAAGCTTCGCATGATCGAGGACAAGTACTTTACTGCAAAGTTCGTGGACACACTCAAGGCACACGTTGTTGCGCTGGAGGCAGTCGCGCAAAAGGAACAGAACTCGGTCAACAAGGCAGCCGGTGAAAAGGCGTCGCAAAAGGTTGCGAGTGCTGCTTCCGTTGAGGTTCTGCAGGCTCTGAAGAAGACCGCGCAGGACATGGTGGAGCAGACTCCCTACAATTTCTTCAGAATCGGCTACTATGTTTACAAGCACCCTGAGGTTGATTTGAGCAAAATGCCTGCAGAAGAGGCAAACGAACTCGCATATAAGTTCTTGATGGAAGACTTTATGAATTCGTTTATCGCGATGGAAAAGATCGCGGTGCAGTATTCCGCACGCAATACGCTGGAGAACAAGAAGATCGCGATCAAGGAGCTGGAAAAGGCCATTGCCTTCTTCAAGGCAGGCAACTTTACAGCCCAGGATGCGGGTGTTGTTTGCAAGGACGTCAGAAGAAGCGTTTCTGCTGCGATCGATCCTTTGGCAACCATCAAGGATAATGTCGCGTACACCTTCGGCGGCGCTCTTGAAAGAGAGATTGAGAAGTATTTCTTCTATATCAAGAACAATCCCAAGGAAGAGGCGCGCTTTGCAAAGCAGACCGCAAAGAGAGAGGCACTGCTTGCTAAGGGCAAGACGGTTGAGTGGAACGTCGTTCCCAAGTCGGTCATCGAGCCCGAGGTACAGATCGAGAACATCGTTTCGGTACTGTCCCGCGTCATGAACAAGTTCAAGGCAGACGTTGAGGTCGCAGGAAACGTAGACTTTGACAAGCGCTGCATTGAGATCATTGATTTCCTGAAGGAAAAGGCATCCCAGGTCGTTTACAAGCTGACCAAGCGTATCGCCAAGGAAAAGGCTATCAAGCTCATGGAAGAGGTTGGTATTCCCGAGGCGAGAATGCGTTACCGTCAGTATCCGTTCGAATTCTCGGGCGGTATGAGACAGCGTATCGTTATTGCGATCGCTCTGTCTGCAAACCCCGATATTCTGATTTGTGACGAGCCTACCACCGCGCTGGACGTAACCATCCAGGCGCAGATCCTTGAGCTGATCAACAAGCTCAAGAGAGAGCGTGAGCTTTCCATTATCTTTATTACGCACGACCTTGGTGTCGTTGCAAATATGGCAGACAGAATTGCCGTTATGTATGCAGGTAAGATCGTCGAGTACGGTACTGCGGAAGAGGTCTTCTATGATCCTCAGCATCCCTACACATGGGCGCTGCTGTCCTCTATGCCTGACCTGGATACCAACGAAAAGCTGGATGCTATCCCCGGTACGCCCCCGAATATGATCTATCCTCCCGTTGGTGATGCATTTGCGGAAAGAAACAAGTACGCAATGGAGATCGACTTTGAAATGCAGCCGCCTATGTATCAGGTATCGCCTACGCACTACGCGGCTACGTGGTTGCTCCATCCCAATGCACCCAAGGTAGAGATCCCCAAGATCATTACCGAACGTATCAAGCGAATGAAAGAAAGAGGAGGCAATTATGGAGAATCATAACGAAGTATTGTTAAAAGTAGACCATCTTTGCCAGTATTTCCGCCTGGGACGTAAGGACCTCAAGGCAGTTGATGATGTCAGCTTTGAGATCAGAAAGGGCGAGACCTTTGGTCTGGTTGGCGAGTCGGGTTGCGGTAAGACCACGACCGGTCGTTCCATCATTAAGCTGTATGACATTACCTCGGGTAACGTTTACTTCAAGGGCCAGAGAATCGGTGCAGGTACTCGCTCCTACAAGGATGCGATCGCGAACGCACGCGAGGACGCAAAAAAGAAGATTCAGGCTCTGAAGGCTGACAAAAACGCAAATCCTGCAGCTGTTGAAGCCGAGATCAAGACGATCAAGAGCGAGCTTGCCCAGACTGTTGCAAAGAATAAGGCGCTGATCCGCGACGCAAAGTATGACCACAAGGAAGTGGACAGAAAGTACGCTGCCGCACAGGTCAAGGCGCTGGACGCAGAGTATGCCGAAAAGTTCAAGGACGCACAGGGTAACGAAGAGTTGCTCAAGACCTTGAAGAAAGAATACAAGAACAAGCGCCGCGTTGCAAAGAAGAGCAAGTATATCACGCAGATCCAGATGATCTTCCAGGATCCCATCGCATCTCTGGACCCCCGTATGACGGTTCGTGATATCATCGCTGAAGGCATGATCATCAACGGTATTACCGATAAGGAATATATCAACCAGAAGGTTTATGATATTCTGGAAACGGTTGGTCTTGTGCGTGAGCATGCAGACCGTTACCCCCACGAATTCTCGGGTGGTCAGCGTCAGCGTATCGGTATTGCAAGAAGCGTTGTTATGGAGCCCGAAATGATCATTGCGGACGAGCCCGTTTCCGCGCTTGACGTATCCATTCAGGCACAGGTTATCAACCTGCTCAACGATCTTCGTGAGAGCAAGGGATTGACCATTCTGTTCATCGCGCACGACTTGTCTGTCGTCAAGTATTTCTCCGACAGAATCGGCGTTATGTACTTTGGTAAGATGGTAGAGCTTGCAGACTCGGATGAGCTGTTCAAGCACCCCCTGCATCCTTACACCAAGTCGCTGCTGTCGGCAATTCCGTTGCCCGACCCGATTTACGAGAAGGAGCGTAAGAGAATCACGTATAATCCCATTGCGGAGCATGATTACTCGAAAGACCTGCCTTCGTTCCGTGAGATCAGCCCCGGACACTTCGTACATTGTAACGATGCCGAGGAGATCGCGTACAGAAAGATCGTCAACGGCGAGATGGAAGGTTAAGACGTAGTGAAACAGGAAAATAAGAAATTTCTCGTCAATCTGCTGATTTGGTTTGGCGTTGCCTCGCTGATTACAGTTGGCGTGTTCGCCCTCAAGGGATTTTTTACGGACGATCTGGGAAAGAATCTCATGGTTTTGGCTGACGGATTCTTTGTATCCGGAATTCTTGTATCCATGTTTGCAGGCCTGTTGTTCGTCAGCAGCCAGGGCGCGCTTCTCGGAATCGGATTTATCCTTCGAAACGTCGTGTTGACCTGGTTTGTCCCGATGGGCAGAAAAAAGCAGGAATTGTATGGTGATTATCGCGAGCGCAAGATGAAGGAACTCAAAAAAGCCTTCGATTTTGCCATGCTGATCGTCGGTCTTGCATTCCTGGCCGTTGGCATTGTCTTCAACGTGATCTGGTACGTGGAATTCTACAATGTCCCATTAGAATAATAAAAATGAGCCGATCCGGTTGGATCGGCTCATTTTTTGTCTTGCGGATGTGACTGTGTCTTGACACAAGCCTTTTCTCTATGGTATAATAGGATAACGACTAAATGATACCGGAGGTTACTATGTTCAAGCGTTGGATCTGTGCAGGCCTTTCCTGCCTGCTTTTGCTGTCAACTTGCGCTGTGTTTGGCGCGGGGGCGGCCGAAAAAAATATGTTCAAAAACGGCAACTTTGAAAAAAAGCTGGATAACTGGTACTCCTGGAGCAACGATCCCGACAACTGTACGGTAGAATTTGCCAAGGGCGAGGGCGTGGACGGCTCGGGTGCCGCGCGCATGACCAACCAGACGGCCATGGCCAACAGCGTGTTCCAGTATGCAAATATGTCGTTTGGCAAGACGTATATCATGCAGGCGGACATCAAATATGAAAACGTGTCCTCTGAGGGCATGGGCGTCATTCTCGGTATGACCATGTATGACGCTGCAGGCAATAATATCGGTGAGATGGTCTCCTCCTCGCATTACGGCACGAGCGAGGGCTGGGTGAAGCAGAATTTCATCTTTACCATCACCAATGAAAATGCGGTGGCCGTCAATGCAGGCCCCAGACTTTGGTTCAGCACGGGTACTGTGCTGGTGGACAACGTGACCATTACCGAAATGACCAACATCGGTGCCGAGGCAGAGTCCGGTACGTACGATCTGACCGTGTCCGAAACGCCCAACAAGTTCCCGACCGTGGGACTGGGGGCGGAGTGGGATCCCAAGCTGCTGCTGCCCGTCAACAAGGAGCACGGCGTGACCGATGAGGACCTGGATCTGATCAAGCAGCGCATGGACGAAATGGGCTTGCAGGCCGTGCGTATGATGGTTATGCCCGAGTGGTTCGAGCCTGCGAATGATAACGATGATCCGAGCAGCGCGGATTTTGCCAATTTCCGTTGGGATTCGGATGAGGTGAAGTGTACGTTTGCATACTTGAAGGTCTGCCAGGAGCTTGGCGTGGACGTCACGCTGACCTGGTGGGGCGCAGCCACGGGAGATTGGCTGTCCTATCCCGATTGCGGTGACTGGATCAGCGCACCCAACGATCTGGATGAAATGGCCGAGAACGTGGTCACCGTGCTGCGCTATATCAAGGAGCAGCTGGGGTATGATTGCGTCAAGGGTGTGATTTTGCAGAATGAGCCCAGTTACTCCTTCAAGGTTTCGGGCGGAGCGGTGGATTTTGACCGCTACGTGCAGTATTATAAGACGGTGGACACGTATCTGAAGAACGCGGGGCTGCGGGATACAGTCAAGCTGATCGGTGCGGATGATGCGCAGAGCCTTGGCTGGTACTGCCGCGCATACGACGCGCTGAAGGACGTTTGCGATATGTTTGACTCGCACACGTATTCCTGGAGCTACGATATGCCGTATCTGGACGATCTGATCGACGAATTCGTGGGCGGCAGAACCAATTATTCCACCGAAAAGCCGTATGTATTCGGAGAATTCGGTGACGGCAGCTCGCAGGGCGCGTATGCGGCAGCGTCTACAGAAACGTACGGACGCGGCTTGTTTATCGCATCCATGGCGGTCAATTCGCTGGCAGCCGGTGCATCGGGACTTTCCTACTGGCCGCTGCACGACGTGTACTACTACTATAACGCAACCGGTGGTGACAACGGAGGCCTTATGAGCATGGGCTTAATCGGCTATAAGACCGACGGTGAATGGAGCTACCGCCCCACGTACTACGCATGGGGACTGCTCTGCAATTATATTCCCAAGGGCTCGAGCGTCTATCCCGTGACGGGTGAGGACGGAAATCTGATCGACGCCGTATGCGTTAAAGCACCCGATGGCACGTGGTCGTTGATTGCAGTCAACCGTTCAGCAGTCGAGCAGGTAGTCAATATTTCCACAAGTCTGTTCGATTGCGAGATGGATAGTTACCTGTTTGCAGAAGGCAAGCTGCCCACCGACGGCTCGCAGATCGTGTCCGATGGCAAGGTAGAGACCACCGATGGCGTGTACAGCATCACGCTGCCTGCGTATAGTTTCCGCGTGCTCAACGGCAAGGAAACCGAGACCGGTGTTGACAGCGAGGCGCAAACCTCCGCACCCACAGAGGACGCGACAAATGCACCTGCCGAGAGCGAGGGCGAGACCGAGACCGAAGCACCCACCGAGGGCGGATGCAAGTCGGTAGTCGCACCCCTGGCAGCGTTGGCGGTAGCTACCGCGGCAGCAGTTGCTTTCAAGAAGAAAAAGGAGATTTGATATTTCATGGAAGATTTGATAGGGGGCATATTGGAGATTATTTTTCAACCGTTTGATCCTCTGTTCGATGATGCCTTTGAGGGAGTCAAAAAAATCCCGCGCAAATGGGTGAGAGTATTGCTCAGAATCCTTTTGATTGCGATCCCGATCTCTCTTTTTCTGATCGTATACCTTGTGTGTCTTCGCGTATTTGAAGGTGACTGAGCAAATTTCATAATCAAAATAAAGGGGCTGCGTCAAGTGTTGACGCAGCCCCTTCTGTTGCATTGGAACAATCAAATTCTGTAAATCTCGTTTGCCTTGGTATCGTCAAAGCCGTTTGCGCAGAGAATTTCCTCTGCCTTGGCGGGGTTATCCACGCGCACGATCATGAGTGCCTTGCCCAAGGTCTTGCCTGCGCAGGCGTACATGTATTCGATCTCAATGTGGTTGTTGGCGAGAATAGAAACGACTTCTGCCGCACCGCCCGGATGGTCGTTCATGACCACGGCCAGCACCTCGGTGACCTTGACGATCACACCGTCCTCGGAGAGGATTTTTTGTGCCTCGTCTACCTTATCCACGATCAGACGCAGCACACCGAAATCTGAGGTGTCTGCCAGGGAAAGGGCACTGATATCCACGCCGCCGCGGGAAAGATGCTCAAGCACTGGGGCAAGATTGCCCTTGCGGTTTTCAATAAATACGGAAAGCTGCTTTACCTTCATGCTCAGTACCTCTTTTCTCAATATTTTCTGTGATCGATGACGCGCTTGGCCTTGCCCTCGCTGCGCGCTATGGTCTTGGGGTTGACCAGGTGGACCTTCGCGGCAATGCCAAGCATATCGCGAAGCCCCGAAGTAATGCGCTTTTCAACCGACTCGATCGAACGGATATCGTCGGCAAACAGCGCGTCGCTCATTTCCACGTTGACGTCAAAGGTGTCGGTGTTATTGACGCGGTCGACAACGATCTGATAGTTGGGCGTAATGTCACCGCCGCTGACCTTGAGCAGTACCTCTTCAATTTGTGACGGGAAGACGTTGACTCCGCGGATGATCAGCATGTCGTCGCTTCGGCCACTGGGCTTACGCATGCGCACGTGCGTTCTGCCACAGGCACACTTTTCATAGTTGAGTGAGCAGATATCGCGGGTACGGTAACGGATGACGGGGAAGCCCTGCTTGGTGATGGTAGTGAATACCAGCTCGCCGGTCGCGCCTGCGGGAAGTACCTCGCAGGTGTTGGGGTCAATGATCTCGGGGATAAAGTTGTCCTCCCATACGTGCATGCCGCATTGATATTCGCACTCGCAGGCAACGCCGGGACCGAGAATCTCGGAAAGTCCGTAAATATCGTAGGCTTTCAGCCCTAACTTATCCTCAATTTGCTTACGCATATCCTCACTCCAGGGCTCAGCACCGAAGATGCCGACCTTGAGCTTGAGCTGGTCCTTCAGACCCAGCTTTTCGATCTCCTCGCCAAGATACATGGCGTAGGAGGGAGTGCAGCAAAGTGCGGTCGCACCAAAGTCTACCATATTCTGGATCTGCAGCGAGGTGTTGCCCGAGGACATGGGAATGACGGTCGCACCCAGCGCTTCCACGCCGCCGTGCGCGCCCAGACCGCCCGTGAACAGGCCGTAGCCGTAGGAAACCTGAACGATGTCCTCTTTGGTAAGCCCCAGGGCTTCCAGCATTCTTGCTACGCAGTCCGCCCACATGTCAAGGTCGTCCTTGGTGTATCCGACGACGATTCGCTTGCCCGTCGTACCGGACGACGCGTGCAGACGCACGATCTCGGACATGGGAGTGGCAAACAGACCGAAGGGGTAGTAATCACGCAGATCGCTCTTGTAAGCGAAGGGCAGCTTGGAAAGATCCTCGATGCTGTGAATGTCGTCGGGGGTCAATCCTTTTTCGTTCATGCGGTTGCGAAAGCATTCCACGTTATCATAGCAATGCTTGACTTGTGCAACCAACCTCTCGCTCTGCAGCTTTTCCAGCTGCTGGCGGGGCATACATTCGATAGAAGGATTTCGGATAGCCATAGGGAGCCTCTTTCTGTATAATTTTGCTTTAGGATTTCTTTCTTTTAAGGTTCAAGATGATGCCAAGTGCGACCGAAAGCGCAGCAGCCATAGCGACCTGGTATTCTGCGGGCAGCATAAAGGTGATTGTATGCGCGGGGATCCAGAACAAGGGGACCGTTTTGAGCAGAGTAAAGGATGCAAACTTTTCCCAGTCGACCTTGTGGATGACATTGGCAAGCGTGATCTTTCTTTTGCCTGTCGCACGAATGTCAAGATAGGTGTCCGAGTATTTGTGCAGTGCCATAAAGGTGGGGCCGAAGGAGAGATTCATGGTCGCGCTGATAAAGAATGCCTTCAGAAAGCTGTTCAGCAGCGCGTGCTCGGGATTGGGGAGCAGCCCGCTTGCCATCAAAGCGCCCACGCCGGCACCAAAGATCTTCATCATGTAAGTGATCCATACGCCGATAATGCCCCAGATCAGAAATCTTGCCCATACGTACGAGGGCAACATCCATTCCTTTTTAGCCAGTCGCACGGCCAGCAGCTCGCCTGCGGTTGCAAGCAGCGCAAATTTGGCAAATCCCATCAGATAGGGGTGCGTGTTGGAGAGCGTCTTGAATACCTCACGCGAGGCGGGGATGATCAGAATGGCAGCAAAGCCGCCAAGCGAGAGGACGATATAGGCAACAATCAGAATCTTTTTCCAAACGGGAGAGGTTTTGATTGCCATCTTATGCCTCCGTTTCGTAGTTGTATCCTGCATCAAAGGCACGCAGGTTGGCTTCAAGGAATTTGGCGGGGACGCATGCGCGTACCGATTCGATCCACGTTTCGTAGGGAATATCCGTGTTCTTGGCCATCACGCCCATCAGCACCACGTTGACCGCCTTGGTGTTTCCTGCTTCTTTTGCCATAGCAAGCGCGTCAAGCGCTGTCAGGTCAACCTTGGAGCCAAGCGTGTCAAGAATGCCCTCGGGATACGTAGCTGCGCCCGTGATAACGGGCATGGGATTGATCTTTTGTGTGTTGACGATCATCTTACCGCCCATTTTGAGATAGGGCAGGGCGCGCAGCGCCTCCAACTGCTCGAATGCTAAGATGATGTCCGCCTCGCCCTTGTCAATGACGGGTGAGTAGACCTTTTCACCGTATTTGACGTAGGTGACCACGCTGCCGCCGCGCTGGGACATGCCGTGCACCTCGGAGACCTTGACGTCATAACCGAGAGAAAGAATGGCGTTTCCTAAGATGCGGCTGGCAAGCAGAGTACCCTGACCGCCAACGCCAACGATCATAATGTTTACGTTTTTCATGGTCAGTCCTCCTTCTTTTCGATTGCGCCGAACGGGCAAACGCCCAGGCACAGGCCGCAGCCGTTGCATTGGGTGGTATCGATCTTGACCGAGCCGTCGTTACAGACCGAAATGGCGGGACAGCCCAGCTTCATGCAAAGCTTGCATTTTTTACATTTGTCGGTGATCTCGCAATGTCCTGTGTACTTGACGTGCTTGAGCAAGGCGCAGGGACGCTGTGCGATAATGACGGAAGGCTCTTCTGCCGCGATCTCCTCGCGTACGACCGACTCAAAGGTTTTGAGATCAAAGGGATCGGCTACGCGCACGCGATCCACGCCAACGGCACGGCAAAGTGCCACCAGGTCAACGGCACGCGTATCCTCACCGCGAATGGTTTTGCCCATGGCGGGGTTCTGCTGGTGTCCTGTCATACCGGTAATCGAGTTGTCAAGTACGATGACTGTGTTTGCACCCTTGTTGTAAACGATATCGATCAGACCGGTAATGCCGGAATGGATAAAGGTCGAGTCACCGATCACGCTGACCAGCTTGTTGTTGAATTCTTGGCCGCGTACCTTGGCCATGCCGAAGGCCGCTCCGACCGATGCGCCCATGCAAATGGTGGTGTCTACCGAGGAAAGGGGTGCGACTGCGCCCAGCGTGTAGCAGCCAATGTCGCCCGAGACGGTCAGTCCCAGCTTTTTGAGTACGTAGAAGGTGCCTCTGTGGGGGCAGCCTGCGCACATCACGGGCGGACGATTGGGGATAGGCGCGTCAAGCGCAACGTATGCGGGGTTGGGTGTGCCAAGCACTGCTGTGCGGATCATGGCGGGGGTGTATTCACCAAGCATAGTGAAGCATTCCTTACCCTTGACACTTACGCCAATGTTGCGGCAATGCTCTTCGATAAAGGGATCAAGCTCCTCAATCACCCAAAGGGTGTCCACGGAGGCTGCAAAATCCTTGATCTTTTGTTCGGGTAGGGGATAGGCCATGCCCAGCTTCAAGTAGTTGACCGCGTTGCCCAGTGCCTCGTGCGCATACAGGTGCGTCGTACCGGACACGATCACGCCGATGCGCGCGCCATTGTCCTCGATCACGTTCAGGGGAGAGGTCTCGGCGAACTGTACCAGATCGCGCTGACGCTGCTCAACCTTTACGTGCTTGCCGATGGCCATCGCGGGCATCATAACGTATTTGGGAATGTTTTTTTCATAAGGCTTGACCGCGATCTCCTTGCGCTCGCTGATCTCTACGGGGTTCTGTGAGTGCGAGATACGGGTGGAAAGGCGCAGCATGACGGGGGTGTCGAACTGCTCCGAGAGGTCAAACGCCAGCTTGGTGAAATCAAGACATTCGGAGGAGTCCGAGGGCTCCAGCATGGGCAGCTTGGCTGCCTTGGCATAGTGGCGGGAGTCCTGCTCGTTTTGCGAAGAGTGCATGCCGGGGTCGTCTGCCACGGCAATCACCAGTCCCGCATTGACGCCTGTGTAGGAGGCGGTAAAGAAGGGATCGGCCATCACGTTCAGACCAACGTGCTTGCAGCAGGTCATGGCGCGGCCACCGCCAATGGCAGCACCAATGGCCACCTCGGCAGCCACCTTTTCATTGGGGGCCCACTCCACGTTGATCTCGGGGTATTGCACAATGCTTTCTGTGATCTCGGTACTGGGAGTGCCGGGGTAAGAGGATACCACGCGCACGCCCGCTTCGTACGCGCCGCGTGCGACGGCTGCGTTACCGAGCATAAGCTTTTTAGACATATGTAAAAATCTCCTTATCAGTGCTGTTTTTGCTTTTCCACAAGGCTTCCGCCGCAGTACTGCTCGCGCAGCTTGGCCTTTTCGATCTTGCCAGTGGGATTACGGGGGATGGTGGCGAAAATGATCTTA
>JAZQYT010000141.1:0-11390 GCA_045633665.1 Eubacteriales bacterium | reverse complement strand
CGAGAGCGCGGCTGCCACGCATCCCAATAACGTCAAGAGAGTCATCCGCGCGTTGGAGATCTATCTGGTCAGCGGCAAGACCAAGACCGAGCTGGACAGGCTCTCACAGGCATCCGAGCCGCAGATCGATGCGCTGGTGTTTGGCATTCGCTACAATAACCGTGAGGTGCTGTACGACCGCATCAACCGCCGCGTGGATCAAATGCTGGCCGAAGGACTGGTCGAGGAGACCGAGCGCCTTTGGCAGGCAGGGGTGTTTGAAGCCAACGCCACGGCCGCGGGTGCGATCGGCTATAAGGAGATTTTGCCTTACGTCAAGGGGCAATGCAGCCTTGAGGCGGCGGCAGAGGAGCTGAAAACTGCGACACGACGCTACGCGAAAAGACAAATGACGTGGTTTTACGCAAAGCCGTACGTGACCTGGATCGATGCCGATTTGCCACAGGGGCAGCGCACATTTAAAGATATTGTAAATATTTGCGAAAACGCATGCAAAGACAAAGGTTTTCTGTTATAATAATAGGATGATATTGCTCAAGGGGGTGAAGAGAGTGGATAGAGCCAAGGCAAGGAATATTGCGCTGCGTTGCTCGGTCGTGTTGGTTGCGATCGGCATGCTGGTGTATATCATTCATTATAGCCTGGGGCAATTCAGCACCTCGCTTTCCACGCTTCCTACGCAGGAGATCACCGATTATACCGTGCTGAGCGCCGAGGTGTACGTGTTCCGTGACGAGCAGGTCGTAAAAGGCCAAACCGACGCTCCCGTGCATTACATGTACCGTGACGGTGCAAGAATTCCCAATGGTGCGGTGTATGCTGTCAGCTATCCCAAGGCGGATGCCTCGTCAGAGCAGGTCGCGCAGCTGCAGCAGCAGCTGGATGCCATTACCGAGCAGATCGCGCTCCTGGAGGACAGTAAGGCTGCGGGCTCGTTGATCACCTCGCTCAAGCAAAACGGGGAATCGGTTACCCAAAGCTATTATCGCGTGCTGGCCGATCTGGCCGCGGGCGCATATGCAAACGCGCTGCCCGAGAGCCAAAGCCTGCTTTCCTATATGAGCACCTACGGCATGCTGACGGGACAGCACAGCTCGGGGCAAATGATCTCCTCGCTTGAAGCCAGCCGCCAAGCGTTGCTTGACGCATGGGGCGGCACGCAGACCAAGTGGGTAAGCACGCGCGGCACCAATTTCGTGCATAAATGCGACGGATACGAAAGCGTGTTTGATTACGAGCGCGTCATGGACATGACCGCGCAGGATTTTTACGCCATGACCGAGGCTGCCCCTGTATCGACTGCGGGTACGGTGGGTAAAATGATCAACAGCCACACCTGGTATGCAGCCATTCCCATGAATGACGACAATGCAGACTACTTTGAGGTGGGCAGCACGTATACCTTTTCCTTTATCGACAACGACGGCATTGAGCTGCCGCTGACGCTGGAGAGAAAGGTCGAGAGCATGGATAAGCGCGACGGTGTGCTGGTCTTTTCCTGCCAGCAAACGCCAAGCGGATTTTCGTTTTTGCGCACACAGCGCGTGCAAAGCGTGGTGAAGCAGATCACGGGCTACCGCGTGCCGATCGAGGCGCTGCGGGAACATAATTCCGAAAAGGGCGTATACATTCTGGAGGACAGCTCGGTGGAATTCAGACGCGTTACCGTTGTCAGCCAAGGCGCGGGATATTACATTGTGCAGACCTTTGAGCAGGACGCTATAGCAGGCGCGGGAAAAGCAGAATATCTGAAGCGGAATGATCTGATCATCACCGCAGGCAGAGATCTTTATATAGGCAAAATGTATGGATAAGAATCAAATGGAAAAATTGGAACAAAGGGTGCAGGCCGTGCGCCGCGGCATTGCCGAGGCAGCGCACAGGGCAGGGAGAGATCCGTCCGAGATTCTCTTGCTGGCAGCCACCAAGTATGCAAGCGCAGAGCAAATCAATGCGCTGCCCACGCTGGGTGTGCATGATATCGGTGAGAACCGCGTGCAGGCACTCTTAGAAAAGTGGGACGCGCTGGATAAGCAGGCGCTGCGCGTGCATTTCATCGGCTCGCTGCAGAAAAACAAGGTCAAATATATTGCAGATAAGGTGTGCATGATCCACTCTTTGGACAGCGTGGAGCTGGCACGGGAGATCGATAAGCAGTGCAAAAAGCACGGACGCGTCATGGACGTGCTGGTCGAGATCAACTGTGCGGGTGAAGAGAGCAAGGGCGGCGTTGCCCCGGGGCAGGCAGAGGAGTTGTGCCTTGCCTTGGCGCAATTTGAGGCCATCCGACTGCGCGGATTTATGACCATGGCGCCAAAATCCGACGAAAAAGCGCAATATCATAAATATTTTGGCGAAACTTTTGACCTTTGTCTTGACATTTGGACAAAAAAACTTCATAATATAGGTATACCCATGATAATGTCTATGGGTATGTCAGATAGCTACGATGTGGGAATTGCCTGCGGGTCTACGCTGGTGCGCATCGGCAGCAGCTTGTTTGTTGATAAATAATATGTGAATATAAATTACAGGAGGAGAAACATGAACATTTTTAAGAAGCTTACCAAGGATCCCGATCCCGCACCTTTTATTGATGACGAGTTCGATAACGGTTACTATAACGATTTCCCCAAGGATGACGAGGGCGTTGTAACCGATGACGCTGCAATCGAGGAGGTTGCCGCACCCGAGGCTGCCGAGGAGCAGGAGGAGCTGCGTGAGCCTCAGCCCCTGCCCAAAAAGCCGCTTGAACCCGCAAAGCCTGCCGTAAAGTATTTTGCACCTGTTGATCTTGACGACAGAGAAAAGGCAGTTGCAAAGCTGGCTGATGGTTACATAGTGATGCTCTTGGACGTAGATAAGCTGGAAAGAGACGTGTTCTTGCGCTTCTTTGACTACGTTATGGGTGCTGTTCAGGCCCTGGACGGTGATGTTCACAGAATCAGCAAGTCTACTCTTGCGCTCATTCCTTACGGTGCAAGCGTGGATGATCTTGACGAGGAAGACATTGCAGCCGCCGAAGAGCAGACCGAAGAGGAAGAATAATTTAATCTGATTTAGCGGAGGCATTTGCATTGGGGGTCTTTATGTATGTACTGATCAGCACGGTATCGTTGCTGATCGATGGAATCAGTCTGCTTATGCTGGCTCGTGCCATCTTTTCTTGGTTTCCCACCGAAAATGAGAGCAAGCTCCAGCGCATCCTGTTTCACATGACCGAGCCGTTCATCATTCCGGTGCGGAAATTCTTGTGGCGTATGAACTGGTTCCAGGGCTTGCCGATCGATATTTCGTTTATGATCACGTATCTGCTGTTAGGTCTTGTTCGGTTTTCCTTGATGTTTGCAACCTTATGAGTATGCAGGGACAGAATTTACAGGATGAGATCTTATACGCGCAGCTGCGTGATATGATGCTGCGCGCGGAGAGGGGAATATGGTCTTGCAGCCATTTTCTGTCGCCGCGCGAAGCGCGTTTAGCAAGCTCCTTTGTCGAGCGTGCCGGGCAGGACGCGGTTTGTGTTCTGGATGGCGGTTATGCCGAGGCGGAGCGTGTCAGAGCGTTTATTTTGCCCGAATATCTGCATGAGCCGGAGTATTTAGCGCCCATGCTGCAGGAAAAGATCAGCCTTTTGTCCTTGCGCGGCGGTGGATTCTGCACGCTCTCGCACCGCGATTATCTGGGCGCCTTGCTGGCGCTTGGGATCGAGCGGCACGTGCTGGGCGATCTGCTCGTGCTTGACGAGCGATCGGCTGTATTGTTCTGCGATGCGGGCATCGCACCCTATATCTGCGCGGAGCTGACGCGCGTGGGAAAGGATGGGATCAAGGTAGAGGAGTTGCCGTGGGGTACGCAAATCGAGATCCCCGAGAGATACAAAAGCGTCAGCGATACGGTCGCGTCTGCGCGTTTTGATTGCATTGCGGCGGCCTTAGCGGGGCTGTCACGCGAAAAGGCACAGATGCTGATCCGTGCAGGGGAATGCACGGTGGACTACGAGCCCTGTGACCGCTGCGACAAAACCATTGAGCCCCCTTGCGTGATCTCGCTGCGCGGATACGGAAAGTTTCTCGTGGATGACGTCAGCATGCAAACCAAAAAGGGAAGATTGCGCATGTATGCGCGAAAATATATATAATTATCCGAATTTGAAAACAATTTAACTTTACACATAAAAAGGAGCTGTTTATTATGGCTAAGGACTACACAAGTACGCTGAATTTGCCCGCTACGTCGTTTGCAATGCGCGCAAATCTGCCCCAGCGTGAACCCGAAATGCTCAAGTATTGGGAAGGTATGGATCTGTACGCGCGTCTGCAGGAGCAGAATGCGGACAAGCCCGCGTTCATTTTGCACGATGGCCCTCCCTTCTCCAACGGCAATATCCATATGGGTACTGCACTCAATAAAATGCTCAAGGACTTTATCAACAAGTATAAGACCATGAGCGGCTATCGCGTGCCGATTGTTCCCGGTTGGGATAACCACGGCATGCCCATCGAATCCGCCATTATCAAGAAGAACAAGCTGGACCGCAAGAAGATGGCGACCTCCGAGTTCCGTACCGCATGCCACAAGTTTGCAGAGAAGTACGTGGACATCCAGCGCAACCAGTTCAAGCGTCTGGGCGTGCTGGCCGATTGGGAGAACCCCTATCTGACCATGGATCCTGCGTTTGAGGCCAAGGAGGTTGAGGTCTTTGGCGAAATGTTCAAGAAGGGTTATATCTACAAGGGCTTGAAGCCCGTTTACTGGTGTCCCAAGGATGAAACCGCGCTGGCCGAGGCAGAGATCGAGTATGCAACCGATTCCTGCACCTCCATCTTTGTCAAGTTTGCCGTCAAGGATGACGCAGGCAAGCTGGCAGGCGTTTGCGATCTGTCCAAGACCTATTTTGTGATCTGGACTACCACCACCTGGACGCTGCCCGGCAACCTTGCCATTGCGCTCAACCCCGTGGAGAGCTACGTGGTGGTCAAGGCAGGCGAGGAGTGCTACATCGTGGCCGAGGCGCTTTGCGCAAAGACCATGAAGGCAGGCGGCATTGAGGATTACGAGATCCTGGCTGCATTCCCCGGCAACACCTTTGAATATATGAAGGCGCAGCATCCTTTCTTGGATCGCGAATCGCTGATCGTCAACGCGGATTACGTTACCATGGATTCGGGTACAGGCTGCGTACACACGGCTCCCGGCTTTGGTGCGGACGACTATATCACCTGCAAGAGATACGGCATCGATATCATCGTACCTGTGGATGACCGCGGCTACCAGACTGCCGATGCAGGCAAGTACGCAGGTCTTTACTATGCACAGTCCAACGAGGTGATCCTTGCCGATATGAAGGAAAGCGGTGCTTTGTTCGCAAGCGAAGAAATGAGCCACGAATATCCGCACTGCTGGAGATGTAAATCTCCCATCATCTTCCGTGCAACTCCCCAGTGGTTCTGCTCGGTCGATGCGTTCAAGGAAGAGGCTGTTGCCGCTTGTCAGAGCGTTACCTGGCTGCCCGCATGGGGCGGTGAGCGTATGGCACAGATGGTGCGTGACCGTGCCGACTGGTGCATCTCCCGTCAGCGTCAGTGGGGCCTGCCCATTCCCGTGTTCTATTGCGAGGATTGCGGTGAGGTCATTTGCGACGACGCAACCATTGCTCAAGTTGCTAAGGTATTTGGCGAGAAGGGATCCAACTCCTGGTGGGATCTGCCCGTAGAAGATCTGATGCCCGCTGATTATACCTGCAAGTGCGGCTGCAAGAAGTTCCGCCGCGAATCCAACACCTTGGACGGCTGGTTTGACTCCGGTTCCTCCCATATCGCAGTGCTTGAGCAGCGTCCCGAGTTGCATTGGCCCTCCGACGTATATCTGGAGGGTGGCGACCAGTACAGAGGCTGGTTCCAGGCAGCGCTGCTGACCGCAGTTGGCGCAAAGGGCGAGGGCGCACCCTACAAGACCGTCCTGACGCACGGCTGGGTTGTTGACGGTGAGGGCAAGGCAATGCACAAGTCGCTTGGCAACGGCGTTGATCCTGATGACGTGGTCAAGAAGTACGGCGGCGACATTGCAAGACTGTGGGCCGCTTCCACCGACTATCACGCGGACGTGCGCTGCTCGGACAACATTTTCCGTCAGCAGTCCGAAACCTATAGAAAGATCCGTAACACCGCAAGAATCCTGCTTGCTAACCTGGGCGATTTCAATCCCGATACCGACATGGTTGCATACGAGCAGCTGCCCGCCATCGACAAGTGGATCCTGGCGCGCTACAATAAGCTTGTGGGCGAGGTTCGCGATGCGTTCGACGGCTATGAATTCCACATTGCATACCATGCACTCAATAACTTCTGCACCATCGACCTGTCCAAGCTGTACGTGGATATCACCAAGGACAGAGTATATACCGAGCGTGCAGACAGCGCAGCGCGCAGAAGCGCACAGACTGCGATGTATATCATCATTTCGGGCATGACGCGCCTGATGGCTCCCATCATCAGCTTTACCGCTGAGGAGATCTGGCAGAGTATGCCTCACGCATCGTCCGACAAGAAGGAAAGCGTATTCCTCAACGATATGCCTGCATACGATGCAGCACTTGAGTCCGAGGGGACCAACTCCTGGGACGAGCTGTTCGGACTGCGTGACGACGTCATGAAGGCGCTGGAGCTGGCACGTGCAGAAAAGCTGATCGGTAAGTCGCTGGATGCAAAGGTAACGGTTTATACCACCGATGCCGCTGCATATGCGCTGCTGTCTGCTTTCGCAGGCGATCTGGCAACCGTTTATATTACCTCGAGTGCCGAGGTGGTCAACGCAGCTGCTCCCGAGGGCGCAGTTGTAGGAGAGGACGGCAGAATTGCCGTTGTCGTAGCACCTGCTGACGGCTGCAAGTGCGACCGTTGCTGGGCTTACTCCGAAAAGGGCATTCGCGAGGGCGATAACTTCCTGTGCGAACGCTGCAAGAATATTCTGGAACTTTAAGATCGTGACTGCCGAGGGTTGGAAACAACCCTCGGTGATTACAAGAAAGGAAGATTTATGCTGTATCTGATCTTATGGGCAGCCATTGCCGCGGTCATTGTGGGCGCGGATCAGCTAACCAAGTATCTTGTGATACAACACATTCCCGAGGGAGAATCCATTCCCGTGATCAAGGGCGTGCTGCACTTGACGCATATCAAGAACGACGGTGCGATTTTCGGCTGGTTTGACGACTCGCGCTGGATGTTCATGGTGCTTTCCACCGTCGGCATTCTGTTCATGATCGGTATGCTGGTGTATTGGGTGAAAAAAGAGCCCAAGGATAAGTTCATGCAACTCATCCTGACGCTGCTGATCGCAGGCGGCATCGGCAACATGATCGACCGCTGCACGCTGGGTGTCGTAACCGACTTTATCGATTTTTGTGCATTTCCCAACCTGTGGAAGTGGATTTTCAACGTAGCCGACTGCGCGGTGACCATTGGCGGAGGCATGATGGTGCTGTGGCTGGTCTTGTCGCTGGTTGTGGATGCTAAAAGTAAGAAAAATACCGCTGTGGCTGAGATAGAGCAAAAGAGCGATGATGCAGACACTGACACTCAAAGTTGACGCTGCCGATGCAGGCACGAGAATAGACAAATACCTTTCGGAGCGGGCCGACCTGACCCGCTCCGCTGCGGTCAGATTGCTGGAGGAGGGCGATGTGCTGGTAGATGGCGCGTCGGTCTCCAAAAACTATAAGGTCAAGGTGGGGGATGAGGTTGCAGTAACCTATCCGGAGCCCGAGCCGGATACCGCCCTGCCCGAGGATATTCCCTTGGACGTGGTGTATGAGGATGACGACATCATCGTGATCAACAAGCCCGTGGGGATGGTGGTGCATCCCGCTGCGGGCAATCCGACGGGAACGCTGGTCAATGCGCTTTTGTATCATTGCAAGGGCAGCCTTTCGGGTATCGGAGGCGTGCTGCGTCCGGGTATCGTGCATCGCATTGATAAGGATACGTCCGGGCTTTTGGTGGTAGCCAAAAACGACCGTGCGCATCTGCACTTAGCGGAGCAGATCAAGGAGCATAGTGCGCACCGCATTTACCGCGCGATCTGCGTGGGCAACGTCAAGGAGGACGAGGAGACGGTCGATCTGCCCATCGGCCGCCATCCCACCGACCGCAAGCGAATGGCCGTGGTGCGCGATCCCGACCGCGAGGCCAGAGATGCCGTGACGCATTATCGTGTGCTGGCGCGTTTTTCGGGCAGAGCGGTCTGGGGTAACGCTTTTACGTATATTGAATGCAAGCTGGAAACGGGGCGTACGCATCAGATCCGCGTTCATATGGCGGCCAAGGGGCATCCGCTGCTTGGCGACGAGGTGTACGGCGGTAACAACACGCCGTTCGGCGCACGGCACAAGAACTATATCAATGGGCAGTGCCTGCACGCCTGCGAGCTGTATCTGACGCACCCGACCACGGGCGAGCGTATGCACTTCACAGCACCCGAGCCGCCTGAGATGAAAAAGCTTTTGGAGATACTTAGCCAAGATGAATGAAAAGAGATTTGAAAATATTGCGATCGTGACCGATCTGGACGGTACCTTTTTCGGTACGGGCGGTCAGCCGCTGGATGTGAATTTGCAGGCTGTGGCAGATTTTTGTGCGCAGGGCGGTCGGTTTACTTACGGGACGGGGCGAATGCACCGTAATATTGCACGTGTTCTGCCCGAGTCCGGGACGCTTTGCAACCTGCCTGCCGTGGTGGCAAACGGTTCTTATCTGTATGAGTTTTCTACCGACACGCGTATGTACCCCGTCAGTATGTCTACGCGTGACGTGCTGGCTGTGGCATCCCGCGCACGCGAGATTGCCCCCGAGGTCGGCGTGCGCGTGGTCACCCCTGACGGCTTTATGACTGACGGTCACGGTGAGATCATCGGACGAGAGGTATCGCGCAATCCCATCGATTTCCCACATGTGGTACCGATTGCCGAGTGGGTGACGTATAACCCCGCAGAGCAGTGGTTCAAGCTGGTGTTTCGCGGCGAGCAGGAGCATTTGGATCAGCTTCGCCCCACACTGATAGAGCGTTTTGGCGACAAGTTTGAGTTTGCCGTGTCAGGGCCGCGCTTTTTGGAGCTGACAGCTAAGGGCTGCAGCAAGGCTACGGGCATTCAAAGATTGCGTGAGCTGCACCGCGCGCGCACCGATCGTGAGCTGCTTGTGGTGGCGTGCGGAGATCAGGAAAACGATCTTGCCATGCTGAAAGCCGCTGACATTGCCTTTTGCCCGGAGAATGCCATTCCCGAGGTCAAGGAGGTATGCAAAGCGATCCTTTGCCATCACAGCGAGGGGATCATGCCACAGGTCGTGGAAATGATCAGGAATGAATAATGAATAATTGTGGTAGGAAAGAGCTGTTGCGGCAGCTCTTTCCTATTTTTCGCTTCAATTTTCTTTCATATGTTTGAACCTTTATTCTCTGTTCATCTTACTGTTTGTTTTTTTGACTTTCCTATTGTCAATATGTATTTCAAAAAAGAAGAAATCGGTTGCGAGCAACCGATTTCAACAATCATTCTTTATTTCCGATTATTCCAGCCCCATCTGTCCCATGAGCTTTTTGTTAAACTCTTCCACCGTATTGTAGCCCATACGCTTCTGACGATTGTTCATGGCAGCGATCTCCAAAATGATGGCCAAGTTTCGACCGGGCTTGACGGGAATGGTGGTGCAGGGGATCTTGATGCCCAAAATGTCTACCTTCTGCTCGTCAAGACCAAGACGGTCGTACATCTTGCCCTGTACCCAAGGCTCTAAGTTGATAACGAGGTCGATCTTTTCGGTTTCCTTGACCGAGCCCATACCGAACAAACGGCGGATATCTACAATACCGATGCCGCGCAGCTCTACGTAGTGGCGGATGATCTCGGGCGCAGAGCCGACCAGCGTCTTGGCCGAAACGCGTTTGATCTCCACCGCGTCGTCCGCAATCAGTCTGTGGCCTCTCTTGACAAGCTCGATCGCAGTCTCACTCTTACCAACGCCGCTGTCACCCAGCAGCAAAATACCCTCACCGTACACCTCGACCAACACGCCATGACGCGTAATACGGGGCGCTAAATGCTGGTTGAGCGAGGCGATCAGCGCAGCCATGATGGGGCTGGTATGCTCTTGCGTGCGCAAAATGGGTACACCCGAGATCTGCGCCTGGCGGATCAGCTCGGGAAAAACCTCGTTGCCCGTGGTGAACAGCACGGCCACGGGAAGCGCCTTGATAAAGGTGACAAGCGCCTGCTCGCGATCCTTGTCTGAAAGCTCCTGCAGGTATTTATGCTCGGCATTGCCGATGATCTGAATTCTGTCGCGCTCAAAAATGCCGTAAAAGCCTGCCAGCGCAAGACCGGGGCGCGAAACCTCGGGCGTGCGGACAAGCACGGTGTCGTAATCCTCGGGTACGTATATTCTTTCCCATGAAAATTCTTTTTCCAGTTGCGAAAGAGGAATGGTGTAAATGTCTTCCATGATCCTTCTCCTTTGACGTTGCTGCTTTCATTATAACACGAAAAATCGGTTTTGAAAAGCCTTTTTTGCGCACAGTATGCAAAAAAATATGAGATATTCACAGCCATGTCATAATAAGGGTGTATAATTAACGTGAAAATTTATGGCCGAAAGGCATAACGGAGGCATATATGACAAAAATCAGAGCGGTTCGTGCGATTGCGTGCGTCATGGCACTGGTGCTGGCGGTGCTGACGCTGACGGGCTGCGGCAACAAGATCAAGCCCGTGGAAAGCACGGAGCAGGAAATGCGTGTGATCGGCAAATGCAACGGATACGATGTGTATTATGAAGAGCTGCGCTTTGTGACCGCAACCTATAAGAATACGCTGGAGCAAAAATACGGTAAGAGCATCTGGAATGATCCCGCAACGGCTGAGAAGTACCGCGGGGAGCTGGAATCCTTGGTTTATGAAAATTTGAAGGCAAATTATGCGGTGCTGGTAGGTTGTCAAAATCTGTTTGTCAAGACCGATGACAAGGAGATCGACGATTATGTGCAGGAGCAGATCGAAATGCTGGTCAACCAGGACGAGGCCCAAGGCGGCTTTAGCGGTGATTTTGACGCGTATTTGACCTGGCTTGCACAAAACGGCTTGACAGACCACTATCTGCGCTTTATCTACCGTGTGGATTATCTGGAATCCGCTATGTATTATGCGCTGGTGGACGGCGGTCTGATGGAATACACCAGCAAGAATTATTCCGACTTTTTGGACTACGTGCTGGCGGGTGAGGACTATGCCAGAACCATTCACGTCTACATTCCCGTAGAGGATCAGGCCGATAAGCAGGATTGCTACGATACCGCAAAGAGGATCGCGGACGTGCTTGCAGCTGTCACGGACGACC
>JAZQYT010000140.1:0-2685 GCA_045633665.1 Eubacteriales bacterium | reverse complement strand
CATGGGCTTGCCCACGATATTGGAGCGGCCTATTACCACGCAATGCTTGCCCGATGCACTGACACCGCTGCGTGACAGCAGCTGCATGACGCCTGCGGGCGTACAAGGAAGCACGTTATAATCCCCAATCATGATCTTGCCAACGTTATAAGGGTGGAAAGCATCCACATCCTTTTCGGGCTTGATACGAAGCAGGATCTTTTGCTCGTCAAGATGCTTGGGCAGCGGCAGCTGCACAAGGATGCCGTGAATATTATCCGCGTCGTTGAGTCGGTCGATCAGGTCTAGCAGTTCATCCTCTTTTGTATCCTCGGGCAGCTCGTGTACCTCGGAATAAAAGCCGACCTCTGCGCATGCCTTATGCTTATTGCGCACGTAAACGCGCGATGCGGGATCCTCTCCAACAATGATCACGGCAAGACCGGGCACTGTATGATACGTGTCTTCAAATTCTTTTGTCTTTTGCGCAAGCTCCGTGCGTATCTCTGCGGATATGCGTTTGCCATCAATGATGGTCGCCATTCTCTTCTTCCTCCTTGTCTTCCGGCGCTTCTAGATTTTCTTCCTGTCGTTTCTCTTGTTCATCCTGCAAGGGACGCGCAAGTCTTGCAGCTCTTTCCGCCTTCTTTGCTGCCACTCTTTCCTCTTCAATTCTCTTCTGCTCTTCACGGAAGGCTTTAATATCGGGAATGAAATAAGGCGTAAAGACGGCGGGCATCTTGTTCTTGTACGTCAAAGCAAAGCCGACGATCAGCACAGCCATAGAAGCGACAAACAAAACAAGTCCCAGCATCTGCGAGATACGGATGCCTGTTCCCGGAATATACAAGCTGTCTGTGCGTAGGCCCTCGATGAACATTCTGCCAAAGCCGTACCATGCAAAATACATCAGCGCGATCTGGCCGTTGAACTGCTTCTTTTTATAGATCAGATTGATCAGCACAAAGCCGAGCAGATTCCAAAGAGATTCGTAAAGGAAGGTGGGCTGCACCTCCATGAACACACCGCCCGAGGCATTCGATTGCACGCCCATGCGCATACGGTACAGAATATTGCTCTCGGACACGGGAAACGTTTTATCCGGGCCAAGGAAAGCGTACGTGATCTTACCGTCCACAATGGGAGAACCAAACGCTTCACCGTTACAGAAATTACCCCATCTGCCAATCGCCTGTGCGATCATAACACCGGGTGCTGCGCTGTCCAGCACAGCAAAAACGTTGACCTTGCGGATTAGCGACATGGCAACAAGACCGATCACACCGCCGATAATGCCACCGTAGATACCAAGACCGCCATTGCGCAGATTGATCCAGTCCGCCAAGGTCTTGTATTGCCCCGAATCAAGCGAGGTCAGGACGTAGTAAAGACGCGCACCAATGACACCGAGAATGACGGTTGCCATGGCGATATCCAAAAGATTGTCCACGCTCACGCCTTCACGCTCGGAGCGGTATCTGGTATACAGCACGGCCAGCACAATACCTGTAGTGATCAGCAGCGCATACCAATAGATCTCCAGACCAAACAGATCAAACGCGACGCGATTGATGGTGAATTCTCCGATCCCCAAACCGGGGAAAGAAATTTTAGTCATCGTTATTTCCTCCTTGTTCTTGCTCAGGATATACCACGGACAGACACATATTTTCCTTTTTGAAGCATTTATGCAGATAATGCTCCAGCTGCTCTGCCGTTACGCTTTGCAAAAGTGCTGCATACGACAGCACCTCGCTGCCGTCGTCCGCAAAGGACAAGAGCATATTGACGATATTTTCGGGTGAATCAAATTCCGCGACAAAGTTTCCGTATTCCACGCGCTTACAGCGTTCAAAATCCTCTGTCGGAATACCGTTTTGCTTGAGCTCTTCAATATAATCAAGGACGGCTTTGAACACAGCTTCGGGATCCTCGGATTCCCCCGCTGCCGTACCCGACGCCATACGCTCACAGATCGAATATCCGTAATACATACCGTACGAGATCAGGCCTTTTTCATACAGCTCGCTGCACAACTTGCCCGACATGGAAAAGATCAATTCAAACAGCAGCGTCATGCAGGCGTCCTTGAAAATGCGCTCTGCAGGATCCTTGGAAATATCGGTATCCTTGAGTCCGATATAATAGATCGGCTTTGGCACCGGCATATAGCTCGTGACGCGCTCGCTTGTCACGCAAGGATTTTCGTCAAAGGTCTTTCTTGCAAATCTGATCGGACGGTATTCGGGATCAATGCATGCATTCACTACATCAAGCACCTTTGCGGGCGTGACGTCACCGCAGACCGCCAGCGACATATTGGAGGGCAGATAAAAAGTGTCTGTGCATTGATACAACAGCGCGGGCGTGACGTCCGCGATCGATCTCTCGGTGCCTGCGATCTCGTTGCGCACGGTATGCGTTTTGTACATAGTCTTCATCAGTTGGCTGTACGCGCGTTCCCACGGGTGATCCATCGCGCCTCTGATCTCCTCGGCAATGATACCTCTTTCACGCTCCACCGATTCCTCGGTGAAATACGGATGTGTCACAAAGCGCAAAAGCTCCGAAAGACATGAACGCAGCCCCGAGGTGGTATTGAACAGATAGGCTGTTCTGTCGTATGAGGTGAATGCATTGGCGTCAGCGCCAAGAGCCGAGAATCGCAGATCGGAATTGACACCGTCCTCGTTTTCAAACATTTTA
>JAZQYT010000139.1:0-3770 GCA_045633665.1 Eubacteriales bacterium | reverse complement strand
CGCGACCTTGAATATTCTACCACTTTCACCCCGTTTTGTCAAGTGTGGATTTCGACAAAGTATATAGGTTTTATATCACGGTTTTGTGCAGGTTGCACAGGTTGCTGAGTATAAAGTAGCCCTCGGCGGCACCGAGGGCTTTACTTATGGATTGTTTGGGGATTGCACCTAGGAAACCGATTCCCTTCTTTTTGAGTAAGGAGCCGCAAAAAGAAGCAAAAACGGCGAGATAATTTCGCGCCTGCGGGCGCGACTTGGGGCGTTGCCCCAAGCCCCCACGACCTTTTTGAAAAAAAGTTGATCAAAAACTTTCATTCTATCATAAGTTTATTTGAGTTCGACGACCGTGACGCCGCTATCTCCCTCGCCGTACTGCCCGCGGCGGAAGGATGCGACTCTCTTATCGGTACGCAAGAAATTCTGCATAGCCAAACGCAAAGCACCCGTCCCCTTTCCGTGGATCAATCTGACGGTACGGAATCCGTACAAAATCGCGCTATCCAGATATTTATCCACGGCAAACCAGGCCTCCTCACCGTTCATGCCGCGCAGATCGATCTCGTCCTTGAAGTCATGATTTTTCTGCACGCTGTAGGTCGACACCTTATTTTTCTTACCGTCCTTAATCAGCGCTGCCTCGTCCTCGACCAATTTCAGATCCTTGATATTGACTCTCGTGGTCAGAATGCCTGCCTTTACCTGCACGTTTCCGCCCTTATCGGGTGCTTCGACCAGCACGCCCTTGGTTCCCAGCGAGCGAATGACCACCTCATCCCCCTTGCGCAGGGCTCTGGGCAGCACGTAATTTTTATCATCCTCGTCCGGCTTTTGCACGGGATCGAATTTATCACCGTTTTGCTTCAGATGGTCGCGCACGGCACGCTTGGCAGCGTCCATTTCCTCGCCCATCCTTGCGCTATCCTTGGATTTACGGATCTTTTCCATTTGCTCCAAGATAAAATCATACGATGCTTTTGCGCTTTGCACCATGGAATTCGCCTTGACTCTGGCAGCCTCCAGCTCTTTTTCGGCCTTTTTGACCTGATCTGCAATTTTTTGCTCGGACTGGCGCTTGAACTGCTCATATTCGGCACGCAGCTTGGCAGCCTCTTCGCGGTGCTGCTCCATTTCCATACGACTTTGCTCCAGCTGACCGATGACGTCCTCAAAATGGCGGTTATCCGCGCTGATCAGCTCCTGCGCTCTGCCGATCACCTCGGTGGAAAGCCCCAGCTTTTCGGAGATGGCAAACGCGTTGGATTTACCCGGTGTGCCGATGATCAGCTTATAGGTGGGGCGCAGCGTTTCCACGTCAAACTCGCAGGACGCATTTCTGACGCCGGGAGTATTGAGTGCAAACGCCTTCAGCTCCGCGTAGTGCGTCGTGGCTGCGCACAGCGCGCCTGCGGCACGCACCGATTCAATAACAGACACAGCAAGTGCCGCGCCCTCGACGGGATCGGTTCCCACGCCAAGCTCGTCAAACAGCACCAGCGTATCCTTACCGACCTGCTTCATGATCTCAACGATATTGACCATATGGGATGAGAAGGTGGAGAGAGATTGTTCAATGCTCTGCTCGTCGCCAAGGTCTACCAATACCGACTTCAGAACCGGCACAACGGATTCCTGATCTGCCGGAATGTGCAAGCCCGACTGCGCCATGAGCGCAAACAAGCCAAGCGTTTTGAGCGTGACCGTTTTACCTCCCGTGTTGGGGCCTGTGATGATGACGGTATCGTATCCGCACTCGCCGCCAAGCGCGACGTTGATGGGTACGACGCGGTCACGGTCGATCAAAGGATGACGCGCACGGACAAGGCGGTAGGTTCCGTCCTCGGAGAGTGCGGGGGCTGCGCCGTTCATGGCAGCAGACAGCTCGGCACATGCGAAGCAGAACGAAAGAGTTACTATATTATAATAATTGAGCGTTAGAATACCGGTTGCGTTGCTGACCGCCTCGGAAAGCTCGGCCAGGATACGCTCGATCTCATGCTGCTCCTTGGATTGCAGCACGCGCAGCTCGTTGTTAGCCTCGACCACGGCCATAGGCTCAATAAACAGCGTCGCACCCGAGGACGAGGTATCATGCACAAGTCCCTTGATCTCGTTTTTATACTCGGTCTTGACCGGGATGACGTATCTGCCGTTACGGCTGGTAACGATATTTTCCTGCAAAAACTTTGCATGCGTACCGCCCTGCACGTACTTTTGCAGCGTATCCTTGATGCGGCTGTTGGTGGCGCGGATCTTGCGACGGATATCCCCAAGCGCGGGCGAAGCCTCGTCCGCAATCAGATCCTCTGCCACAATGGCTCGCGTGATCTTCTCCTCCAGGTGTCTGTCGGGCGTCAGGCGGTCGAAGATCTCGTCAAGCACGGTATCAAAAATATGATTACCGTGGCAATAGTCCACCAAAAGACGCGAGGTGCGCAGCACGTTGGCTACGTCAAGCAGCTCGCGCGGAGAAAGCACCGCGCCCTTATCGGCACGCTCGCAAAGCTCGCTGACGTCGCGCACATAGCCAAAGGTAGGCGTACCCTTGACGTCCAACAGCCTTTTTGCATCAGTGGTTCTTCTTTGTCTGCGCAAGATCTCCTCGGGATCATCCGAGGGAGCAAGCCTTACGGCCATGGCGCACGCACCCTCGGTATGGGCGTGCTCTGCCAGCATGGCGCAGACCTTGTCAAATTCTAAGGTTTGTAAGGTTTTATTCGAAAATGCCATAATTCATTCCTTCTCGGCGATTGAAATCGGCATTTGCGAGTCTTTTATTCCTCGCACGAGCCGCAATCCGAGCAATCGCTCTCCGGCGCGGCAATGCCATCCTGATATTCGGCAACCTTGACCATGATCGCGCACTCCATGCGCTTACGGAACAGCTCGCAGCCGTATTCGTAAACGCCCGTAATAGAGCCCGTTGCATGGTATGCGTTGGCAGCGCAGCCGCCCGAGCAATACATTCTTGCCCAGCAATCCGCGCAGTCCGGTCTTGCGTATGCGTTGCACAGCTTGAACTCGTCGCGCAAATCGGTATTGGTCACGCCTGTCCAAAGGTCACCCAGCTTGTATTCCTCCTCACCCACGAACTGGTGGCAGGGGTACAGGTCACCCCAAGGGGTGACGGCCATGTATTCGGTACCAGAGCCGCAGCCGCTGATGCGCTTATAGACGCAAGGGCCGTGCTCCAAGTTGAGCATATAATGATAGAAGGTAAAGGGCTTACCCTCGCGGCGACGGTCGATCTGCGCCTTGGCAAGGATCTCGTACTGCTCAAACAGCACGGGCAGATCCTCCTTGGTCAGCGCGTAAGGATCCTCGGGGGCACAGACCACAGGCTCCATGGAGAGCTGATCAAAGCCCAGATCCAGCATATGGAAGATGTCGTTGGTAAAATCGGGGTTATTGTGGGTATACGTACCGCGCAGGTAGTAGCCCTTTCCATCGCGCTTTTCGACAAAGTGCTGGAACTTCGGCACAATGGTTGCATAGCTGCCCTTGCCGTTGACCGTTTTGCGCAGTCTGTCATGCACCTCTTCTCTGCCGTCCAGAGAGAGTACGACGTTGTGGCACTCGCGGTTGGCCCATTCGATGACCTCGTCATCGACCAGCACACCGTTGGTGGTCAGCGTAAAGCGGAAGTTTTTGTTATGCTCCTTTTCAATGCTGCGTGCATAGGCCACGACGTCCTTGACCACGTCAAAGTTCATCAGCGGCTCACCGCCGAAAAAGTCAACCTCAAGATTGCGGCGCGTGCCCGAATGCTTGAT
>JAZQYT010000138.1:0-2263 GCA_045633665.1 Eubacteriales bacterium | reverse complement strand
CTTGAGAGCGCAGGCAACCAGTACATGAACGGCTCTGTTATCTTCGATATTCAGGTACTTGCAGGTCAGCTCTCCTCCGAGGAGGATAGCTTCGGCGCAGGTTACGATGTGGACGCCGAGTTCCCCGGCACCGGGTTCGCTACCGTTAACACCGGAAGAACTGCCCCCTATGTGTTCGAGATTTATGGCGTTGACGGTTACAAGGATGGTGTCGTCACCGTTCCCGCAACGGCAGTGGCCGGCGGTGCAGCTCAAATTGCCGCAACCATTCTGCCCAGCAATTACGTAGGCAACTTTACCATTGCTGCCGGTCTTGAGAAGCAGGTTTACGACGTTAAGGTGGAAGGCCTTGCGGAGAATAATACCGAGCCCGTGGAAGTATCGCTGAAGATTCCCACCGGTCTTGATCCCGCAACCATTAAGGTTTACCACAACGACGAAGAAATCACCAATTTCAATTATCGTCACGACGCCGGTTACGTAACCTTCAAAACCACTACCTTCTCTCCCTTCACCGTTATTTATGATGCCGAGTCTGTGTACGAGGCACCCTCTACCGAGGGCAAGGATCATCCTGTCGCAACGGTAACCTATGTACCGGAGTACGTAAACACCGAGCTCGAGTGGAATGACGACCTTGGCGTCGTGCCTACCGAGGGTCTTGACAGCCTGCTTGAGGCTGCGTTCAAGTTTGCATGCCCCGAGAATGTCGACGAAGCATACAAGAGCTGGTACTGCGATTTCTTTGTATCCCTCGATAAGGATCTTGGCGAAAACGAGATCTTCCTTGGCGGTAACTACGGCCCCTTCGGTTGGATTGGCTTCCATAATGGCAATGTCACGCTCTCTAAGGGCACCGAGCTTCCTCTTTTGTGCAGCGTAACCGTGCTTCCTTGGACCTATGAGGATATTGAGACAGCTGTTGGTGAGTTCATCTGCGGCGTAGGCGATGTGGACAATGCTCTTGATGGTGCAACCTTCACCGTGAAGCTTCGCTTGATCAATCCCGAAATGGTGGATATTGCAGAGGATGAATGGTGGACCAATATGGCAGAAGACGCTTACGTTGACGTTAACACCGTCACCTACACCTTCGGCGGCAATAGCGTGATCGACGGTACTACCGTTGTCACCACCGCACAGGGTCTGAAGGATGCTCTGGAAAATGGCAATGGCAATGTTTCCCTTGGCGGCGATATCGACCTTAACGACCTTAGCAATCTGTTCGGTTGATTTAAGGTAACCATTTGAAAATCGGGTATATACCCACCACCCAACCGCCTTCGGGCGGTTGGGCGGCAACAAAAGGGCGCAAATCCCGCGATTTGCTCTTTTTTATTGCCGAATACGGTAAAAATTGCATTTCCCATAGATATTTTTTGAAGGAGAAGACGGATGAAAACAAGAAGCATCAAACAGCGCTTACTTGCGTCTGTGCTGGCATTGCTGATGGCAATGACGGCGATGGTCGGTACCACGTTCGCTTGGTTTACCGACAGCGTGACCAGTGCGGGCAACAAGATCGTGGCGGGCAACCTTGCCATTGACCTTGTGCATTTGACCAAGGAGGGCGAGGTGTCGCTGAAGCAGACCCCCGACCACAAAATTTTTGATTATGATAAATGGGAGCCCGGCTATACGCGCGCAGAGGCACTGGAGGTACGCAACCTCGGCTCGCTTGCGCTGAAGTATCAGCTTTCCGTTGAGGTGGCCGAGGGCACTGCCGAGCTTGGCGACAATGGCGAGAATTTGGCCGACGTGATCGACGTTTACGTGATCTTCGGCGATTACACCGCCGCAAGCTTTGAGGATCTGAAGGCAAAGGCCGAGTACAAGGGCACGCTTTCCGCTGTGATGGCAAAGCCCGCTGAGTTTATCGGCGGTCAGCTTCTGCCCAACGGCAAGACGCTGGACGGCACCGAGGCCGCAACCGTTGCGGTCGGCAAGCAGACCGTGACCGTGGCACTGCACATGCAGGAGAGCGCGGGCAACGCATATCAGAAGCTTTCCGTGGGCGACGTTTACGTCAACCTGATCGCAACGCAGTGGAACGACGAGGAGGATAGCTTCGGCAACGACTATGACGAGGGCGTCAAGTTCCCCAATATGGAGGATGCCGACCTTGAAATGACCGTTCCGGTTGAGAACGGCGCGGTGAAAGAGGACACGACCGTGACGCAGGACGGTATGACG
This sequence comes from Eubacteriales bacterium, assembly GCA_045633665.1. Classification (GTDB taxonomy): domain Bacteria; phylum Bacillota; class Clostridia; order Oscillospirales; family CAG-272; genus SVQP01. The sequence continues at coordinate 70 of JAZQYT010000138.1, read as the reverse complement.
ATGACCGCTCCCGCAGGCACGAAGACGACCGGCGACAAGCTGACTCTTTCCGTAAAGACGAAGAATACCA
>JAZQYT010000137.1:0-5090 GCA_045633665.1 Eubacteriales bacterium | reverse complement strand
TGCGCGAGCAAATATTTCGCAGATGCAAAGAGAAAATGCGAAGCAATATAAGATATTGCGAGCATTTTGTCTGCCGCAGGTGCAGATATTTGCCGCTCAAAACCGTGTGAGTTCGGCTCTTTTCGGCTATAAAAAGTACGTAAAATAGGAGAAAGCAAATGAAAAACTTTAAAAAAGCAACGGCTTTGGTGCTTGCTTTACTGATGGCAATGGCTGTGATGCTGACGGGTTGCAATCCGCCCGATACGGGTGAGGAGAGCACCACCGATGCAGGCAGCACCGAGCAAACGACCGGGGCGGATACCACCCAGACTCCGGGCGGCAACGCAGCAGAGAAGCAGGCTTATACGGTTGAGGTCAAGTCGATCGGCGGCATGGCGATGGAGGGCGTGACCGTCAAGGTCTATGCCGATGCAACGCTTGAGGATCTGGTCAACTTCGGCACGACCGATGCAGAAGGTAAGGTCAGCATCGAAATGCCTGTCAAGGAGGGCTATGTGGCCGAGCTGTCGGGACTTCCCGCAGGCTACGAGTGCGAGCCTTATTATGAATTCGTTGGCGGCGGTGTCAGCATTTACGTGGTGTCCCGCGTCATTTCGGATACCAATATCAACGGTGTTTCCTACAAGGTCGGTGACGTGATCCGTGATTTCACGGTCGTGGACAGCGACGGTGTGTCACACACGTTGTCCGAGATCTTGCAGGAAAAAGAACTTGTTGTGCTCAACTTCTGGTATACCACCTGCTCCTGGTGCGTAGAGGAATTCCCCTACATGGAGACTGCGTACCAGAATTATAAGGATAAGGTCGAGGTTCTGGCACTTGATCCTTACGGCACCGATACCGAGAGCGCGATTTCGGATTTCAAGGCCAATATGGGACTTTCCTTCCCCATGATCAAGGATTATAACGCGCTGTTCAACGCATTCGGCGTGACCGCATTCCCTACCTCTGTGTTCGTAGACCGCTATGGTGTGATCTGCCTGATCGAGGAGGGCGCTTTGATCGGTGATCAGCCCTTTACCGTGGCGTTCGATCACTTTACGGGCGACGATTACGTGCAGGGACTGCATGAAAGCGTAGACAGCCTGGTTCCCGAGGTGGAGATCAACGTCTCCATGCCCGATCCCTCCGAGATCGCGGCAGCCATCAACGGCGAGGGATTTGGCGCAACCTACCGTGCCGAGGAGTCCGAGGAATATAAGGATCTCACCTGGCCCTTCGTGCTGGGCGAGAAGGACGGTTATGCGTGCATCAAGCCCGCAAACACCGGTGTGGCAAACTCTTATTCGATCATTTACTGCGACGTCGAGCTCAAGGCGGGTGAGGCGGTCTGCTTTGATTACTTTACCTCCTCGGAAACCTACAACGACGTGCTTTACGTCATCGTGGAGGGTGAGGACACCTATTCGCTGTCCGGCCCTGGTACTGCATGGGGTACTTGCTATCCTTACGTGGCAACCAAGGACGGCACGTATGAGGTTGCGTTGACCTATGTCAAGGACGGTGACACCGACGTGGGTGAGGATACCGTTTATGTGACCAATATGCGCGTGGTGGATATGGCAAATATCACAACGCCTACCTTCATTCCCCGTTACGCTGCAACCGACAGAGCCGAGGATGGCTTTGGCTATAATACCTACGTGGACGTTGTCTTCAACGAAACCGACGGCTACTACCACGTCGGCACGGCCGATGGTCCGCTGCTTCTGGCAGATCTGATGGGATATACCCAGTTCAGCCAGCAGTCGGTATTCGATATGGCGTATAACGGCCTGATCGGCGGCGATGAATTCTACGAAAAGATCGTGGATTATTGCTCTTATGCATCCAATTCCCAGCTGGCGGGCATCTGCACGGTCAATGCAGAGCTTGCAGAGCTGCTCAAGACCGTTGCCTCCACCATGGGTGCTGAGGGACACGATAAGGAATGGCTGCAGCTGTGCATGTACTATGATGCATACGGTACAGAGGGCCAGCTGGCCGATCCCATTCAGGGACTTGCTCCCTTCTGCGCGTACAAGGCAGAGGTTGGTGAGAATTCCTTCACCTATAACCGCGTGATCATGCCCAGAGGCTTGCTTGCCGAGTTTATTCCCGCAACATCGGGCGTTTACCGCATCACGTCGTACTCGGATCAGGACGTGGATGGCTGGATCTTTGACGAAAATCGCGTTGAAATACTGGTTTACGAGCATTGCGAGAGAATGTATTTCGATATGACCAACGTTTCCATGGTATTCTACATGGAGGCAGGCACACCTTACTATATTGACATCGCTTACTGGGATGTTTACGGTGTTGGTACAATTCCTTATACCATCGAATATCTGGGCGAGAGCTACGATTACTTCCGTACCTGCGCACCCGGTTACTTCACCTACTACGAAACCGAGGACGATCAGGTAACGAGCGAGATCGTGGGCCTTGGCATTGACGTCGCACTCGGTGAGGACGGTTATTATCACGAGCTGCGTGCGGACGGCAGCCTTGGCAGCCTCGTTTACGCGGACTTTACCAGCGTTTCCTCCATTTTCAGCCATTCTCTGGTACAGATGATCGATATGAACGCCTTCAATTTCAAGTACAGCGAGGGCGACTTGCTGATTATGAGCTACATGGAGAGATATCCTGAGAATACAAAGGAAAAGTTGCAGGAGATCTGGGGTGATGCGTTCGAGGAGTATGCCGAGGAATATAAGCTCGACGAGGTGCTTGCAGGCAAGTATCACGGAACGGGCGACGAAATGACCGCTGTTGCAAGAAAGTATGCGGAAATGGCACTGCCTGCAAGCCAAGAGGCTCCCGAGTTGGAAGGCTGCGTGGCAGTCAACGCAGAGCTTGCAACGCTGCTGCAAAAGCTGATGGATAAGTACACGTTTGAGGGCGTGAATGATTCCTGGACCAAGCTGTGCTTCTACTACCAGCACCTGGGCGCATAATTTCCGATCATTTTTGCCGAACCCTTTGCAAAAAGGGTTCGGCAATGATGCCTTTTTATAAAAATTCGCGCAAGGCGAAAACTTAACAAACGGTAGAAAAATAAACCAAAGAAACTGATATTGAGGCTTTTTGAAATGATTTTGATGAAAAACAACGCACTTTTGACGCTGATCGCTGCGATTTTGTGTCTTTGCTTGCTGCTTGCGGCATGCGAGAGCGGTCGGGAGCAGGGAACGAACAGCGTTGCGGATACCACCGCGCCTGCGGAAAGTGTGACCGATCCCAAAGAGGATTCCTCCGCGCCCGAACAGAACGGGCAAGGGACGCAGAACGGTGAAGAAACATCCGAAGCGCAAGGCGACGGCGCAACGAGCGACGGGCAGACCACGTCCCCCGAAACCGAGCCTGTATCCGACACCGTGACGTACACGGTCAGCGTGATCGGCTCTGACGGCAATCCCAGACAGGGCGCGCTCGTTCGTATTTTTAAGGGCGATGAGCAGGTGTTCATGGTGGCGACCGCTGCCGATGGCAACGCGATCGCTGAGCTGATTCCCGATACGTATGCGGTTGTCATTGACAATATTCTGGGTGAGAATTACAGCAAAGAGGGCTGCACGCTCACTCCCGAAACTACATTGCTGACCGTTAATCTGTACGGCGTACCCGCACCGGGCGAGGAGATCTACGCATACAGCGCTGCTGCGGATGATTATATTGCTTACATGGCAAATAAGCTCTCCGAGGGCAGCTATGCGGTGAGTGTGAGTGCGGATGATATGACCTATTATCTGTTCACCGCGTCGCGCGGCGGTACCTTCCGCATCAGCACTGATGCGGAGCTGCCCGTTTCTATTGGATACTATGGCTCCACCTCGTTCGTCATGACCGAATCTGTCGCAGTCGAGGAGAATAACGCCATTACCGTGGACGTTTACGACGATATGGTGTTCAATTATGCGTTCGTGATCGGCGTCAAGGCCGAAGAGGCAACGCTTTTCGAGTGCGTGCTGAAAATCGAGTATCTGTCCGAGCGTGAGACCACCGAGAACGACGTGCCCTGGATCGATCTGATGCCGACAAAGACGCTGACGCAGTACGAGATGGGCGCAGGCAATCCGACGCATTTTGCTGTGGACAGCGCAGAGATCAAGCTGGTATACAACGAAAATGACGGTTATTACCACGTTGGCAGTGCGGATGGCCCGGTGGCGCTGATCAACCTTGGCAACAATTCGCTTTATATGGACGCGCTGACCACCGTGTGCGACCATATGCGCCTTGGCGTGTACGTATATGACGAGGATGGCAAGCTGCTTTCCAAGGATAGCTACAACGAGCTGATCTGGGCGTACAACGCAGTCAGCGACGGCGGCTATTATCCGCTGGACGATACGCTGATCGATATGCTCAAGGTTTTGGGCGATTATATGGGCTGGTACGATCCCGCTTCCCCGATGTATCTGTTTGGAGGCGTGGCGCTTGAGCCTGCAAATGCGTACCTGTTTGCATGTGTTTATTTGCAGTAATTTTTTAGAAATATAAGGAGAAATGATTATGAACTTCAAGAGAATTGCGCTGCTGCTTGCAGCAGCTCTTGTGCTGAGTGCTATGATGAGCTTTGTTGCCTGCGACGGCGGCGATGGAGAGCAGACCACCGAAGCCCCCACCAAGGATGCCGCTACCACCCAGGCTCCCGCTACCGAGCAGGGTAGCGAGGCTGCTACCACCGAGGCACAAACCGAGTCGGGCAAGGTGACTTATACCGTCAAGGTTGTGGACGCCAACGGTGCGCCCGTCAAGGACGTTGCCGTGCAGTTCTGCGATGCAAACGGTTGCCGTATGCCCGTTGCCACCAATGCCGAGGGCATCGTAACCTTGACTGATAACGAAAGCGACTTCCACGTCACGCTGGCAAGCGTTCCCGCCGGCTTTGCAGCAGATACCACCGAGTATTATTTTGACGGTGAAGTTGAGCTGACCATCACCCTGCAGGCGGAGTAAGCAAATAACAAGAAAAGCCCTATTGGGCTGCAGAATAAGCGAAAATTGAACAAAGGGCTGCTTGCAAAGCGGCCCTTTATTGTAAGACGAAAACCCCGCCATAGTGTCGGGGTTCAAAAGAGGTTAACCGATGAGAAGAA
>JAZQYT010000136.1:0-3667 GCA_045633665.1 Eubacteriales bacterium | reverse complement strand
ACAATAAAACGGACAGTCGAGGACGCCTGTCCCTACAGAAAACAATAAAACGGACAGTCGGGGACGCCTGTCCCTACAGAAAATAATAAACTCAAAGAGAACCCGTTTACGGGTAGTAAGTAACAATTGCATGGCTGGCAGGCCAATAAAAAGCGCGCTTGTGCGCAGCCAGTAGTATTAGGGCTATGCCCGAAACTGAAATACCACCCGCTATGGCGGGTGGATATTTATTTGTATACTAAAAAGCAGGAATCTGCTCGCAATCGAACAAATTCCCGCTATTTTACCGTCCCAATTACTCGGACTTTTTTTCCTTCTCCCGATCCAGCTCGTCCAAAAGAGCGAGGATCTTGGGTGCGATCTGTTTTTTTCTGCGTTCGCTGACCGTGCGGTAAATGGGGTATGCGCAAATGGCCACGGCAAGCCCTGCGATGCCTACGATAATGCCCACGGGTGTTGCGTACAGGCCAAGCCCCATGATCTGCCCGATCTCGGTCATGACCACGCTCATGCCGATTCCCATGATCAAAGATCCGACCACGCCCACGGCAATGGCGGCGGCACTTGCGCGGTTTTGCACGCTGGCATCCAGATCGTGCAGCTGCTTGAGCTTGTCCTCTTGCGCATCGGTCGTGTATTTTTGGCGGATGCGGTCGATCTCGGCCTTGTCCTTGGCGCTGTAGGTATATATAAATTCCTGTTGATCGTTATTTTGATTCACGTTTGGTTCTCCATAGCTTTGATTTTCTTGATTTTTTTATTGGCGAGAATGATCATATAAATGCCCATTCCCAGCACGAATGCCGTCACGGCAAGGCCTGTCAGCAGCGTTATGAGCGGCTTGAACTCGGCATCATCCTGCGAACCAAAGGCGGCAAGCATGGCGTTTTCCAGCGTCAGCATGGAAACCGCGGACGTAGCCAGGCTGATGGTTTTGGCGGCAGAGAATAAGGGACTTCTGAATTTACTGTATTTGACCACGTTGATAATGGCCAGCGTCATGAGCGTAAAGGTGGAGGCAGCCATGGCAATGGTGGTGATCTGGTGATGCACGGCCTCGTGTCCACGCACGCTGATCATCCAAACGATGGCCGAGAGTGCCAGATTCATGACCACCAGCATAATGCCGCAAAAGCGATAGCGGCGCCATTGCGCCCCAAGTGCCTGATCGGGGGCGGTGGAATGCACGTCACGCAGTAAAAAGAGGCGCATAACGGCAAGCAAAAGGTAATAGGCGGCAAAGGCAAAGTACCAGGCCGAGGAATGCCAAAGACCGAGCGCGAATTGGAAAACAGCATAGGCTGCGTTATAGGCAAAGTTGCCGTACAGCGAGATCTTGATGCGCAGCGTGGCGTCGTCCGAATAACGCACGAGATACTTGTTGTTATTCTTGAAGTTCTTGAAAAAGCGGATGATAGTGGGGATACGCATGCAAAATACCGTCAGGGAATAGAAGGAGAACATATAGGTCACGTAAGCAACCGGATGCTCCGAGCGGTTGCGCATGAAGGTGACGGTCAGCAGCACGGCCGAGATCGCGGTAAACAGCAAAATCAGCAACGGATGCGGATAAAGCAGGTGAAGTCCGATTTTTTTGAGCTTGTGTTTCATGTCTTTACCTCAAAAACAGAGTGACCGTAAAGGTGCTGCCCACACCGATCTGACTTTGCACGCGGATCTCACCCTGTACGATGTCGATCACGCGTTTGACCAGCGTCAGCCCCAGGCCGTTGCCTTGCGTGACACGCGAGGTGTCACCCTGATAGAACTTTTCAAAGATGTGTGCGCCTGTTTCGGGATTCATGCCGCAGCCCGTGTCGCTGACCGTAACGGTCACAGCCTCGTCTGTTGCGGACATGGAAAGCGAAACGGTGCCGCCGTCCTCGGTGAATTTGAATGCGTTGGATAAAAGATTGTTCCAAACTAAGGAAAGCAGCTCTGCATCCTCGGTGACGTGTACGTCGTCCTGAATGTTTGTATCAATGGTAATATTGCGTCGCTCCCAGATCTCTTCAAACTGCAAAAGGCACTCACAAAGCTGCTCGCCAAGATCGTAGGTCTGCTTTTGGGGGTAGATCTGCTGGTTTTCCAGCCTGTTGAGCTTTAAGATGTTGGCCATCATCAAAGCCAGGCGCTGCGAGCCCAGCGTGATCTGCTTGGCGTATTCCACGCGCGTTTCGGTATCCAGCGCGGGATCCTGCAAAAGCGTGCCGTAGTTGCTGATGACCGAGAGCGGCGTTTTCATTTCGTGAGAAACGTTGGAGATAAAGTCTGTGCGCAGCGTTTCAATGCCCGAAAGCTCGTCGGCCAGCTTGTTGATGTTCTGCTCGATCTCACCAAAGGGCGGGGGTGCGATCTGCACGTAATGCCGAGGAATGCGCGCGGAAAAATCGCCCGCTGCCAGCTTATCCAGCGTTTGGCGGATGCGCTTGGCGGGCTTATCGACTGCCAAGCGGCGACGGAAAGTATCCACGATAGCGCAGATCAGCGCGAGCACGACCACGTTGACGAATACGACGGGCGCAAACGCGCGGATATCCTCTTCGGGAAGTGAGACCGTGGTAAAGAATACGTAAAAGGTGGCCGTGACCACACCACCGACCATGCCAAAGAACAAAAGGCAGGACCACAGAAAATCGGTGACATAGTAGACAAAGCCCTTTTTCATTTGATCACCGCCTTGTAGCCAAGCCCATGCACGGTCACGATCTCAAAGGAGGTGCAATCCGAGAGCTTGGCGCGCAGCTTGGTCATGTAAACGTCCACGGTGCGCGGTCCCGAGGCCGTGTCCGCATCCCAGAATTCATCCATAAGCTGCGTACGGGTAAAGGTCTTTTTGGGATAGGAGAGCAGCTTGTAGAGAATGTTGAATTCTCTTGCGGTCAAGGAGATCTCCTGTTCGTCAAGGTAAGCCGTGCGCTCGTCCAGATCAATGGTAAAGTTGCCCACGGTCAGCTTGCGCTGCGCCGCAATGCCGGCGCGGCGCAAAAGCGCACCGATGCGCAAAAGCAGAGCGTTAAAATCCACGGGCTTGACCACGTAGTCGTCAGCACCCGTCAAGTATCCGCGCTGCATTGAGCCAAGGTCGTCGCGCGCGGTCATAAAGATAATGGGGATATTTTTGTCCAACGTGCGCACGGTTTCGGCAAATTCAAAGCCGTCAATGCCGGGCATCATGATGTCCGAAATGATCAGATCGAACATTTGCTTATACATGGCGTCGTAAGCGTCCTGCGCACTCGTGCAGTGTACGGCGGTATAGCCGTTGCGGCCTAAAAAGGTGCAGAGCGTTTTGCCCAGGTTGGCGTCGTCTTCTACAACAAGGATTGCAAACATAAAATCTCTCCTTTTTCTTGGCATATATTGTTATTATAGCATGCAAATGTTAAGGTTTTGTTAGTATTTCCCAAGAAAAGCGCAATGCTTGCAAAAAGTATGGAACAGAGCGCACTCTGTTCCACGTGTTTTTATCAGTTCCCCTTGGAGAGTTTGTCGCTCAGCGCCAGAATGGCGGGCGCGTACTTCTTCTTACGGGAGTTGAGAATGGCGTTGTGCAAAGGATAGTTGACGATGGCAAGGATCAAGCCCACCACACCGACTGCGATGCCGATGGTCATTGCGTTGGGGATGCCCAGCGTCTCGGCGACGTCGGTCATAACAAGGCTCA
>JAZQYT010000135.1:0-3088 GCA_045633665.1 Eubacteriales bacterium | reverse complement strand
GGGGACAGTTCTCGGTAACACCAAAGCGTCACGGAGAACCGTCCCCTGCAACACTTGCTTTTTCAAAGCCCTTCTCGGTATGGACGTGAAATGATTGGTTGTTGGCAAAAAAGCATGCGAATTACGCTTGCTGAGTGTTACCGGGGACGGTTCTCTGTGATGGGCAGCGTTACCGAGAACTGTCCCCGGTGACGCGACCCCGAGCGCATGATTTTTCATCAATTAGCCCTTGCTTTTCACTTGCTTTTCTGTTATAATGAAAAAAACGAGAAAAAGGGGAGTAGCATGAAGCTTTACGACATTTCCCAAGAGATCTTTAGCTGTGCGGTTTATCCGGGCGATCCCGCGCCTGCGCGCGAGGTGCTTGCAAGGCTTGACGCGGGTGACGTCTGCAATCTGACTGCGTTTTCCATGTGTGCGCACAACGGCACGCATATAGACGCACCCGCGCATTTTATCGCGGGCGGCAAAACCGTGGACGCTCTGCCGCTTGACGCGCTGATCGGCAATGCCATCGTGATCTCGCACGCGGGCAATATTACAGCCAACGACGCGCACCGCATGCTGGAAATGGCGGGAAACGTCAAAAAGCTGCTGATCAAGGGGGATGCTACGCTCACTCTTGAAGCCGCAGACGTGCTTGCAAGGTCGGGCATTGACCTTTTCGGCAACGAATCGCAAACGGTAGGCCCCGAATCCACTCCCATGGCGGTGCATCTGTCGTTGCTTGGCGCGAACGTCGTGCTGTTGGAGGGAATTCGTCTTGCGCACGTACCCGACGGTACGTATTTGCTGCATGCCGCGCCCATCAACCTGGGCTCTGCGGACGGCGCACCCTGCCGTGCTACCTTGATTGAACTTGATTGAATTAAAATTGAAATAGAAGGAGATAAATATGTCTGAATTTTTGGCAATGCTTGAGGGGATCCACCCCATTTTAGTCTGTTTTCTGATCTGTGCTGCAAAGATTCTGGAAATCACCATCCAGTCGCTCAAAACCTGCATGATGGTCAAGGGGCAAAGGCTCAAGGCCGCAGGACTTGGCTTTGTGGAATGCATCATCTGGGGACTTGTTGTGTCCGGTGTCATCAGCACGCTGGGCGATAACCCCTTGCGTTTGGTCTTTTACTGCGCAGGATACGCCACGGGCTTGTTCTTGGGCTCTACCATCGAGGGAAAGATCGCACTCGGCACCTCCAACCTGGAGCTGATCGCAAGCGATGAAAGCACCGAAAAGATCACGGCTTACTTAAAGAAAAACGACCTTGGCTATACCGTGCTGCCCGGTCACGGCGCAACCGAGAAGATGAACATGATCTTTATCGTGCTGCCCAGAAAGCGCACCAAGCGCGTGCTGGGAGAGATCCGCAAGTGCTGCGATAACAAGGTGTTCGTGGTTGCCTCCGAGGTCAGCAAGTATGCCGGCGGCTACGGTATGGTGAAATAAGCGAACCACTTTTATCAATCATCAGAGCTATTTATCAAATAGAAGGAGAACGCTATGATTCGTTTCGGAATATCCATCTACGGTGTGTCCCGTAAGATTTGTTCGGGGGAGATCACCCCCATTCGCGCCTTTGAGCGTATTTGCGAAATGGGCGCCGAGGTCGTGGAGCTGGTACCGTTCGGCTTTAACTTGGTTGAGCAGCCCGCACTGCGCCCCGCGTTCAAGGCGGCAAGCAAAAGCCTTGGCGTGCCCATCGGCAACTATTCGCTCAACGCCAATTTCTTAATGCTCACGCCTGAGCAGTATGCTGCCGAGCTGAATCGCGTCAAGCAGCATATCGACATGGTGTCGGATATGGAGATCCCCACCATTCGAGTGGATTCTGCTGCATTCCGCCGCCCCATGTGTGAAAACACCATGGAGAAGTTTCAGGAGGAAATGCCGCTGATCGTCTCTACCTACGAGCAGCTTTGCGACTATGCAAAGCCTTTGGGCATTACCGTGCTGCTTGAAAATCACGGCTTCCATGCCAACGGCTCGGAGCGTGTGCGCCAGATCATGACGGGTGTGAAACGTGACAATTTCGGGCATCAGTTGGACGTAGGCAACTACACCTGCGTGGACGATATTCCCGAGATTGCCGTCAAAAAGATGATCCCGTTTGCCAAGACCATTCACATGAAGGATTTTTACGTGCGTCCCGCGCACAGAGATCCCGGCGGTGCTGCGGAATTTAACTGTGAGAATTCGTGGTTCCGCTCGGTCAACGGTACGTTTTTGCGCGGCTCTATTCTCGCACAAGGAGATATTGACATCTGGGATGTCATGCGCACCATCAAGGCGTCGTCCTTCGATGGTGATATCTACCTTGAATACGAGGGCATGGAGGAGTGCGAATACGGTACGCACGTGTCCTTTGCAAATATGAAGCGTATTTATAACGAAGTGTAGCCAATCTCAGCGGCAGCAAGGCACCGGCCTATAGAATAAAAAATCCACAGAAAGGAGACCACCGTGGCAAACAAGAAAAAGAAAAATCGCAAAAGCGGTAAAAGGATCGATTGGAAATACGTGATCATGTTTGTCATTGTGCAGATTCTCATCCTAACAACTCTGCCGCTCGCGATATATAGCACATGGCCTTCCAATGAACGTAACACACAAACCGTTACGGGCGAGATCGAGCAGATCGAGTGGAAGAGGAGATTCGGAAAACACAATTCTTCCTATGTGGAAATCACAGTAGGCGGAGAGGACTACCGGCTGTATGGCAGAAGCGGGCGCAAAGAAATGCACAGCAGAGATATCGAGCAAACGCTTGAGCCGGGAGACGTGGTAGAAATTGCCTATAAGACGGGATTTCATTATTTCAAGCCGCATAATACGGTGATTGGTTTGAAGGATCAGACGCAAGCTTACCGCACGATTGAGGTATACAACGCAAATGCACCATGGTTAGTGGCAGTTTTGATCGCGTTGATATTGATTGCAGAATTAGTATTTTGCGCACCGTTTTACCTCGCGGAATTGCTTATATGGTTCGTCAACTTAAAAACAAAGAATAAAAAGAAAAAAGAGCGATAATACGAAAAGTAAACGCCCCAGGGCGTTGGGTAAATCGGAGGGCCAGCCGGCTTAGGA
>JAZQYT010000134.1:0-5222 GCA_045633665.1 Eubacteriales bacterium | reverse complement strand
GTTTTACGTATACTATCGCTAAATATCATAACGCCCCTGCCGCGCGCGGCAGGGGCGTTTCTCATGAAAGTTTTCGCCCGCTGCCACCCAAACGGAACACCCCCACAGAATGAAAGTTTTCGCCCGCCTTTTTCAGAAAGGCATTGTGGCGTGTGAATGTCGTTATACTTTCGAGTGTTAGTGACGCCACCCGATGCTGGATTTCTGCGAAATTCAGCATCCAAAAGTCAACCGGCAGAGCCCTCGTCGCCCGTCGCAACGGGCGAAACGCTCTTTAACGACATTTCTTTGGTTCTTTCTTTGTGCCTACTTGCTCAAAGAAAGAACGGAAACGGTCTTTTCACACAATCTCTCATCAATCGTGCGCTTCTCTGCTTGAAGGTGAGGATATCATCCTCCCGCCCGAAAACGGCATTTTATTTGTGTTATCCGTTTGCTTATCCTGATTTTTCGCGTGCGGGAGGATGATATCCTCCCCTACAAGAATTTTTCTTCCATTGAGCTAGATCTCTCCGTTCTTTTTGGCACCGCGGGCGCAAAGAAGAACATATTTGCTTCGCAAATTAAACGCCGAGAATATTTCGCGCCTGCGGGCGCGAAGGGGGGGCTGCCCTCGACCTGCAAACTTTTGGGAAAGTTTGGTCAAAACTTTCATCCTGTGGGGGTGATCCGTTTGGGTGACGGTAAGCAAAACCTTTCGCACGGAGTTATCCGCGTGGTGGCGGGCATAAATGTCCCCCGCGACGCTGTCGCGGGGGTGTTTTGCTATTAAAGTGTAATCTTCTTCTCTTCTAAGGGCATATTCTTGCGGAAATGCGGCATTTGCATGGTGCGGCCGTTATTGGTCACCGACAGCTCGGATAAGAGTCCCACTGCCGTCCATTCGCACGCCTTGTACACGTCGATCTCAGGCTGTTCGCCTGTTCTGATCGCGTTGATAAAGTCCTCGACAATAAAGAAATCTCCGCCACCGTGTCCCGCTGCGTTCTGCTCTGCGGTCGCTTTTTTGTATCTCTCGGGCAGATACTCGTTATAATTGGTCAGCGGCTCCCACTGCATATTGCCCAGCGGATTGTTCTCGCCAAGCAAGGATACCTTGTCCAGATCTCCGAAGCCGTGCGATGCGGCCTGGAAAATGCCCTTTGTTCCCTGCAGCTGATAATAGGTCATGTTATGCGGACGGGGCGAGGTGCAGTCTACGCGGATGTTGAGCAGCTTGCCGTTCGCGGTACGGCACATGGTGGTCGTGCCGCTGTCCTGACGCAAGCCAAGCTCGTTATACACACCGGGCGAATAGGTCGTGATCTCGGTGATGCGATCCCCCGGAAACCAGTTCATGACGGGGCCTACGCTGTGCGTGGGATAGAAATTTCCCCTCTTGCCGCACTGCCAGAACGAACGCCACGTGCTTCTGCCGTCCGGGTACTTGAACAGCCCGTCAATATTGTGCAGATACATGCCCTCGGCATAGTACGTGTCGCCAAAAAATCCCTTCTTGACCATCTCCTTGACCAGCTGTACCTGCGGTGTATAGATATAGTTCTCGGCCATCATATAGATCTTGCCGCTCTTTTCCACGGCCTCGCAAAGCCACCACAGCTCGTCCATGGTCACGCCTGCGGTCACCTCGCACATCACGTGCTTGCCTGCCTCCAGTGCAGCGATGGCCTGCGGCACGTGGCATTGCATGGGCGTGGCAATGATGACGGCATCAATATCCGACGCCAGCATATCCTCAAAAACGCGATACTTATGCTCCACGCCAAGATCCTTGGCCTGTGCGTCCAGCGTCGCCTCATCCAGATTGCAAAGCGCGGTGATCTCCACGTCGGGCAGCGCGCGCAATCCCATCACGGTCGAAAGTCCTCTTGAGCCTGCAATACCTACCTTGATCTTTTTCATAATTATCTCCTATCAGAACAACTCAATCATATCCTTGCGGCTGTGCGTGAAGTCGTGTGCGGTGCCGTCGGGCAGAATGCCGATCATATCCTCAATGCGGCATCCGTACTTGCCCTCAATATAAATACCGGGCTCAGCCGTGACCACGTGGCCGGGAGCCAGCACGTCATTCTCCCCTGCGCCGAACGAAAGTCTGGGGTTTTCGTGAATGTACAGGCCTACGCCGTGTCCAAGGCTATGGCCAAAGCAGCCTTCGTAGCCTGCGCCGTCAATGATGTCACGTGCAATCTTGTCCGCCTTGCGGCAGGAAAGGCCTGCCTGCAGCGCATCGATCGCGGTGGTCTGCGCCAAAAGCACGGTGTCATATACCTTTTTGATCTCGGCATCGGCCTTGCCAAGCACGACGGTACGCGTCATATCCGAGCAATAGCCATCCACGCGTGCGCCGTAGTCCATGGTCAAAAAGCCCTTTTCCAGCTTGACGGGACGCGGCTCGCCGTGGGGACGTGCGGACATACTGCCCGAAACCGCAATGGTATCAAACGCAATGCCCTCCGAGCCCATCTTGCGCATAAAGAACTCCAGCTCAAGCGCCACCTCGATCTCGGTCATATTGGGGTGCAGCACAGTCAGAATATGCTCAAAGGCCGCGTCGGTGATGGCCTGCGCGCGCGCCATGCTGGCAAATTCCTCCTCGTCCTTGTAAAGGCGGAGCGTATCGATCAGCGCAGAGCCGCCGGGAACGAGGTCGGTATTCTTGAACTTAACCTTGAGTCGCTCATAGCTTGCAAGAGAGAGGGTTGCCTCCTCGACGGCCGTGATCTTTGCACCGCTTGCATCAATCTTGGCAGCCATTTCGTCAAGCATGCCGCCCTTGGGCATGATAATCTCAAAAATCTCTGCGTCCACGGTCGCTTTTGCCGCCTCTATATAGCGGAAGTCGGTCAAAAGATAGTTTTTTTCCTTTGTGATCAGCACGTATCCGTCGGTATACGCAAAGCCTGTCAGATATCTCTGATTGATCTCGCTGGTCACGACCAGCGCGTCAAAGCCCTTGTCTGCCATTGCTGCCTGCAACTTTTGAATTCTCTTTGTTCTCATGCTCATAATTCTATCCTCTCAATTCATTGTAATACTGTTTCATGGCAAGCGCGTCGGCAGTCATGGTGCCGTCCGACTCGCAAATAATGTTGGGGCAAACGCCTTCGCGCACGATCGCCTCGATCAGTGGCTCAAAGCGAGGACCAAAGACTGTGTCTTCAAACGTCACATGCCGTTTTTCGCCCGCGCCCGTGTACTCGATCTTGGAAAAATGGCAATGCAGATACTTGGCCACGTCGTCGCCCAGCTGCGTGCCGATGCGGTCAAATACCTCGCGGTATGCGTCCACGTCGGGGAATGCATTACCGCACACGCGCGCGTTCAGATGTCCGAAATCCACCACGGGAACAAACTTTTTGTCCACCTTGCATTGCTCAATGACCTCGTCCAGCGTCCCAAGCTGATTGACCTTGCCCATGGTTTCAATGCCAAGCTTGATCTGTGTATCCCCTACCGCCTCTGCCACCTTGGCAAGCGTATCCTTGGAAAGCTCCATGGCATGCTCGCGGCTGATCTTGCCCGCGCTACCGCTGTGAATGACGATGGTTTTTGCGTCCAGCAGCTCAGCAGCCCAAAGCGATTTTGTGATATAATCAATGCTTTTAAGGCGCGTCGCCTCCTCCGTACCCGAAAGCGAAATGAAATACGGTGCATGCAGTGACATGTGAATGCCGTGCTGCTTGGCCTTCTCTCCAACCGCACGCAGCGACGCTTCGCTGGCATTGACGCCTCTGCCCGCCTCGTATTCGTACGAATCAAGCCCCTTGGTCGAAAGCCAGCCGGGTGCTTGCACAGTCGCTTTATTGCCCTCGGCATAAAACCAATCGCAGTTTCCGCCCGGGCCAAACGTTGCAAAACTCATTCCTTACCTCCTGCCGAGCCAAAATGCCGCCTGGTCGGCTTGCTCGGGGTGTTTTTTGATGTATTTTTTGATGATTGGGCGCTCAAGGGCGCGCTTGATGCGCCAAAAGGCCGTGGTCTTATCCTTGATGGGGGGGACCAAAAAGGCTGTCGCGCCGATGTGCTTGCCTGCAAACACATCGGTCAGCAGCTGGTCGCCAAGGATCGCCGCATGCGCAGCGTCCGAGCCGTAGGACATGATCACCTGCCGCAGCTTTTTGCCAAACGGTTTGCCGCTCTTGGCATGCGCCTGTATGCCGATTTTTTGATTGAACAGCTCAACTCTCTCCCAATCATTGTTGGAAACGAACGCCAAGCGTATGCCGGCCTCCTGCATCTGCGCAAGCCACGCCATGATGCTCTCGTCCGGCTCGGGCTGCTCATAGGGCGCGAGCGTGTTATCTATATCCATGAGCAACACGTCAATGCCGCGCTGCTTTAATTCATCGGGAGTCAGCTCGCGATAGGTCGCAAGCATTTTGTCGGGAGTCAGATATCCCATACGCCCCTCCTTTGCCAAAATTCTTGCCCTTATTATAGCATTTTTTTGTGCCAATAGCAAGGCTTTTGCAAAATTCGGGGCGATTTTTCAAAGTCTTTTTTGCCGCGCGAATTTTTTTGCAATATTTCTGATTTTTTTTTAAAAAGGGCTTGACAAATCCTTATTTGCGTGGTATTATATTAGAGCGGTTTTGAGAAACGTACTTATGCGAGTGTAGTTCAATGGTAGAATTCCAGCCTTCCAAGCTGGCCGCGTGGGTTCGATTCCCATCACTCGCTCCATTTTCCGGAATTCCGGAATTTGTGCCTTTAGCTCAGTCGGATAGAGCAACTGCCTTCTAAGCAGTAGGTCGGGGGTTCGAATCCCTCAAGGCACGCCATATTGAAATATGGTGGGTATAGCTCAGTTGGCTAGAGCGCCAGGTTGTGGCCCTGGAGGTCATGGGTTCAAGCCCCACTACTCACCCCAAAAAAGTTCCATCGCAACAGCGATGCAATTTTTTTATTCAATCCAAAGGATTGGCATGTCATCAACGCGCTCGCGCGTTGTATGGAATTGCGACGCAGTCGCGTATGGCATCGCGCGAAGCGCGCATAAAGCATATCCTCCTTTGGATTGATTCCATACATCCCTTCGGGATGATGACATACCGACTCCGTCGGATTCCATACACGCCTTTGGCGTGATTTGGACGTGTAGCAGTTGAAATGTGCACGGATTTGTGCTATAATAAATAAATAAAAAAATACTTACCGAGGGAACATGGATAAAAGAGAGTTTAATAAAATAGTCAAACAGAAATTGCTTTCCTACGGAT
>JAZQYT010000133.1:0-2323 GCA_045633665.1 Eubacteriales bacterium | reverse complement strand
AAGAGAGAGACGTAAAGTCTGTAATTTTCCATAGAAACGTCGGGCGGCGTTTGGTGGTCGACCGATGCGATGTCCTTGCCGCGCTGCATGCTTGGCAGAATGCGCTCAAACTCTGCGCGCATGGCGTTGGGTCCGTGCTTCATGCACATCTTGTCAAAGTGACCGAGAAACGCCATCCCGGGCTGCTTGTCCAGATAGGTGGAAACGTCCACGCCTGCCTGTCTTTCTAAGGGGAACATGCCGTCTGCACCCACCGAGGCGTACCAATCCACCGCCATGGTAATGTCGCCGTCCGAGTCAATAAACACGGGAATGCCGTGCTTGTGAATGACGGGGATGACCTTGCGATAGAAGGGGGCTAAAAATTCATCAAAGCAATCCTTACCGATCATGGGGCCCGAATTGTAGCTCATGTCCTCGGCAAAGCTCATAAAGTCGAAGTGGAAGCGGGAAAAGACGTAATCGAACAGCTCAATCAGCCAATCGGAGTACGCCTCGCACATTTCCTTGTATAATTCTGGATAATCGTAAAAGCTGTAAAGGTGATTTTCAATGCCGAACAGCACGCGCGGATACCAGAAAAAGCCCTCGACCGTGAAAAAGTGCAGCGTATCCCCGCGCTCGTGCGTGGCACGCAGCCAGTCAAAGTGCGCCTCGGGGATCACGGTGCGTACGTCGGGGAACAGCGTGGGGGCAATGCGCGCCCAGTCGTCCTCGTCCTCCATGCAGCCGATTCCCGAGCCGGGAATGACCGTTGGGGAATCAGGGGTAAAATAGGAAACACCCGTCTGCAGGCACTTGTCAAGACCAAAGTAGCCTTGAATCGCGTCCACACCCACGCAATCGGCAGGCAAGCCCTCGCCATACCAGCGTCCCAAGGTCAGATGCCACCAGGGCGCCCATTCAATGGCGGGCATGCGGTCAACGCTCTGTCCCGCAAGATAGCGGCGAAAGCGCTCGGAGGCTGTCATGCTCATACCTCACCCTCCGCTGCCGCAAAGAATGCGTCAATGTTCTCCCATTTGGCCGCAGGCGGAATGTCACAGCCCGAGGAAAGCACAAAGTTGGGGTATTTTCTGCATGCCGCGATCAGATCACGCACGGCCGCCGTCATGCTCTGGGGCGTGCCGCCCAGGAATTCCCCTGCGGGTGAGATGTTGCCGCATACGGGGCGATCGGTGGGCATTTTGGCCAATATATCTGCAAGATCGATGGCGTCGCCAAAGTGGTAGGCGGCAGCACCGTTTGCATACAGCGAGTCTGTCATAAGCGGCACGTTGGGGCCGCAGTTGTGGTAAATGACGATAAAGGATTCGTCTTGCACAGCGTCCACGATCTGCTTGACGTAAGGCGCGGAGAATTCCTTTTCCTGCGCAGGGGAGAGAAGCCCCGCAAGCGGCTCGGCCATGATGATGCCGTCAAGTCCTGCGTCCTTGTAGGCCTTTGCATAGCTGATCAGGAAGGGCGTGACCTTTTCCAGCGCGGCGTACACGAAATCCTCGTCCGCGATGCAGTTGACCAACGCTTCGGTCACGTCCATGAGTCTGCCAACCAGCGAAAAAGGGCCGATCATGCCTGCAAGCACCGGGCGATCGGTCACAAGCGCCTTTGCGTCGGCTGCTGCCTGCACGTAAAGGGCGGTGCGGCCTGCTCCCATTTTGGGGACATCGAGCGCGCGCGCCTCGTCCTCGTCCGAGATCAGCACGTCAACTACGGTGGGAACCTCATTTTCGGATGCGGAGAGCGTGCAGCCAAAGGCCTCGGCCTCTACCGAGAGATCCATCATGCATACGGCTGCGGCCGCATTGGTGCGCTTGGCTACTGCAACAATACCCTCGGTCTGCTTGCGAGCGTCGTGCGTGATCTCAAAAACGCTTGTGCCTGTCAGCTGTGCCGAGGGGAAGGAAAGAAGGGGCATGGGGCGGCGGCTTTGTGCAAGCGAGGCCGCCCATGCGTGCATGTTGTATTTCATAAAATAACTCCGATCAGTTACGCATCTCAAGGATCAGGCGCTTTGCCTCCTTGGCCGCGCTTGCAGCGTCCAGCGTGTAGCAATCCGCACCGATCTCGTCAGCAAATTCCTGCGTAATGGGCGCGCCGCCCACCATCACGCGCACCTTATCGCGCAAGTCCGCTGCGCTCAGCGCATCGATCACGTCCTTCTGACCGTGCATGGTGGTGGTCAGAAGTGCGGAGAGGCAGACCAGCTGCACGTCGTTCTGCTTGACCGTGTCCACAATGACCTGGGGGTCTACGTCCACACCAAGGTCAATGCAGGCAATGCCCTGGCCCTCGATCATCATCTTGACCAGGTTCTTGCCGA
>JAZQYT010000132.1:0-3036 GCA_045633665.1 Eubacteriales bacterium | reverse complement strand
GGACTGTCCCCCGTGTCGTGCGCATCGTGTATTTTACGCAAACAACTCACTTTTCGCGCCATAACACAGGGGACGGAACCCGGTATCACTCTCGCGACACAGGGATCCGTCCCCGGTATCATGGCTTGCTTTTTTACGCCCCGCCTGTTGTTCGGACAAAGATCACAACCACGCAATACCACAGCGCGGCACACACGGCAAAGCAAAGGATTGTGCGCACGCATTGCCATGCGATGCGACTTGCCCTTTTTTCGGTCTTGTCCACGATCTGCGCGATCAGTAAAGCGATGTTAAATCCCAGTCCGAAAAGGGCAGGAGGCAAAAAAATGGATAAGCCCAACGACAGCCCGAGCAACAGAACGCATACGTTTTTCAACCATCCGGAAAGCTCGGGGACGGGGAGCAGCATCATCAGAATGGCCATAGCACAAACCAGTACGTATGCACCGTGCGTGGACCAGGAGAGAATTGAAAGCATTTTCTTAGTGTTATGTTTCACGCTAACCTCCTTTCAAAATGAAGCGATTGCGTTGCAATCATGAAGCATCGCTGCGCGATTATGAAGCACTTGCGATGCAAGCATGAAGCGATGATCTTCTGCGAAGATCATCATGTGAGCGACCATCGGTCCCTCAACCGCAATCCCACGTGTACATCACATCCGAAAAATCACGCTGACGCAGCTTTTCCGCAGGGATGAAGAACTGACAGCCGCCCTCGTCACCGAACATGATCAGCTCACGCTCGCTTCCTTGCGCATCGGGGGCGGTGTGGCTGACGATCTGAAGCAGCAGCGTGTCGTATTTTTGCAGCTTTGGCCGGTCGTCGCGCGGATCAAACTGCTCAAAAGAGGGATAACCGCCAATGCGGTGGCCTGCGTAGGTGTTCTGCTCGTGAATGTAGTCGCATTCCTGCTCGGTCAGCTCAGCCATATCCTTCTCCTCTGCGCCTGCCTTGAGCAATGCCGCGTTGACGCACTCCACAAAGCGGTAATCGCTCGAGCGGATCGAGCCCATCGAGGGCGTCAGGCGCACGGGAAGGACGTGCTTGATGGGGAAGGCATCGCTGATTGTGGGATCGTCGCGCAAAGCTCCGTCAAAGGCACTCTCGTCCTCGTCGTACAGTACGCGGAAGTCGGATTGCACGTTCGGGTGGTCAAAATCTGCACCGTATACGTCGTTGTCGGCTACGTAAAAGCGCAGCACACCGTGCGCGGGAAAGTCCGGCACACCGCGCACCTCGGAGCAAAAGATGGCAGCAAGCAGCTTCATGGGTGCGCCTGTGCTGTCAAGCGGCACGTTTGCATCCAGCGGCGCACCGCCAAGGCGCGTTTTGTTGCCGTCCTCGGGGGCGGGCAGGCGGATCTGTACCATGGGCAGCGCGGTGTCACGCTGCAAATGTCCGTTGGCACGCTCCACCACCTCGCGCACGTGCTGCGCGGTCGTAAAGGTTACGGCTCCTGTCTGCAGTCCATGCAAAAGGGAACGCAGCTTTTCGGCATTTTCTCCGTGCAAAACGGCACTGTCAAAGTATTTTTTGCTTGTGTCCTTGTCGCCCATGGCAAAGTATGCCACGCAAAGCGCGGCTTCCGCCTGGTACATGTCCGCCTTGATCGAAAGCGCGTGCAGCGCAGGCGGGATCACCTTTTGCCAATCGGAGGCGGAAAGGTGGGCAATGGCAAGGTTGTTCCAGGCAAAGGGGTTGTTTTCATCGTACTTGATGCCGTTTTCATAGCAGGCAATGGCCTTGCCATAGTTGCCTTGCTTTCTGTAAAGCAAGCCGAGATTGGACCATGCCGTGGAGTGCGCGGGCGAGAACTTGACCAGCTCCTCATAGGTGGCAATGGCGTCGTCAATGCAGCCTGCGTCGGTGTAGGAAAGTGCCAGGAACAGCAGCACGGCATTGTAGTCGTCGTTGGTGCGGCACTCGCGTCGCAAAGCGATCAGCCTTGCCACGGCACCGTTGAATCTGTTGCGGTTGTAGCGCTCAATGGCGGTCAAAAGGGCGCGACGCTGGCGCGTCTGATCGGGCGCTGTGAAGGCCGAGCCGATCTCCTTGGCAAAGGCCTTTTCGATCTGGCGCAGCGAAGGGCCGCCCACCTTAGCGATCAGGCGGATCAGCGTCAGCAAAAGACCTGCGGTCAATACGGCAAATTTGAGCGCGTCTGCCTTGTCCACCGCCCAGCCGTTCTCGGCGGTTTCCATGATAAACAGCACGATGGCAGCAACAAACACTAAGATCAGTACCACCGTTGCTGCAACGGTGACCATCTTTTGGGATTTTTTCATATCGGGAAACTCCTTTGATTATTAGATTCAGAGATAATTTACGCACCGTTGAGAATGCAGAACCACCAGAACCATGCGTGAGCAGCTGTTGTGGCAAGAATGATCAATGTACACAGTACGATCAGCGGGATATTGATTGCTTTTCTCTCTCCTTTGCGCAACGCAATTGACGCAAAGACAATGCTTGTTATGCTGAAGCCGTAGGAAAACAGAGGGTGCAGCAATAGCATAAGGATTGAAAATAAGAAAAACACGATATAAATACCGTCCCTGTTGCAGGGTATTTCAAGCAGGCCTGTGATCCAAAAGAGCAACGCGGTAAGTGCGATGTAGCCTAAGTGTGCCAAAAGGCTGCAGCCCGAGGCTGCGGAAAAATTTTTTATATGCTTCATATGACGCACTCCTTTCGTAAAACGCTTCTTCACTTATATAGACGCAAAATTTTTTGAAAAGTATCACGTTTTGGCAAAAAAATAAAAAATTTCCCCAGTCCATTATATCACAGATCCGGGGAAAAAGATATGAAGAATTATTAAGTTGTGCCAATCTGTCACGGATTTCATGCACAGGGGATGTGTAACGGGGGACGCACTCTGTCACATGAATTTTCTTACATTATTAGGAGTTTTACGTGTTGCACGTAACAGGGGACAGGCCCTTGTTACACCGCGGTGGCGTTTTTTGCGTCATGTTTGGGTATCCGCGGCGTAACAATGCTCCGTCCCCGGTTACACGCGATCCCCGAACG
>JAZQYT010000131.1:0-9074 GCA_045633665.1 Eubacteriales bacterium | reverse complement strand
CCAGCAAATTGATGCAAAGCACGCGGATGCCGCACACGTCGGTCACGGTATAGCCGTAGCCGGGATTGGAGGGGGGATAATTGGCGGGGCGGATGATCACGTCGGGACGCTCGTCCAAAAATGCGCCCGTGTCGGGGGCTGAGTAGGCGTGGTTGCCCAGCGTGATGATATCCGCGCCTGCAAACAAAAGCTGCTCGGCATCCGCACGGCAAAGTCCCTTGATCTCGGAGGCGTTTTCCCCATTGACGATGCAAAGGTCAACGCCCAGCGCCTGCTTTTGCTTGTTCAGCGTGGCCGAGAGGTGAGAAAGGCCTGCTTTGCCGACCACGTCACCGACTGTCAAAATACGAAGTGTCATGCGTCCTCTTCCTGTTCTATGACGGCAGGCTCGCCCTGCTCGTCGGAAATTTGATAAATGGACTCGCCGGATGCGGCCAAAGCGGTATTTTGCGGTTCGTTTTGTTGCTCAGACTGCGGCTCTGCTGCGGGCGCGGTCTGCTGCTCCGACTGCTGTGCGGGCTGCAGCTGGGCTTGCGGCGCAGCCTCCGGGGCTGCTTGAGGAGCGCGCAGCTTAAAGAGCAGGATCAAGCCCACGATCAGCATGGGAATTGCGATGATCACGGCAGCGATAGTGTAGACCGTGTATGCCTTGCCCACCATTTCGACCATGGTGTCGTTTTGGAACGGGCCGCCAAGAAAGCCTTCCATGATCATGGGGACCAGGTTGGCTGCGTTAAAGCAGAAGTGGCCTATGATGGAGGGGTAGATCGAATCGGTCTTGATAAACAGCGCACCCAGCACAAGACCTACAACAAAGGTGTAGATGATCTGAATGGGGTTTCCGTGCGCAAGACCAAACAGCGCAGAGGTTAGCAAAAGTGCTGCCCATGTGGGCATGACGCCCTTGAATTTGGTCAGAGGGCCTGCGCGGAATACCAGCTCCTCGATCAAAGGCGCACCGAGGATCGCGGCAACGGTAAACATGCCTGCATCCTGACTCATCGAGGACATCATTTCCATGTAAGATTCGTAGAAAACGCGCACCTCCTCGGCAATCGCGGGATCCAGCGATTCCAGCGCGCGGAACAAGGCCTCGATCAGCTGGGTGGTCAGCGAATCGGTGACCATCATGATAGCGTTGACAATAAAATGCATGGAAAGTCCGAGCAGGATCGCTGCAAAGATGGCCTTGACGGGGGCTTTGGTAAAGCGGAAGTATTCTATAAAGCTTTTGCCCTTGCGGTTAAAGACCAGCCAGAGAATGATCAGCGCGCCAACGGTGGTCAGTACCGAGAAGAACATGGCGTATTTCATGGTGGTGATCGTGTTGTCGTGGCTGAACCACTCCATGATCATGGCGGTCAACTCGTCCGGGCCGGATGCCAGATCGGCAGAGGTCAGCCCAGCAACCATGCTGCGAAACAGGATCATCACAAGCAGCAGCGCAGACAGGATGGACTGCCCTACGTTCATATAGACGGTGTATCCGATGGGGAAGGAAAGGCCTTTGATCACACCGCGTGTCCTTTGCTTTTTATCCATGGTATTACTCCTCTCATAAGAGATGTATAGCTAAATATATTTTACCATATTTACATGCCCTTGTCAAGCAGGCGAAGAGGGCGAAAAAGCGCGGTGAGTTTGAAAAAAACTCTTGCCAAAAGCAAGGATTTATGATATAATCTAAATAAGTATTGAAATCCCCTTGCAAGGAGCCCGCCATGAGCCATTGTTACATTCCCGCAGGATACACGCAGGTGCTGGACGCTTACCAGACGCAGCGTGCCATCGAGCATATCAAAACCACCTTTCAGCGCGAGTTTTGCGCTGCGCTGAACTTAAAGCGCGTGTCCGCGCCCTTGTTCGTTGCAAGTGATTCGGGCTTGAACGATAATCTGAACGGCCACGAGCGTCCGGTTGCGTTTGATATTCCCGCGCTGGACGGCAAGCAGGCTGAGGTGGTGCATTCCTTGGCAAAGTGGAAGAGATTGGCGCTGTTGCGCTACGGCTTTACCATGGGTAACGGTCTTTATACCGATATGAACGCGATCCGCCGCGACGAGGATCTGGACAATATCCACTCGATCTACGTCGACCAGTGGGACTGGGAAAAGGTGATCACCAAGGAAGCGCGCAACGTGGATTATCTCAAACTGATGGTCAAGGCCATCGTGGGCGCGGTGTGTGCAACAGAGGAGCAGCTGCAGGTGCATTTTCCCCAGCTGCAGCACAAGCTTTGCCGCAAGGTGACCTTTGTGACTTCGCAAGAGCTTTGCGATCTGTATCCCGATCTGAGCCCCGAGCAGCGCGAGCATGCATTTACCAAGATCCACAAGACCGTGTTCGTCATCGGCATTGGCGAGGCGCTTTCTGACGGAAAGCCGCACGGCGGCCGCGCACCCGACTATGACGATTGGGCGCTCAACGGTGACTTGTTATTCTGGGACGACGTGCTGGAGCGTGCCTTGGAGATCTCCTCCATGGGTATTCGTGTGGACGAGGAATCCTTGGACAGACAGCTGCGCGTATCGGGCTGTGACGACCGTCGCTCTCTGCCCTTCCACAAAATGCTTCTTGCAGGCGAGCTGCCCTTGAGCGTGGGCGGCGGTATCGGCCAGTCGCGCCTTTGCATGCTGCTTTTGGGTAGCGCGCATATCGGCGAGGTGCAGTCGGGCATCTGGGACGAAGAAACGCGTCGCATCTGTGCCGAGGCAGGCGTCAGATTGCTTTGATAGGAAAAATTTTTTCTTATATACATACGGAGGGAACCATGACACTTATTTTGTTCAACCCCTGTGCAAATAACAGCGATATCAGCGCCGTACTTGCGGGCGTCAGAGCGTATGCTGCTGCACCCGACACGGTGGAAAAGGATCTGACCAAGGTGGATCTGCGTGCCGAGATCTGTGCGCTGACAGCGCAGGATCGCGTGCTGCTCCTGGGCGGTGACGGCACCATTATGCGCCTTGCAAACGCGCTGGACGGAGCTTCCTATGCGGTTCCCGTATACCTTTGGAAGAGCGGAACGGGCAATGACTTTTTGCGCGATCTCGGCAAGAATGAGGAGAGTGAGCCGGTGCTGCTCAATCCTTATCTGACCGATCTGCCGCGCGTTGAGGTCAAGGGGAAGGTTTACCGATACATCAACGGCATCGGATTTGGACTGGATGGCATGGTGTGCGAGGTGACCGACGCACTCAAGGCAAAGGGCGTCAAAAAGATCAATTACACAATGGAGTCGATCAAGCTGCTGCTTGGCGGCTTCAAATGCCCCTCGGGTAAGGTAACGGTGGACGGTGTGACTAAGGAATACAAAAAGATCTGGCTGGCGTCTGCCATGTACGGAAAGTACTATGGCGGCGGCATGCGCGTCGCCCCCGATCAGGAGCGCGGCAGCGGACTGTTGACCTGCTGCGTGTGGCATACGTCGGGGAAGCTTGTTACGCTTATGCATTTTCCCAAGATCTTTACGGGCGAGCACGTGCAATACAAGAAGAGCATTGATGTGTTCACGGGTAAAAAAATAACGGTTGAATTTGATAGGCCAACGGCATTACAGATCGATGGCGAAACAGTCAGCGGTGTGACGAGCTACACCGCGTGGATCGACTGACAGCGTACGGATTGCCACGGCGTATTCGACCGTTTGTCAAAAATGTCAAAAGCATGCAATGGGACGGTGAACAATTAGCCCTTTTGCGCATTGACATTCTTGGCGAAATGCGGTATAATAATGAATACAAGGAAATTTCTTCCCGTGACCGGCGGAATGTGAGAAACACAGAGGGAGCGGGAAAGTAATGAAAGCCGACCGCCTGGGCAATCCTGTCTTAAGCAATTAGGATAGGTTTGCCCTTTTTGTATTTTTATGAAACGGAGATAGAGGAATGAAAAAAGTAGCCGTGATCATGGGAAGTGACAGTGATCTTCCCGTTGTTGAAAAAGCGATCAATACTTTAAAGGAATTCGGCGTGCCGTTTGAGGCGCACGTATATTCGGCACACAGAACCCCGGACGAGGCTGCAGCCTTTGCCGCAGGCGCAAGAGAAGCGGGCTTTGGTGCCATCATTGCAGCTGCAGGCATGGCGGCGCACTTAGCAGGTGCGATTGCCGCCAGAACCACGCTGCCCGTGGTCGGCATCCCCGTCAAGGGCGGTGCTGTGGACGGCATGGATGCGCTGCTTGCAACGGTGCAGATGCCTTCCGGTATGCCTGTGGCAACCGTTGCGCTGAACGGTGCTGTCAATGCGGCGCTTCTGTGTATCCAGATGCTTGCCATTGAGGATAAGGATCTGGCCGCCAAGCTGGATGAAAAGAGAACCAAGGATACCGCAGCCGTGCTTGCAAAGGACGCAGCATTGCAGGAAAAATTGAACGCTTAACCAATCGCACAGACAAAAAAGAGGTTAGCGTGAAAGTTCACGCAATATCCCTTTATACTCAACCATTCGCGCTTAAACTTCACCTAAAAATGGGCTCGGCCCATTTTTGGAGCAAAGCTCCGCGGTGAAGTTTCCATCACTATTTGAGCCGCCGAAGGCGGCATGGAGGTTTTATGGGTGGATTTTTTGGCATCACCTCAAATAAGGATTGCCTTTTAGACGTGTTCTTCGGAACCGATTACCATTCCCACTTGGGAACGCAGAGGGGCGGACTTGCAGCATACGATCCCGAAATCGGTCTGCAACGCAAGATCCACAGCATCACAAATGCACCCTTCCGTACCAAATTTGAAAATATTTTTGACGAGATGTCGGGCATTTCGGCCGTTGGTTGCATCAGCGATACCGATCCTCAGCCCATGCTGATCCGCTCGCATCACGGCACGTATGCGATTTGCACCATTGGTTTGATCAATAACGCAGAGCAGCTGATCGATTTGTATTTCGGCGGCAGCCGCGGACACTTTGACGCCATGACGGGCGGCAGAGTCAACACCGTGGAGCTGGTGGCGGCACTGATCGACCAAAAGGAGAATTTTGCAGAGGGCATCAAATACGCTCAATCGGTCATAGACGGTACCTGCTCGATCCTGATTCTGAAGCAAAACGGACACCTGATCGCCGCGCGCGATAAGGTGGGACGTATTCCCGTCATCGTTTGCAAGGGCGAGGACGGCTATTGTGTGACCTTTGAATCCTTTGCGGCACAAAAGCTGGGATATGATCCCGTCCGTGAGCTTGGCCCCGGGGAAATCGTGGAGCTCTCTTTCGAGGACGGCATCGTACAGCTCAGCAAGCCCGGAAAGGAAATGAAAATGTGCGCGTTCTTGTGGTCGTATTACGGCTATCCCACCTCCAATTACGAAGGGATCAACGTAGAGGCCATGCGCTATCGTAACGGTGAGATCATGGCAGAGCAGGATAGGGCGGCAGGGAATGCTTCCGATCTGGACTATGTCAGCGGTATGCCGGATTCGGGCATTCCGCACGCCATTGGCTATGCCAACAAGTCTACTGCGGCGTTTGCACGTCCGTATATCAAATATACGCCCACCTGGTCGCGCAGCTTTACACCGCAAAAGCAATCCGACCGCGCCAAGGTCGCCCGCATGAAGCAGATCCCGGTACACGAGCTGATCGAGAATAAAAAGCTTTTGTTCGTGGACGATTCGATCGTGCGCGGCACGCAGCTCAAGGAAACGGTGGATTTTCTGTACTCCAACGGTGCAAAAGAGGTGCACATGCGCTCGGCCTGCCCGCCAATCATGTACGGCTGCAAGTATCTTAACTTCACCCGTTCCACGGGAGATATGGAGCTGATCACCCGCCGCACCATCGTGGAGCTGGAGGGGACGGACGGCTTCAACTATCTGGACGAATACAGCGACGGAAATACCGAGCGTGGCAGAGCACTCCGAAAGAGCATTTGCGATAAGTTCGGCTTTGCGTCCCTGGAATTCCAGTCCTTGGAGGGCGTGATCAAGGCGATCGGCCTGCCGCCCGAAAAGCTTTGCACCTATTGTTGGAACGGCAAAGAATCTTAATAACGTGATCAATGACCAAATATAAATTAACTGAAAGGAATCAACATCATGCATTCTAACTCCAGATCGGAAAGCTACGCTGCAGCAGGCGTAGACATTACCGCGGGCTACCGCGCGGTGGAACTGATGAAAAAGCACATCGCACGCACCAAGAACGAGGGCTGCCTTGACGACGTGGGCGGCTTTGGCGGTTGTTTTGGCCTGCCGATTGCAGGCATGCAAGAGCCCGTGCTGGTTTCGGGTACGGACGGCTGCGGCACCAAGGTCAAGATGGCGATATTGATGGACAAGCACGATACCATCGGCATTGACGCGGTTGCCATGTGCGTCAACGACATCATCTGTGTCGGTGCAAAGCCCCTGTTTTTCCTTGATTATATCGCGTGCGGTAAAAACGTGCCCGAAAAGATCGCGGCCATCGTTTCGGGTGTGGCCGAGGGCTGCGTGCAGTCGGGCGCTGCGCTGATCGGCGGAGAAACTGCCGAGCATCCCGGCATGATGCCCGTGGAGGACTACGACCTTGCAGGCTTTGCCGTAGGCATTGTGGATAAGAAAAAGATTCTGGATAATTCGAGAATGGCCGAGGGTGACGTGGTGGTCGCACTTGCCTCCAGCGGCGTGCATTCCAACGGCTTCTCTCTGTGCCGCAAGGTGTTTGAGATCGATAAGAACCCCGATTCTCTGTACGTGCCCTGTGAGGCACTTGGCGGCAAGAGCATTGCAGAAACACTGCTGACGCCCACCAAGATTTACGTGAAATCCATTCTCGCGCTGCTTGAGAAGGTAGACGTCAAGGGTATATCGCACATTACGGGCGGTGGCTTTTACGAGAATATTCCGAGAAGCATTCCGGATGGCCTTTGCGCAAAGATCGATCGCAGTGCCGTGCGCGTGCTGCCCATCTTTGATCTGATCGCCAAGACGGGAGATATTTGCGAGAGAGATATGTTCAACACCTATAATATGGGCGTTGGCATGAGCGTGGTCGTACCTGCGGGGCAGGTGGACGAGGCTCTTGAGATCCTCAAGGCGCATGGCGAGGATGCCTACGTGATCGGCAAGATCGTGCGCGGCGAGGAGAAGATCGAGTTATGCTGAGAGGAGCATTTTGGGGCGGTATCGCCTCGGGCATGCTGGTAGGCATTGGTGGCACGGTGTATCTTTCCTGTGAAAATAAGGTCGTGGGAGCGGTGCTGTTCTCGGTGGCTCTGCTTTGCATTTGCCTTTTGGGGCTTTACCTGTATACCGGTAAGATCGGCTTGTTTATCGAAAAGCCGGATAAAATGAGTGCTGTCGCACTTCCCATAGGCCTTGCGGGTAACGTGATCGGTGCTGCGCTGACAGGCGTGCTGACAGCCATCGCCAAGCCCTCGCTGATCGATGCGGCGCAAAGAGCTTGCGCGGCAAAGCTGGAGGGTGGCTTACTGAAGGGCTTGATCGCAGCCGTGTTCTGCGGTGTGTTGATGTACGCAGCAGTCAAGACCTACGGCGCAAAGGGTACGCTGCTTGGCATCATCTTCTGTATTCCCACCTTTATTCTGTGCGGCTTTGAGCACTCGATCGCGGACGTGTATTATTTTACGGTTGCATCCATGCGCGGCACGTTTGACCTTATGAGAGTCGTGTTTATTATGGTCGCGGTGCTCGGTAACACGCTTGGCGGCTGGGTGCTGCCCATACTGATCGGACTCGGAAAGGGAAAGGTGAGAGAGAATGAAGCAAAATAAAACGCGCATTGCCGTGCTGGTTTCGGGCGGCGGCACCAATCTGCAGGCACTGATCGATGCGCAGGTGCGCAAAGAGCTTGGCGGCGGTGAGATTTCTCTGGTCGTGGCAAGTAAGCCCGGTGTGTATGCCCTTGAGCGTGCGGCCAATGCAGGCATTGCAGGCAAGGTGCTTGCAAGAAAGGAATACGTTGATGCGGATGCGTATACCGAGGCGTTGGTCGAGGTATTGGCAGCTGAGCAGATCGATCTTGTAGTCTTGGCAGGCTTTATGATCATTTTGGGCGAGGCTTTTTACAAGCAATTCCCCAACCGCGTGATCAACGTGCATCCGGCGCTGATCCCGTCCTTCTGCGGCAAGGGCTTTTACGGTCTGCACGTACACGAGGCCGCGCTGGCAAAGGGCGTCAAGGTGTCGGGGGCGACCGTACATTTCGTCACTCCCGAGTGTGACGCAGGTCCTATTATCCTGCAAAAGGCAGTTGAGGTCAAGGAGGATGACACCCCCGAGACACTGCAAAAGCGCATTATGACCGAGGCAGAGTGGAAGATTCTGCCCGAGGCAGTCAAGCTTTTCTGCCAAGGCAGATTAAAGGTTGAGGACGATAAGGTGCAAATACAGTGATTCTTGTAGGGGAGGATATCATCCTCCCGCCCGCGATAAATCGGGAATAGCGTTCGGGGAATACGATCCGAAACCGTTTTCGTGCGGGAGGATGATATCCTCCCCTACGGCAGTATGAAATAAATCCGTTGGGCGAAATCCGTAGTCGCCCGCCATCCCAACATAAAAAACAAGGAGAAAAACATGAAGGTAAATACCATCGCACAGGAATTGAATTCTCTTGCCTACCACGGCAGAGGCATTATCATCGGCAAGTCGGCTGATGCAAAAAAAGCCATCACCGCATACTTTATCATGGGCAGAAGCGTCAACAGCCGCAACCGCGTGTTTGTCGCAGAGGGCGAGAACATGAGAACAAAGGCGTTTGACGAATCCAAGATGGTGGATCCCCATCTGATCATTTATTATCCCGTTCGCGTGCTGGGTAACAAGACCATCGTGACCAACGGTGACCAGACCGACACCATCTACAATCTCATGGATAAGCAGATGACCTTTGAGCAGGCGTTGCGCACTCGTGAGTTTGAGGACGATAAGCCCAACTTCACTCCCCGTATCTCCGGTATCATCCATCGCGAGAACGGCGATATGAACTACGCTATGTCCATTCTTAAGAGCGCAGAGGGCGACGACAGCTCCTGCGAGCGCTTCACTTATGCTTACTCCAATCCCATCGCGGGCAAGGCTAAGTTTATCCACACCTATAACGGTGACGGAAATCCGCTTCCTTCCTTTGAGG
>JAZQYT010000130.1:0-16839 GCA_045633665.1 Eubacteriales bacterium | reverse complement strand
ACGAGGATGCACGAAAAGCCTTGCCCCGCTGGGGAAGGTGGCGCCGCAGGCGACGGATGAGGTCCCCATAAAACCGCTCAAAACAATCTTGGTTGCCTAGCCCATAGGACAACAAAGCCCTTTCTCCCCTTGGGGAGATGGAGCGAAGCGACAGCGGGGGCTTTGCTCTTTCACATTTTGGATAAGAAAAATAGCAGGAACCTGCTCTAAATCGAACAAATTCCTGCTATTTTCCCGCTAATTCATCAGCCCCATCGGGCTGTTTTTTTATATTTTGATCAATCGTAATCGTAGCCGTAGGCCTTGTAGATCTTTTTCAGCTCTTTGATGGTCAGCTTTTCGTTCTTGGTAATCTCCTTGACGATTGAGGGGCTTTTGGAGTTGAGTCCTGTCTGAATGATGCTTGCGCAGGGCAGCGTGGTGTGGAAGAAATGCGAGTAGCCGAAATCGAATACCTTGTGGCGGATGATGATATCGATCATTTCTGCCGACTCGGGGTCACGCGCGGTCTTGGACTTTGCCACCTTATCGTACAGCGTGTCGGTTACCATGTAGTAAGAGGAAGAAGCAAGTGCTTCCATCATGTAGCCGGTGACCTTAAGATCCTGCTCGCCAAGACTCTTGGGAACAACCGCTACGGAAGCCGAGCCGTTGACAAAGCTGAGGTATTCCTCCTGCTTTTCATCGTACTTGGGTTGGGGCAGAATGCCGAAATCGTTCTCCATGTCGCGCATATTGACCGCAGCACCCAGGTATCCTGCAAAGAAAAGCGCTCTGCCTTGCTTGAAGATGTCACGGGGAGCGGCGTCCAGCGTTTGGTTGTTCAGATATTCGGCAACCTTGACGTGGAATGCCTGCTGCGTGATCAGCAGCTCGTAAATTTTTTCGTAAACCTCCTGGAGTCTGTCGGTATCGGCCTGATATTTGGGCAGGTGCCGGTCATCAAAGGTGAACATGGTGCAGCCCGAGCCGAAATAGAAGTTATAGTCGCAGTCGAGCGACCAGCCGGTCAGACCGTAAAAGTCCTCGGTGTAGTTGATCTTACCGTCGCCGTTGAGGTCCTTGTTCTGATCCTTGGTCAGCTCCAAAAGGTCATCCAGCGTCCAGGTACCCTCTCTTGCATCGTCGTAGGGGTATTCCCATCCGCGCTCGTCAAAGAGGTTTTTGTTGAAAATGATGGTTGCGGAAACTAGCATGGTGCTGGGCAACAGGTCACCGCAAACCAAGAACATGCTGTCGCCGAACATAAAGCCGTTCTTGCAATCCTGGTCCCACCAGGGCTGATCAAAGTTGACGTAGTCCAGATCGGTCAGCGTGTAGAGGTTACCGCCAAGAGCCAGATTGGTGCAGGCATCCACCATGTGCTGATAGACGAGGTTGTATTCACCCGCGCCCGCGGAAACGTCCATTTTCACGTTCTCACTCAGCGAAGCAAAATCGGTATTGAGAATGTTATTGAGTTTGACGCCAAGGTGGCTCTGCAGCGCGTCGTTTCTTCTGTAAACCGCGTCCTCCAAAGGATCGGAGGAATTTTCCTCTGGGCCAATATCCTCGGCCTTCATGCTCAGAATAGAAAACTCTTCGCCACTCAGGTCTACCGAAGGGTCAAGATCTGCGCTGATCCAGGTCTCGGCTTCTTCATTGGTCTGCGAGGACTCTTGTTCTTGGGAGCTGTCAACGCAGCCTGCAAGCATTCCAAGCATCATCACGGCGCATAAGGAGCAAATCAAAATACGTTTGAACATTGTGAATACATCCTTTCATTTTGTTACTTTACGTAACCAGTATAACACAGAAAATGAGCATATTCCAATGCATATATGACAAGAAATGAGCAAAGTTTGACTTCTTTTGGCAAAAACGGCTTGATAATATCCATATTTTAATAAAAAGAAAGCTCTTACCGTAGTAAGAGCTTTTGGGGCTTATTGAGATCAATGATTCCTTTTGC
This sequence comes from Eubacteriales bacterium, assembly GCA_045633665.1. Taxonomy (GTDB): domain Bacteria; phylum Bacillota; class Clostridia; order Oscillospirales; family CAG-272; genus SVQP01. The sequence goes on along the minus strand of JAZQYT010000130.1, from coordinate 14,888 downwards.
CAACTTATACCAGCGCAAAGGAATAGATCTTGGCGTGACCTTTGGTTTTGAAGATCAGGTTGGTATGGAAGAAGGGTTTATCGATGGCGGAGAGGTCGATCTCATGAAATCTTCTCTCACCGTCGCCCGTCAGCTTGAAGGGAACCTCTGCCCACGAGCAGGGCGAGCCCTTGCGGTCGGGTGTCGTGGTCTCTCCGTACGCGCGGACACCGACAACGCCTTGGATCTCACCGCCGTCAAACGCGGCATCCAGCAGGATCTTTTTGCATTCCCCCCTCGAAACGTAGATGAAGGAAGAGCAGAGACATACGTCGTTATCAAAATCGAAATCAAGGCAATCCTGATTACCAAATCCCTTATCCGTGGTGTTGCGATAATAGAAATTCTGGCGGTCTTTACTAAAATCAAATCTTCTGTGATCGACCTTCGCGTCAAGTGCCAGGGCAGTTTGGCGAATGGAAGCAAGGTCGCCTACGATCAGGGAGAATTGAAAGGTGTAGACGATATTATGATCGAGAATCACGCTTGTGGTGGGGCTGACGGTTGCGGTCTGAAAATCCTTGGCACCGCCAATTCCCATGCGTTCCACCCCACCGGCAAAACCTCCGACAGCGCCGCAGGTATGCGGATTGTAAACGCCCAGTCCGTAGTCGTTGTCATCCACCAAAGCGACCCAGCTCTCTGGATACAGCATAAACTCGGAGGGCCAGTTTCTATCGGTGTGCTTGTTGACGATATCGGTCAGTCCACCGCCCGTTCCGGGCTGCTCGCCCACGTAGGAGACGATACGGTAGTATTCACCGTTGGTGTAAACAGCGGGAAGCTCCTGCCCGCAAGCGGGGTACTGAGTTTTATCGGAGCGGTTGTTATTGAGGCGAGCGGTCACGTTCACGGTTTTGCCGTCAAGCGTATACCAAAGTTCAAAGGTGCATTCTCCGGGAACGTTATTGAGCGCCCACTGCATCGGGATGCACTTGACGTACAGCGTGTTTCCTTCGACCTTGTGCTCGAGCAGCTTTGAGCAGTTAAAGAAGCAATCTCCCGTTTGTATGGGATTCCAGCCGGTATGTGTCCAGTTTGTTCCCATTTCGGTTCCCTCGGGATGAAAGGGCATGGGGTAGGAATAGAAGGACAGCTGTACCTGTCTGCCCCAGTCCGCGCTATTGATCAAATTGTTTTTTCCATGCTCGGCAAGATAGGTTACCGTGCCGCCAAGTTCCGTATTGATACCGAATTTGATATATTCGTTCTCAATATAGAATACGTTATCATCAAGTATTTTGTGATCTTCGGCTTGTGCGATGTAGTGAGGATTGTTTCCCATATTCGTGCTCCTTTGCAGCGTATTAATAATCGCTCGTGCCGGCGCCGCCCGAGATGATTGCGATACCCGAGGAGGTACCGATGCGGTCGGCACCTGCTTCAATCATAGCCATGGCCGCCTCGTAGGTCTTGACGCCGCCCGATGCCTTGATCTGTACGTTTTCTGTCTTGTTGTTCTTCATAATGGTGATGGCTTCAACCGTAGCCGCACCGGGGTTGACACCCGTGCAGGTCTTGACAAAGTGCGCGCCTGCGCGGCAAGCGATCTGCGTCGCCAGCGCGATCTCCTCGTCGGTAAGCAGGCCGGTTTCGATGATGACCTTGACCGTCTTGCCCTGTGCGGCAGCCACAACTGCTGCAATATCGGCGCAAACGTAATCGGTATCTCTGTCCTTGAGCTTGCCAACGTTGATGACCATGTCAAATTCGTCGCAGCCGTCACGGTAAGCTGCTTTGGTTTCCTCAACCTTAATCGCAGTTACGTTCTTGCCAAGAGGGAAGCCAATGACCGTGCAGGTCATGACGTCGGTGTCCTTCAAGATGCTGTGGGCAAGAGCAACGTCCGCGGGATTGACGCAGACCGATGCGAAATGATGCTCCGCTGCTTCAGCGCAAAGCTTTTGGATATCAGCCTTGGTGGCAAAGGGCTTTAAGTTGGTGTGATCGATATATTTGTTGATGGTTTTCATAGTGTTCTCCTTATTGTTTTATTGATTTTAGTATAGCATATTGTGCATTATCTGTCAAGTTTCATGTTGACAAAAAAGCAAGGATATGGTATGATTAAAGTGCAAAAATAAATATTTGGAGGATTCTATGAAAAGACAGCTTTCCCTGATCCTGGCGATTCTTCTGGCTTTGTCTGTACTTGCAGCTATGGTTGCATGTGACGGTGGCAAAGAACCCGAACAGACCACCGATACTGCTACGACCGAAGCCCCCACCACCGAAGCGACGACAGATGCTCCCACTACCGAGCAGACGACTGAGCCCGAAACAGAAACCGAGCCCGAAACCGAAGAAACCACGCAGAACACCGCTGACCAGCCTGTGGAAGGCGCGATCAATATCGGTACTGCCGAGGAGCTGATCGCATGGGCAAATACCGTTGTGGTTGACGGAACGGATTATTACGACGTTGTTGTCAACTTTACAGCAGACATTGACCTTGCAGGTTATAACTGGATTCCCCTGGATGGCGGATATCTGGATTGTGTGACCTTTGAGGGCAATGGCCACACCATCAAGAACATGACCATCGAGGGCAATGACGAGCCGATGCCCGACATTATGCACTCTTTCCCCTATGGTTTCGGCTTTATCCAGAATGCCGAATATGACCTGACCTTCAAGAATCTGAACTTTGACGGTGCCAATATCACCGCATGGGAAAGACACGTTGGCGTATTTGTCGGTAACGTATACGGAAACGCATGGCTGACCTTTGAAAACTGCCACGTTTCCAACTTCAACCTGGACGGTTGGGTAGACTTCTCCAACCAGAAGGCTGACGGCGGCCACAATATCGCATTCCGCGTTGCGGGCTTTGTGGGCGGTGTGTTTGCAGGTACCATTGAGTTTACCGATTGTACGGTCAAGGAAGGCAAGATGTCCGGCTTCCACAACCTGGCAGGCTTTGTCGGCTACGATGCAACCGGTGCTGTCACTGCAGATTGCTTTACCAACTGCCACGTAGAAAACGTTGAAATGACTTTCTCTTACTGCATGTCCGATGCATATACCGCAGACATGCCCAGAAAGTTTGTCAGCGTATTCTACAATACCAACACCTGGGTTGATAACATCGATGATTTCGATGAGACCGGTAACACCTTCAAGGGGATTTACTTCATCGATTACACCAATCCCGAGGCCGTTTACGAGCCCACCAACTTCCGCAGCTGGACCTACGAAGAGTACGTTGCAGCTCAGGGCTGATCAATAAGCAAGATAAACATGAAGGCGTTGTGCTTTGCACAACGCCTTCGGTTTTTTTGTGATCTGATCAATGCACGAATTCCTCGTAGATCGCCTGAATGGCAGGGATATACTCATCGTCAGCCACGCCCACGATGATGTTGAGCTCGGAGGAGCCCTGGTCGATCATGCGGATGTTGATGCCTTTGGATGCCAGCGCGTCAAACACGCGTGCAGCAGTACCCTTGGCCTTGATCATACCGCGGCCAACCACGGCAACCAGCGCCATATCGTCCTCAATGGTCACGCTGTCGGGAGAAACCGTGCGACAGATGGCCTGCAAAATTCTCTCTCGTCTGCCTTCCAGTGCAGCGGTAGAGGTCACAACCGACATGGTATCAATACCGGAAGGAAGATGTTCGAACGAAATGCCGTTCTCCTCCAAGATCTCCAGCACCTTGCGGCCAAAGCCGACCTCGGCATTCATCATATCCTTTTCGATGTTGATAACCGAGAATTCCTTTTTGCCCGCAATACCTGTGATCACGCGCTCGGTATCGTAATGGGTGGTGGAGGCAACGATCATAGTGCCGCGATCCTCGGGGCGGTTGGTGTTACGGATATTGATGGGAATACCTGCCGAGCGAACGGGAAATACCGCGTCCTCGTGCAGCACGGTCGCGCCCATATAGGAAAGCTCGCGAAGCTCACGGTAGGTAATGGTATCAATTGTGCAGGGATTTTTGACGATACGGGGATCGGTCATCAAAAAACCCGAAACGTCAGTCCAGTTTTCGTAAAGCGTCGCGCCAGCTGCGCGGGCAACGATCGAGCCCGTGATATCCGAGCCGCCGCGCGAGAAGGTCTTGACCGTGCCGTTTGCCGCGCAGCCGTAAAAACCGGGGATAACGGCATGGCGGTACTGTGCCAGCTCTGCGGAAAGAATGCGGTCTGTCTTTTCCTGATCAAACGTGCCGTTTTCCTTGAAGAAGATCACGTTCTCGGCATCGATGAAGGGGAAGCCGAGGTACTTTGCAAGGATCAGGCCGGAGAGGTATTCGCCGCGGCTTGCTACGTAATCTCTGCCGGGACGGTGTAACATTGCGTTCTTGATATATTCAAATTCACCGGAAAGGTCAAAATCCAATCCAAGCTCGCGGATGATGCTGTTGTAACGCTCGGTAATGTTCTGATAGTAAGCGTCCACCTCTTGCATGCTCTTCTTTTCTCGGATCATCTGATAGCAGGTATAGAGCATGTCCGTGACCTTGACGTCATCGGAAAAGCGCTTACCGGGAGCACTGGGTACAACGTATCTGCGGGCGGGGTCTGCCTTGACAATGGCAGCAACCTTTTTGAAATGCTCGGCGTCCGCAAGGGAAGATCCGCCGAATTTCACAACTTTGATAGACATGGGAAAACTCCTAAACGTAAAAAATAAAGGGGCAGACAAAAAGCGTCTGCCCTAATATTATATGTATATTTTGGCACTCTGTCAAGTGCTCGGCGCAAGGTTTTTGTCACAGGGGCGCGAAATCTTGCATCATTCGTGTTTTTTATGTCCAAAGGGCGGTGGTCTGTGGCCCTGCGGGGGTTCGGGCGGCTGTCCCACGGCATCCTGCTCGCTGATATAGCGCTTGGCTTGTGTGGAGAAAAGCTCATAATACCGTCCTTTTTTGTCCATAAGTGTGCGGTGGTCACCCTCCTCGATCACACGGCCGTATTCCATGACTAAGATCTTGGTTGCAACAGTCGCGCTGGAAAGGCGGTGCGAAACAAAGATGGTTGTCTTGTCTGCACGCAAACGGTCAAACTGGTTAAAGATCTCCTGCTCGGCCATGGGATCCAGCGAGGCGGTGGGTTCGTCTAAGATCAGCACGTCACTTTGGCTGTAAAAGGCACGGGCGATGGCTAGCTTTTGCCATTGACCGATCGAAGGCTCTGTTCCGTCCGGCTCAAAATAGCGCATAAGCGCAGTATCGTAGCCGTGCGGCAGCTTGGAAATATACTCGTCTGCGTTGGATTTTTCGGCAGCCTCGCGGATCTTTTGCGCATCGGGCTCTTGGTAAACGTCACCGAAGGCAATGTTTTCGGATACCGAAACGGCATATTTTCCAAAGTCCTGGAAGATGATGCCGAACATCTTATAAAGATCCTCTACGTCGTATTCGCGCAGATCCTTGCCATCCAGCAGAATTCTGCCCTCGGTGGGATCGTAAAGACGCGTCAAAAGCTTGATCAGCGTGGTTTTTCCCGCGCCGTTGAGTCCAACCAGCACCAGCGTCTCTCCCGGACGGATGGTCACGCACACGTCGTCCAGCACGCGGCGATCGGAGCCGGGGTAGCAAAAGCTGACGTGATCGAATACGATGGTGTGAGCGCTGCCGTGGTTGATCTTGGCAGGCGTGGGATGCGGACATTGCTCATTCGGCTCGGGCAGCACGGGAACAACGGTCTGCTTTTCCTTGATAAATGCGATCAGGTTGTCAATAAACAGCGTACCCTCGTAAATGGTGGCCGAGATCGAGATCAGCGCAGCGATGCAGGAGCTGACCGACATCAATGAGGAGGTGTAGAGCGAGTAATCACCGATCAGCATCTGTCCCTTGAATACAAAGGACGCGATGATGGCGAAAAAGACGCAATAGACCACGTTGGTCAGCACGTTGACGATCAGCTGGGACAGATTATCACGGATGACCAGCGAGCGCAGCCCCTTGTAATAGCGGTTGAACGAAACGTTATAGCGATCGATAAAGGTATCCCCCAGATGGAACATGCGGATCTCCTTGACCAGGTCCTTGTTGACCATCAGATCCGAGTAATAGTTCATCTGGCGACGCTCCTTGGAGCGGCGTCGGATATATTCGAAATTCTTGCGTCTGTAATAGAAGTTCAGCACGGCCGAGGGGATCGAAAGGGCGGCCATGACCAGCGCGATCCACCACATCTGCGGCACTGTCAGCAAAATGGCGGCATAGGACACAAGCGAGATGATCGTGCTGATGATCTGAAAGGTGGCCGAAATGATCTGCACGGGGCGATGCCCCGCTTCGCGGTTGGCGTTTTCCAGCTTTTCGTAAAATTCGGGCAGGTCAAACGAGGAAAGATCCAGTTCCTTGGCCTTTTCCATGATGATCAGCTTGACCTGACGTACCACCAGCTCACCGCTGATACGGGATACCGCACCGCTGAGCAGGGAGATCACGGTGGTCAGAATGCGCACGATAAACAAAAGCAGGACGAAAGAGAAGGTCAGGGATGCCATGGTGGCAAGCTGACGGTTATCCTCTACGAGTGCTACGATGGCCTGCCAGGGCAGGATACGGAAAAACTCCGAGACCTCGCCGCCCGACTGCGCGATCTGATAGGCACTTTGCAGCGCGTTGAGAATGGCACTTGACAAGTACGCGCTTGCAATGGGCAAAAGTCCCTGTAAAAGCGCGATGAAGGACATGAAGAACATGATCCAGGGAGAGGTTTTCCAAACGATGCCGAATATATAGAAAAGTCTGCTGAAAAATCCTGTGAGTACGGTTTTGAGATAGGCGGGGAGCTCTTTAAGCGAGCGCGGCTTGGGAACGGTAGGCTTTTTGCGATCACCCGGGAACATACCGGGAGGGGGACCCATCATTTTTCTCACTTCCTTTATAGACTGATACCCCTATTATACCATTCCGAACCATCGTTTGCAAGGAAAAATGCGAAAAAACCGTCAAAGAAACCCAATTTGGGCGATTATTTTGCCAATGAATGTAAATATTTTACGCACGACTTGATTTGTGGCGAAAAATGCGGTAAAATAAAGATAGTAAATATTCTAAACCGAAAGAGGTACGTATATGAAATACAGCTTTACTCCTGCCGATATCCTGCTGCCCGATTTTTCGCAGCACGAGGCTTACCTGTGGGCGGTGGTGGCCTGCGATCAGTTCACCAGCGAGCCCGAATACTGGGAGGCTGCAGCGCGCAAGGTGGGGCAAGAGCCCTCTACGTTGCACATGATCCTGCCCGAGGTATATCTGAAGGAACAGGAGCAGAGAATTCCCATGATCAACGCTGCCATGGATCGGTATCTTGTCGAGGTGCTCAAGGAGCATAAGAATTGCATGCTCTACGTGCGCAGGCAGCAATCGGACAGCACGATCAGACAGGGGCTGATCGGCCTTGTCGATCTGGAGGAATACGATTATCATAAGGGCGCGCAAACGCTCATCCGCGCCACCGAGGGGACGGTGCTTGAGAGAATTCCGCCCCGCGTGCAGGTGCGCCGCGGTGCTTGTCTGGAGCTGCCGCACGTAATGCTGCTGATCGATGATCCCGCGCATACCGTCATGCCCTTGGCGCACAGCCTTTGCGAGCAGGAGCCCGCATATGCCTTCCGCCTGATGCTGGGCGGCGGTGAGATCTGCGGCTTTTTCATCCCGGGTGAGCGCACCGAGAGTATCGCGCAGGCGTTGGATGCCTTGGTGACCGAGGAGCAGATGCAGGCACGCTACGGCAAAGAGGGACTTGCCCCCTTGCTGTTTGCGGTGGGTGACGGCAACCATTCGCTTGCCACGGCCAAGGCGTGCTACGAGGAGCTGAAGCAGACGCTGGGGGAGGCCGCACTTTCGCATCCTGCACGTTATGCACTTTGCGAGGTGGTCAATCTGCATGATCCTTCCTTGCACTTTGAGCCGATCTATCGCGTCATGTTCGGTGTTGAGCCGGAAACTGTTATAAACGAATTTGAGATTTATGCGCAAGGGCTACATGGCTCTGCCGATGCGCAGACCGTGACCTTTATTTGGGGTGAGAGTACCAAGCAGGTCTGTATCGGGCGCCCCGAAAAGCAGTTGACCGTGGGAACGGTGCAGGATTTTGCCGATGCCTATCTTGCCAAGCACCCCGAGGTCGAAATCGATTACATTCACGGAGAGAAGGCACTCGAAACGCTTTGCCGCCCCGAAAATACACTTGGATTTATGTTTGACGGTATGCAAAAGGACGAATTGTTCCGTACCGTGATCTTCGACGGCGCCCTGCCCAGAAAGACCTTCTCGATGGGACACGCCAAGGATAAGAGATACTATCTGGAGGCAAGAAAGATCAGCAACTGAGGAAAGGAGACTTAAGGAAACCTTATGAAGCTTTTACATTGTGCGGATATTCATCTGGACTCGGTCATGGAATCCAATCTGTCACCCGAGCAGGCCAAGGAGCGCAAGCGTGAACTGCTTTTGGGCTTTGCCGATATGGTGCGGTACGGAGCGGAGCATGATGTTCGCGGTGTTTTGATCGCGGGCGATTTGTTTGACGGTGCATCCTGCGCCAAGCGCACCAGAGCCTACGTGCTGGATCTGATCAGACAGTATCCGCAGATCGAGTTTTATTATCTTTCGGGCAATCATGACGAGGGCGAGGTGGGCTTTACCGACACCAAAACACCCCTGCCCGACAACCTGCACACATTTAGCGATACGTGGCAGGAATATACGCTGGAGGGCGTCAGCATCTGGGGATGCATCGATCCCTCTACCCAAGAAGTTTATGACGCGCTCTCGCCCGATCCTGCGCGCGTCAATATCGCCATGCTGCACGGGCAGGTCTATGAGTCGGATACCCGATTTGATGCAGGCGTCAATCTGCGTGCGCTGGCCGATCGTGGACTTGACTACTTAGCACTCGGACATATCCATTCCTTCCACATTGACGCGCTGGACGCACGCGGCGTATACTGCTATGCGGGCTGCCCTGAGGGAAGAGGCTTTGACGAGTGCGGCAATAAGGGCTTTGTTATGCTGGACGTCAGGGAGGACGGCAAGATCGACACGCAGTTTGTCTCTTTGGCAAGACGCAAGTGCCACGTACTTTCGGTGGACGTGTCGACTTGCGACAGCCTGCTTTGTTTGGAGCAGACCGTGCTTGATGCCTGTGCTGCGGCCGGTTCGCAAGATATGGTCAAGGTGGAGCTTGTGGGCTTCGTGGCTCCCGAAACCTGCCATGACGCAGGATACGTGGCCGGTGTGCTTTCGGATCGCTTTTATTTTGCCAAGGTCTATGATAAGACTAGGCTGAGCATCCGTGCCGAGGATTATCAGAACGATATTTCGCTCAAGGGTGAGTTTGTGCGCCTGGTGCTTGCTTCGAATCTGGATGAGGAGATCAAAATGCAGGTGATCGAAAAGGGCATTCGTGCGCTTGGCGGTGAGGAGGTGGACGCATGAAGCTGATCCGACTCTATATCGCAGGCTTTGGAAACCTGCAGGATTTTTCTTATGAATTGACAGATGGTGTCAATGTTATCACAGCCCCCAACGGTTGGGGTAAGAGCACCTTTGCTGCCTTTTTGCGCAGCATGTTTTATGGGCTGGGAGATACCCGTGCGCGCAGCGTGGCGGAAAATCCGCGCAAGCGGTACGCCCCTTGGACGGGCGGCAGCTTTGGCGGCAACCTGGAATTCGAGGTAGACGGCAAAGGATACCGCATCGAGCGCTTTTTCGGTGCAAAGGAGAGCGAGGACACCTTTGCCCTGTACGCTCTGGACACGGGAAAGCTGAGCGCGGAATATAGCGAAAAGATCGGTGAGGAGCTGTTTGGTATCGATGCGGACGGCTTTAGCCGCACGGTGTATATGGACGCGTCGGCACATACGCACGGAAAGGTGGATAAGTCGGCCAATAACAGCATCAATACCAAGCTCAATCATCTGCTGCAGGCGGAAAACGACCTTGGCAATTACGAGCAGGCCATGGATGCGTTGCTGCGCCGCAAGAGATACTATAAAACCACGGGGGAGCGCGGTGAGATCTATCACGGTGAGCGTCGCATGATCGAGCTGCAAAGGCAGATCGAGGTGTGTACTGCGCAAAAAGCACAGGCGCAGGAGCTGGATGCGCAGATCGCACGTCTGACGCCTTTAGTGCAAGAGAGCGAGCAGAAAATGCAAAGGCTGCAGCAGGATCTGGCACGCGCAGGCAGTCAAAAGCAGCGCAGGACGGTGCTGGAAACTTATAGCCGCATGCGCAGCGAGATCTCGGCCGCCAAACGCGAGGCGGATGCCGTGCAGGCAGAATTCAAGGGAGAGGTTCCCTTGCTTGCCGAGGCGGAAAAGCATCAGTTGCTGGCAGGGCAGCTGACCAAGCTTTCGGGCCGAGCCCAGCAGGTGCAAAGCGATAAGAGCATCAAGGAGGCGATCGCGTCGCTGATGCCCACGTTCGCACAGGGTGTAACGCCCTTGGACGAGATCGATGCGGCCCTGAAGGCTTGCAACGAGCTGCGCGATATTGAAGGCGAGTTGCGTGCGCATAAAGTGCGTGCGGATGCGCTGCAGGAGCAGGCGGAAGCCATTGGCGATCCCGCGCCTGTCAAAAAGAGCAAGCAGGGCAGAAGAGCAACGGCAGGCAAGGTGCTTGGCGTTGTGCTGGCATGCTTGTCCGTGGCTATGCTGGTCACGGCCGCCATCATGCTGCTTGGCAGCCGCGTGGTGCTTGGCGTGATCTGCGGTATTGGTGGTGTTGCACTTTTGGGACTTGCCGTATTTGTGCTGTTGCGTGCCGTGTCAGCCGCCCAGCTTTCAGGCAGATCCAAGCGCGCGGCCGATGCAGCATTTAAGATCGAAACCAAAAAACGCTTGCTTGCGGAGCGCGAGCGCGAGCTTGCGCAGGCACAGGAGTGCAAGGAACGCTATGCGGATAAGGCCGTCGTGCCTGTTGCATTGGCGCAAAAGCATGGGCTGAACGTGGATGCGGGCTATATTTCCGCATTGAGCACGCTGCGTCATACCACCGAGCAATATCTGCGCCTTTGCGAGCAACAACAGGCAAAGGATGCGCTGTATGAGGGCATTGTTGCCGAGGCGGACGAGGCTTGGGACAGCATTTCCGCATTTTTGAAGCGTTGGAACAGGCCGTTTGACCGCACGGATTGCGCCTTTGTGCTGGCCGAGATGCGCACGGTGCTGTCCGATCTGCAGCGACGCAGACAGGAGATCACCCAAAAGGAGGAGGCTGCACGCAGGTATGCGCTGGAAAATAACGTGCGCGGCCTTGCAGAGTCGGGAGGCGAGCAGGATAAGGATCTGCCCGATCCGAGCGTTATCTCTGCCGAGTGGGAGCAGAGCAGGGAGCGCTGCAAGGCGCAGAATGCACAGCTTTCGGCACTTGTACAAAAAGCGGAGTCGCTTTACGAAGCCGCCGATGCTTACGGTGCTTTGGTGGCCGAAAAGCAGGCTCTGCAGGATACGCTGCAGCAGCAGAATGCCAATTACAACGCCATCGTGCTGGCGGAAAAATACATGGCCGAGGCAAGGGAGAATTTGTCCTCGCGCTATCTCGACAAAATGCAAAGCGCATTCCTTGGCCGCATGCAGCAAATGGGCGGTGAGGAAAAGAAGTTTACCATGGATACCGATTTCGGTATTATGCTCATGGAAAAGGGCAAGAGCCGCAGCATCGAGTATCTGAGCAGCGGCTGGAGAGATATGGTGGGCTTTTGCCTGCGGCTTTCCTTGGCGGACGGACTTTTTGAGCAGCAAAAGCCTTGTCTTGTGCTGGATGATCCGTTCGTTTACCTGGATGACGAGCGTGCTCGTGCTGCACGCAGGCTGCTTGACGCGCTGTCCGAGGAATATCAAATCATTTATTTGAGCTGCAGAGAGTGATTTTCACCAAATTTATAGAAACGGAATTTTTGATATGGCAAAAATTATCATTATAGGCGCAGGTGTTTCGGGACTTTCCGCAGGCATTTACGCACAGCTTGCGGGATATAACGTCACCATGTACGAGCGGCACTTCAAGGCGGGCGGCAATCTGACCGGCTGGGATCGCCACGGCTATCACATCGATAACTGCATCCATTGGCTGACAGGCACCAATCCCGTGACCGATTTTTATCGGATGTGGGAAACGCTCGGTGCGCTCGGTGAAGGGATCGGGGTGCATCAGCACCAAACGCTGTATACCTATGTCCATAAGGACGGACGGCAGCTTTCGCTGAGCAAGGACTTGGACACGCTGCAAAGGGATATGCTGGCCATCTCGCCCGAGGATCAAAAAGAGATCAAGGGCTTTATCAGAGCGGTCAGATCCATCACGTATCTCAACGGCATTGGCGGTAAGGACTGCCAAAGAAAGAGCAACGCATGGGAAAAGCTGATTGCAGCGCCCGATATGGTCAAGTATTATAAGGACAGCATAAAGGATCTGGCGGCACGCTTTAAAAATCTTATGATAGGGGAGTTTTTCCTGTCGTTTATGCCGGGACATTTCAGCTCGCTTGCTCTGATCATGGTATTTGCCACCTTCACGGGCAAGAACGGCGGCATTCCGCACGGATCGTCCTGTGCCATGGCTGACCGCATGGTCGAACGTTTCCGTTCCTTGGGCGGTGTGCTGCAGCTCAAAAACGGAGTCGATAGGATCAACGTCAAGGATGGCAGGGCAGAGTCCGTGCTGCTGGACGACGGCACGACCGTATCTGCAGACTACGTGATCATCACAGCCGATCCCGACGTGGCCTTTGGCACGCTGCTGGATCGCTCCTATATGCCGGAGAAGCTGGCTGAGCAGTATGAGGACGAGTGTATGATCCGCTTCTCCAGCCACCAGTGCGCGTTTGCCTTTGATGGGGATCATGCACCCTTCTCGGGAGAAATGATCTACGAGATTCCCGAGCAGCAAAGGGAATTGCTGTGCGGTGATTATGTCATGCTGCGCGAGTTTTCGCATGAGCCGGGCTTCTCTCCCGCAGGAAAGAGCCTTTTGCAGACCATGATCTATTGCTTAGAGGAGGACGCGAAAAAATCGGTCGAGCTGTGTCGCGACAAAGCGGCGTACGCGCAGAATAAGCAGCGCATGGCCGACGCAGTACAAGAGATCATTTGTGATCGCATGCCTGCGCTCAAGGGCAAGATCACCTGCATTGATTCCTGGACGCCCGCCACCTATAACCGCTTCGTCGGCGCGCGCGTTGGTTCGTTTATGAGCTTTATTATGCCCGCAGGCTCCGCCCCCGTGCAGCTGTCGGGCGACGTTCCCGGTCTTGATAATGTCGTGCTGGCCACACAATGGCAAATGGCCCCCGGCGGCCTGCCCATCGCAGCCAACGCAGGCGTTGACGCGGTCAAGCTGATCGGGAAAAGGGAAAAGAAGAAATAAAGAATATGAAATTGTTTTCATAAATATGACAACCCCCGACAGACCTTAAAATCTGTCGAGGGATTTTAGAGGTGCAGGGAATCAATGATAAGGCTGCTTACTGTATCCAAAGATTGTTGTAGGAGCCGCGATAATTGAAATAGTGCTGTTGATTTTCCTCCATCAGTCTCGCGGTCTTCAGAATCATCAGCGTGTACATCACCCATTCACCACAGTCAAGCGAATACGTGCGCACAGGAGAGTCCTCGTCAAGCATGACCTCAGTAGGATGATCGACATGAATTTTGGTCAACAGCTCCAGCGCTTCTGCTGCTTGATCGGGAGAAATATCGCATTTTTTCGCTGCATAGGGGGCTGTAATGGGCTTGGACATATTCTCAGTTTGAAAAGCAAAGACTTTTCTGACGGCAGGCTTGGATAAGATCTCAAGCACCTGCCCGATCTCATCTGTTGTAAGCTGTTCTGCATTCGCTTTTCCTCTGTGCAAAAGACCAATTTCCGAAGTGGCAACAACAGCCCCGCCTTTGTTGGAAAATGTGACCGTTTTTACTTGACGGTTTTCTTCCAGATAAGATCGCATTCTTTCCTTTTCTAAGGCAAGATCCTTTCCTTCCACGCTGTCCACCCAGCCGCGCTGCGTCAGCTCAATGATGGTGTCGTACAGCATTTCGGGGATCTCATCATAATCAACAGCCTTGCGTTTTTCTGCCTGCCTTCTGCCACCGTACAGCTCGTCAACGGTAATGTCAAAGCATCCCGCAATGACGGGGAGAAGCATGATGTCAGGCATGGTAACCTCGTTTTCCCATTTGGAAACCGATTGAGGGGATACGCCAAGCAGTTCCGCAAGCTGCTCCTGCGTCATGCAGCTGCTTTTTCTTAATTCCGCAATGTTTTTTCCTATCGTCATATAAAATACTCCTTGATTTTCGATGTTCCGGATCCGTTGACACAATTATAGCAGAAAAATCGGGGGATTTCAACAACGGATAAGGAGAGTACGTAGCCTAAACAGAGATAAGATTGCACGTTTGGCGAAAATCTCGGTCTGCTATGTGACGTTGGGAGCGGCGAAGATCTTGCGGACGTAACAAGCACGTATCGAATTATGCAAAAAAAACGAAGAAGAAGGGAAAAGAATCGAAAAATACTTGATAAAGTTGAAAAAGATTGAAAAAGATTTTATAATTTTTTCAAAAAAGGGGTTGACAAACAGAGAAACAAATGATATAATATACGAGTCCTTGAAAAGGCCATGCTTGAACGCCGGTGTGGCGGAACAGGCAGACGCCCGGGACTTAAAATCCCGTGATACGAGAGTATCGTACCGGTTCGACCAAGTCGGAGGCCAAGCGGTCTTAGGAAGACAAGGCACTTCCACAACTCCTTGGCTCACAGAACGACATGGCTACGATCCGACTTCATGCTTGAACGCCGGTGTGGCGGAACAGGCAGACGCCCGGGACTTAAAATCCCGTGATACGAGAGTATCGTACCGGTTCGACC
>JAZQYT010000129.1:0-11560 GCA_045633665.1 Eubacteriales bacterium | reverse complement strand
GGTAAGCACAAACAATCTTTTGTAGGGACCGGCCTCCCGGACGATCCGTTTGAGAAGTTAGTTTATACCTGTCCGGGGCGTCGAGGACGTCGCCCCCTACCGATGGACGGTTTACGGTTTTCTTACCGCTCACAATCAAATGTAACTTCCGCAGGTGGCGTGTCATAAACCGTTCAGAGATCCCGCTCCGCGGTATTCGCTCAGGATGACACTTGAGGGATACTATTGATCACAACCCCTTCACAAACATGAAGGTTTTCTTAAATCGACCAGAAATTGCTTGACGGGGCGAGGGGCATATGCTATAATAAAGCGCGGAAAGGGGGGACTGACTATGGAAAAATCCAAAAAGCATTCCATCATCATTTTGATCTTGTCCCTTGCGCTTTGCGTTTGCATGGGACTTGTGGATGCCGTCCTGTCCCCACCGTATGCCGTCAAGAGCGCCATCAAGCTGGCGCTGTTCGGGGCTATTCCCGTGATCTATCTGCTTTGCACCAAGTCGCTCTCTCCCAAGCAGCTGTTCTCGCTTAAAAAAAAGCATCTTGCACTGACGCTGCCGCTGGCCTTTGGCATCTTTGCCGTCATCATGATCGCATTTTTTGCGCTGCGCGGCTTTATTGACTTTTCATCCATCACAGACTCGGTGACGTCCGATGCGGGCGTCACGCGCGAAAATTTCGTGTTTGTCGCGCTGTATATCGCACTGATCAATTCCCTTTTGGAGGAATTCTTTTTCCGCGGCTTCTGCTTTTTCGGCCTGCAGCCGCTGGGCGTTCCCTTTGCCTACGTGGCAAGTGCGCTTTTGTTCTCGGCCTACCATATCGCGTTTATGGACGGTTGGCTCTCGCCCGTCATTTTCGCGCTTGCTCTTCTGGGCATGGCGATGGGCGGCTGCATCTTTGCCTTTCTCAACCACAAAACCAAGAGCCTGTTGCCCTCATGGTTTGTGCATATGTCGGCCAATCTTGCTACCAATATCATCGGTATCATCATGTTTTATCACATATAAAGGAGGCAAATAAATGACTGATTCCCCAAAATACGTTTACGTCATTTTTTCTTCCACCCACTATATGATCGCCAAGTGCATCCGCGCCATGACGCGCCACCGCTACAACCATGTATCCATTTCGCTGGATGGCAATCTGCAAACGCTCTATTCCTTTGCGCGCCGCTATGACGACACGCCCTTCTGCGGTGGCTTTGTGGTGGAAACACCCGAGCGTTATTTGCGTCGCAACACGGCTGCCACGGTGCAGATCTGCGCCATTCCTGTCACAAACGAGACGTACGACACCATCCGCGCCCATTTGGACAGCTACGTTGCCAATGAGCAGGAGTACGTATATAATTACATCGGTGCGCTTTCTTTTATGTTCCGCCGCCGCGTGGCACTTGAAAAATGCCATACCTGCGTGGATTTTGCCACCGAGCTGATCGCCATGACAGGCGCAGGAATCTCACCCGAACGCTTTTATTCGATCCGAGGACTGGCACGCAACCTCTCGCGCTACAAGGTCTACGAGGGGCATTTTTACGCACCTCTGACGCTTTCGGATATGCCATCCCCCTATTTTACCAAGCACTCGGAGAAATTCAAATTCAAGCAGACCGTGGCAAACGTGTCACTTCTCATGAGCCGCTATTGGAAAAGCCTTCGGTGGAAGCCGAGGCTGAAATAAACAGTATTTGCACAACGGAAAACTTCGTAGGGGAGGATATCATCCTCCCGCACGAAATGGGTTTATAATCGTTTTTCCCGAACATATTCTTACCTTATCGCGTGCGGGAGGATGATACCCTCCCCCACAATTGGGCATAGGTTCATAAAAAACAGAGGTCACGAACGTGACCTCTGTTTTCATTTGGGTTTATCAAATCATCAGCATAGAATCGTGCTCGCAGAGGGTGCCGTTCTGATAAAGCAGCGTCTTGACCTCGTACTTGCCGAACTCCAGATCCAGCGCAGTTCCCATCACGGTGCAGGTGCATGCGCGCGCTGCGTCCAGGTTGTTGAACAGGCGGATCATGTAGGTTTCGTCATCCATCTTACGGAACGCGGACAGGGTGATATTGTTGTCGGACAGCGTGACGGGAGATGCGTCATACGAAACGCCCTTTCCGTGCGGATATACGTTGAGCGTATAGAACTTCTGCGCAAACTCGGTTGCCTTACGCTCAAGCTCACTCTTATCGCAGACCTCCAGGCGGAACGAATACTCATGCACGCCAAGGTCGATGTAATCATAGTATCTCTCATCGGGGAGAATGGGCTTATCCCCTGCGGGATGCGCGCAGTAAACCGAGCCGTTGAGCAGCGTCAGGTACAGCTTGCCATTCTCGATCGAGCAGCCGTACGTTCCCTGCTTGAATACGCCCAGCACCTTGTCACCGTTCTCCACGGCCACAAAACGATGCGAGCATTGTTCCAGATCATGGCAGTATTCCTGCGTGCCGAACGAGGTCTGGCCGATGAACTTGCCAACCTCGGCAAGCGGGATCTCAAGCTTCAATCCCTTGCCTGCGTCGTTCCAGCTTACGTTGACCTTGACGTCCACGTAAGGCAGATCGTTGTATACCGTATAACCCACCCGCACGTCGGACTTGCCTGTGGTATACTCACTCTCAAGGCGAGTCAGCACGTCACCGCGCTCAATGACGCGCAAGGAGGTCTTGCAATCCAGCGCCTTTTGCTCGTTGCTGATGGTCTTGAGCCACCAGCCCCAAGGATCGGCATTATCGGTAAACACCACGGGCGCGAACGCACCGCCGCCAAGATACTGCTTGCCGTCCACCTCAAAGCCTGCAAGGCAGCCGCATTCGGAGCAGAAATCGATCTTCTCGTTACCGATCTCAAAGTGCGTCTGCGGTGTCTTGTCCACGTACACACGATCCACCACGCTGATCTTGACGTCAAAGCGGGAAAGCGACATCGGCTTGAGCTTTGCGCGCACGGTCACTCTCTTTCTTCTGTCCATGTTGATCGTAGAGCTTTCCTTGGTCAGCTGAGAAACACAAACGCCGTTCTCATCACGCACCTCGAGTGCAAACATGGTGGGGCCGTTGGAATCCAGCGTATCCATGATCAGCATTTCCAGATCGAACACACCGTCGATCTCGTAAGGATGCGGATTGAATACTGCAAACGGGAATTCACCGCCTGCACCGCGTGTCCAGCCCTCGTACATCTTGAAGAATGCACGCGAGAACTGCTCGTCCAGAATCTCCAACGCGTAGTCGGCCTTGCGCAGCGCGGACACGTTGCCTTCAAGGATACTTGTACCCGACAGCACGTCGTGGAACTGAATCATAGCCATGATGCGCTGTGCCTCATCCATGGCAGCCTTATCGTATTCAAAATCAGTCTCGATCGCAGCGCGTGCGCAGATTTTCTCTGTCATAAGCAGCGCATCCTCCAGGCTTGCATATCTGCGCTTGAGCGTGCTGACCGAGGAATAGCACTTGACAAAGCAGGGCTGCAGCGCATAATCAACGGTTGCAGTCGGTGTTGCAGCGGCAAAGAACTGCTCGGGCGTGGAGTGCATGATGCGCACGCCGTTGCCAAGCTGCTCCTTAGCAAATTCGCCAATCTCGGACAAGTCCTTTCTGGAAGGACCGCCACCGTGGTTGCCAATGCCCCACAGGGCAAACGCCACGTCCTCGTTTTCCCAAGGACGCATCTTTCTCTTAATAGCATTGACGGCGTTGCCCAGCTCGGAGCAATAAATGCTATCGTCCTCAAATCTTGCTGCCTTGACACTTGAGCCGTCAAGTCCCTTCCATTCAAAGAACATGTGCGGCAACTCCATCATGGGCTTGAGCGGACGGCAGAAGATATAGCTGTCGTATCCGGTCTTGTTCAGGATCTGCACAAGTCCCTGCGTGTGGCCGAACGAGTCAAAGTTGACCGCAGTCGTGGGACGCACACCGAACTTTTCCTTGAAATACGTAAGTCCTGTTTCGATCTGACGTACAAAGCCCTCACCGCTCGGCACGGTGCAGTCAGGCTGGCAATACCAGCCGCCCATAATGTGCCACTTGCCTGCCACTACCAGCTCCTTGATGCGTGCAAACAGCGCAGGATCATAGCGTTCGATCCACTCGTACAAGAGTGCCTCGTTGTGACAGAAAATATAGTCGTATTCATCCGCCAGCTCGGCAGCTGAATAAAAGGTTGCCAACGCAGCAGCAGCGCCCTCGTTCCAGTCCCATTGCCAAACGGGATCCAAATGCGCGTTACAGATCAGATGCAGTTCTTTCATAATTTTTCTCCTTTTGCATTTGAGATTATCACACACATTATAGCAAAATCCCCGCCATTTGTCAATGACGGGAATTCTATTTATCACTTTTTTTGCAATCTTCGCTCGGCATTGGCCGCGATACGATTATTAAAGGTGTTGTAGGCACGCAGCTCCTCAGGTGAAAAATCCGCAAAAACACCGCGCAGATATGCCTCCGCCACAGCGTGCAGATCGGGCATCATGCGCTCGGCAGTTTCGGTCAGGCAAAGGTGAAACACGCGTCTGTCCTGCGCGTCACGCATGCGCACCACCAGATCGCGTCGCATCAGATGCTCCACCGCCTTGGAAATATTCGCCTTGGCGATACGGCTGTATGCAATGATATCGGTCGCTGTATTCTTGTCGGGATTGTTGTGCAAAAACAAAAGCACGGTCATCTCGGTGCTGTTGAGATTATATTCCTTGCACACAGGTGCAATACACTCCTCTAAATACTGGCTCAGGGTATACATCTTCCCCAGCCATTCCGAATAACGCATACGATCTCCTTTTTAGTTTCTTTTCGAACTATTTTTCTCATTATACGCGAATTTCATCTGCATGTCAAGAGAGATCCGTCAGGTTTTACATCTTGTACATGATTTTTACTCATTGACAAACATCTTCCTATCGGGTATAATGAATGTAGAATAAAAGTGAAAGGATGCTTATCATGAAACACACCCTGCAACGAATTTTTCTTCTGATGCTCGCGTTTTGCTTAGTGCTGCCCTTTTCGGCATGCACCCCGCCCGATCCCCAGGGCACGGACACCCAAGGGACGACGCAAGCACCCGACAGCACGCAACCGGATTCCGAATCCCTTCCCGAATCCAAAACAGAAACCGACACACCGCCCGAACAGGGCGAGATCGACTACTATCCCGGCATGACCTACGTCAAGGAGGAAAAAGAGATCTCGGTCGATGGCTTTGATACGCAAAAGCTCGGACAGGTAGTCGATGGCACCGAGCAGGGTGTTGCATCACTGCTTTCTATCAACTTTGACGACGGTGACAAAACCGCGGACGGCAAAATTGCCTACCGTGACGCCAATCACGCAGCCATCATAGACGGACAAATGCATTTTATCCACGACGGTGAAAAATTCGGTTCCGGCTGGTCGACCTGGTCGCCCACAGTTCCCGCGTCGGTCAAGCAAAGCCATCAGATCCAGCTTTCCTTAGACATCAAGAGCTTTGCACCCAATGCCCAGCAAACAGGCACGCACACCTGGATCTCCACCTTTATCGGCTGCTACGTTTCCAATTATTCGGGCAAGATCCCGGATACGCCCGGTGACGGCCTTTGGTTCTCTTTCTCGCAAAATGACGTGATCACAGTCATCGGCGGCACAGGCGGCGGCTGGCCTGCGGGCTTTGCCTCGGTCAAGATCCCTAAGGGCTTTGCCGATATGCAGCACGTGGATATCGTTTGCACCGAAAATTACGACACGTACGTTTACGGCACCTATGACGGCGGTGCGCGTCAGCTGCTGCTCAAAACGTCCATGGACAATTCCACGCTTTCGGTCTACGACGCGGCAGGCACGCTTGTGGCAGAAACTGCCAACAACATGGGGCATTATGCCGGCGATTATTTCGTATTCTTTACCCATATGGGCGGCAGCGTGATCGACAATCTCAACATTTATGCTTGCCAAAAGGAGGAAAAACGCATGGAAACCGTCATTACCGCAGTTCCCGATGAGGGTGTGATGCCCGGCCTTGATATGACGGACAAGACCGACCTTGTCAGCATATGCTACTCGGTCTGGTTTGACGGCATACTTGGCACAGGTAACGAGCCCGTAACCGATTTCAACAACATCACCGAGGTGCTTGAGGGCAAGAAGGATTGGGGTGCTGTTCACGCCTTCCACTACTGGGCAAAGCCCGCGCAGGGCTACTATCGCTCCACCGATATAGAGGCGGCCAAGAACAATCTGATTCTCTTAGGTGAAGCTGACGTGGACTTTATCATTCTGGACTACACCAATGCAAACGACGGCTACATTTCCAATACCGCTATGGGTAAGGTATGGATGTTTGATCCGCTGGATACGCTTTGCCGCGCCACGCTTGAGCTGCGCGCCGAGGGCTACCGCACGCCTTATATCGTGGCTTGGTGCGGTGCGTCCGAAGGGCCTATGATAGAGGCGCTTTATGACCGCTACTACACCGAAAACAACCCCTATGCCGATTGCTTTGTTTACTGGGAGGGCAAGCCCTTCATGATCTATACACAAAGCACGGACACCTTCCCCTGCCCCGATAAATTCACGGTTCGTCACATGTGGGGCTTGACGGATGAAAAATGCTGGAGATTCCTCAATATCCGAAACAGAAATACCGCTTACGAAAAGGACGGCGTGGTTGAGCAGATCTCGGTCGCTGTCGCTTCGCAGGAAACCTACATGTCCATGCACACTGCGCACGGCAGAAACGGCGGCAAATTCTTCTACGATCAGTGGAAGGAGGCCTTCCGCGTCCATCCCAAGGTGGTGACGCTGACCTGGTGGAACGAATGGACTGCCCAGAGATTTATCGTGGACGGACAGACCGCGTTCGTTGACAACTACAATCAGGAATACAGCCGCGACATTGAGCCCATGGAGGGCGGCCACGGTGACCTTTACTATCAATGGATGAAGCAGTACATCGCTGCCTACAAGGCAGGCGAGAGCTGTCCCAGACTGGTCCAGGACTGATTGAAAAAATGAGGGAGAATTTTCGCAAATTCTCCCTTTTCCCTTATGCTTTTTTGCCCTTGGGCGGTGTCTTTTTCTTTTTTCTGACCGAGAAGCCGAAGTCGCCAATCTTTTTGCCGAGGGCAAAATATTCTCCGTGCGCAAAGGCGGCAAGGTTGGCCTTATCCAGGCGCAGCTTGCCATGCTGATCGATCAAGCTCTCCTCCACGTCCACGGCCACCACGTCGGCCAAAAACATATGGTGCGAGCCAAGCTCGATGATATCGGTCACGCGGCACTCAAGAGAGAGCGGACTCTGCGCCACCAAGGGGCACCTGACCTCGCTTGCCTCTTGCTTTTCAAGGCCGAATTTTTTGAATTTATCTACCTTGGCACCCGTCAGCATGCCGCAGCCGTCCAGCGCCTTGATCATATCCGCGCTCGTCAGGTTGATGACGAATTCCCCGCTCTCTCTGATCATAGAATAAGAATATCTTCCGGGGCGCACCGAAATATACGTCTTGGGCGGCACTGTATTGATGATGCCCGTCCATGCAACCGCCAACGCGTTTGCATGCTCCATATCACCGCACGTGACAAGTGCGGGAGGGGCGGGAGCGAGCAGCGCACCACCGCGCCATTTGATCTTTGACATAATAACCTCCATGCCGCTATGCGGCTCAAACAGCTTTGAAAGCTTCACCGTGGAGCTTTTGCTCCAAAAATGGGTTGGAACCCATTTTTAGGTGATGCTTTAAGCGTGAAAAGCAGAC
This sequence comes from Eubacteriales bacterium, assembly GCA_045633665.1. Classification (GTDB taxonomy): domain Bacteria; phylum Bacillota; class Clostridia; order Oscillospirales; family CAG-272; genus SVQP01. The sequence goes on along the minus strand of JAZQYT010000129.1, from coordinate 3,812 downwards.
TGTAAAGAAAATCAGTGTGATATTTCACGCTATTCCCTCATTTTCCATATATTATCTTGATTATATCACGCACTCGTCACGCTGTCAAGATAAAATACTCTTGACAAACGTTCCATTTTTGTGTATAATTGATTATGTATGGAAATGTTTCAAGTGTAACACGAATTTATGCAGGCGGATCGCTCCGCCAAAGAAAGGATGTATTATGTTAGTACGTAAAAAGACACCCAGAATTTACACCCCTGCAAAGGACGTGCGCGACCTGACTCGCATATTCAAATCCCACGGTGCAAAGATTGCCTTCCGTTACTACAGAGGCAAGCAGCTGCTGGCTATATCCTACAGCGAATTTGCCGATCTGATCACAGAGCTTGCAGCAGGCTTTGACGCTCTCGGCCTTGCAGGCAAGAGAGTTGCCATCATCGGTGAATCCTGCCCGCAGTGGATCGCTACCTACCTTGCAACCATCGCAGCAGGCGGCGTTGCCATTCCCATGGACAAGGAGGTTGCAGTTCCCGAGCTGGAGGGCTTTATGACCTTTGCCGAGGCTGACGCTGTGGTCTATACCGCTTGCATGAACGAAAAGTTCAAGGAGACCGTCAATACGCACCCAACCGTGCAGTATTTCATTCCCGTCAGCACCGAAAAGCTCTCTTACCACGATAACCCCAAGGTCAAGGAATTTGACGAAATCGTTGCAATGGGACAAATGCACATTCACAACGATCATTACGCGCTCAAGACGCCCAAGGATCTGCACCGCATGGCTGTCATGCTGTTCACCTCGGGTACGACAGGCTCCTCCAAGTGCGTTATGCTGTGCGAGAACAACGTGATCTCGGCTGCAAACGCGGCTTGCTCCTGCGTAGACTTCTGCAAGGAGGACACCATTGTTTCGGTGCTTCCCATTCACCACACCTACGAGCTGTGCATCGATATCGCAGCCCTGATCTACGGTATGGAGATCTGCATCAACGATAGCCTCAAGCACGTGATGCGTAACTTCGAGCAGTTTAAGCCCACCGGCCTGCCCCTCGTTCCCCTGTTCGTCAACACCATGGACAAGAGAATTTGGGAAACCGCTCGCAAAAAGGGCAAGGACAAGGTGCTCAAGGGTGCTATCAAGGTTTCCGGTGCTGCAAGAAAGATGGGTATCGATATCGGTACGGGACTGTTCAAGGACGTTACCGGTGCATTCGGCGGCAGACTGGTCAAGATCATTTCGGGCGGCGCACCGCTCAACACCTCTGTCGTTGCAGACTTTGACGCGTTCGGCATTCAGATCTGCGAGGGCTACGGCATTACCGAGTGCTCTCCCTTGGTTGCCGTGAACCCCTACTACGCACCCAAGCTTGGCTCTGTAGGCCCTGCTGTTGAGTGCTGCCGCGTACGTATCGATCCCGATCATATTGATGATCAGGGCCGCACCATCGGTGAGATCCAGGTCAAGGGCGACAACGTCATGCTCGGCTACTACAAGAACGAAGAAGAAACCGCCAAGGCCTTCACAAGAGACGGCTGGTTCCGTACAGGTGACTTGGGTTACATGGATGAAGAGAAGTACATCTTCATCACGGGCAGAAAGAAGTCGGTCATCGTGCTTGAAAACGGCAAGAACGTATTCCCCGAGGAGATCGAAGAATACCTCGAGAACATTGATACCATTTCCGAGTGCGTGGTGCTTGGCAGACAGTCCGACGACGGCATTAAGCTGACCGCTGTGATCTACCCCAACTACGACAAGTTCGACAAGGACACCGCTCCCGAACAGATCCAGGAAACCATTTCCAAGCAGATCAAGGAGCTTAACAAGTCGCTGGTTGCATACAAGCAGATCCGCATCATCGAATTCCGCTCCACCGAGTTTGAAAAGACTACCTCCAGAAAGATCAAGAGACACTTAGTCAAGTAAAAAAGATTTCGGGGCTGCCCACGTGGGCAGCCCCGTTTTTTCAATCTCTTTCATACACCATAAACGCAAAAACGATACTCACGCAAAGCAAAACACAGCTTGCCAGCACGGCATAAGCACCGAGCAAGACAACCAGGAAATTGCCCAGAGCCGCGCCCAACGCAAAGGCCGTCAGCGCAACGCCAAATAAAAGCACCTGCACACCGTTTCCCTTTGCATTTCCAAATGCGCATTCCATGCCGTGATGCACCGCGCTGCGCAAGTTACCAATGCACATGGTGGTTGCCACGCGGATGCTCAAAAACGACGGGAAGCTTTCCAGCTGCATGCCGCACACAAACGAGATCATGGCGGTTGCGATCAGGTGATTATAGTCCGCAACAAAAGAAACGGCGGTCAAAATCGCGATCTCCAGGATCAAGGTGCGCCATTTGTGCAAAAATGGTTTCCATCCCTTGTGCAATCTCTCCAGAATAAAAGCCGTTGCCACACCGCCCATAAAGGCAAGGATGGGCCAAAGATACGCTAAGGACTGCGAAAACTCGCCTCGCACCAGATTGATGCAGAACAAGAGAATATTACCCGTTTGCGCGTAGGCAAACACGCCCTCGCAATATAGGTATGAATATGCATCCATGCATCCTCCCGACATGGCAAGCAAGGCCAAAAGCAGGATAGGGGCTACTTTTCTTCTAAAATCTTTCATGAAATCCATCCCAAATCAATAGTATTTTTCTATCAAAGGCTCTGCAAGACAAGCCGTCAGGCCACGTTCGGCACATAGTGTCAGAATCGTATAACGGTCACGAACCGTATGCGCCTCGGTCAGCATACGGCGCATAAGTGCGCGGCTGACACCAATATCGCGAAAGCGCACGGGACATCCAAGTCCTGCCAGCAGCTCCCTGACAAAATCGGGAGAAGGCAAGGTGTCCGCCAGCGCCCATACCTTTTGATACTCTCTGCTTGGCACCTTGGCCATGGAAAGATAGTGATACAGCTCCAGCGAGATCATAGTGCCAAGTCCTACCTTGACGCCGTGCATGGGGATCGGCTCACCGCGACGCGCGAAATCCATTTCCAGATAATGCGATTGATGATGCTCGCTGCCGCTTGCAGGTCGCGAATTGCCGCACAGCGCCATGGAAAGCCCTGCCGTGATCAGCGCGTCCATCAGCTTTTCCACCGCAACGGGATCGTTTTGCACAAGTCCCGTATAGGCATTCATGCATTCCGCTCTTGCCTGCTCCATCATGGCAAAGGCATCCTTATGGATCTCCTCACCGTTGATGATATTCGAGAGCTGCCAGTCCGCAAGGCAGGTATATTTTCCTACGATATCACCAAAGCCCGCAGCAGTCATGATGCGCGGCGCAGTGACGATAATATTCGGATCGATCAACACGTGTGCAGGCGGATTGACCGTGTCGGTCACCTTAAAGCCGCCTCGCATGAGCGCAGCCCCTGCCGAGCAATAGCCGTCCATGCTGGCAGCAGTTGCAAGCACACCACTCGGCACGCCTGCCCTTGTTGCTGCAGATTTTGCCATATCATTGAGCGTGCCGCTGCCCACGGCCAGCACGTAATCCACGCTTCTTGCCGCCGCCAGCGCGCGTGCGCACTTGTCCTCGGTAGGCAAAAGCTCCGTATCGGCATACGGCACGTTGGCGACAAGACAGCCCGCACCGCGCATCTGCAGCTTGATCTGCTCGGCATGGGGCGCGGTATTGACGTCGTATAACACCGCCACGCGCTTGCCTGCCACATCGGTCAAAAACGGAGCAAAGCCGTCCCGATTCTGATAACATACCTGTATACTCATGCGTTTTCGATCCTTTCAAACAAGGCTTCGGGACAGTCCCCTGCCCTCCATAGCGTCACTTTCGTATACTGCCCATAC
>JAZQYT010000128.1:0-2310 GCA_045633665.1 Eubacteriales bacterium | reverse complement strand
GGAGTATCACGCCAGTTCTATTCGCCTACGGCGAGTGATATTGCTACGCAGTGATATTCGGCTTACGCCGAGTGTTATTCGCTTCGCGAGTTTATGGGCGAATAGAATATCACTGAAGCCGCAAGGCTTCAATATCACTATTGCGCAAGCAATAATATCACTCTTTGCGAGAGCAAAGAATATCACTAAAAAACAGAGAAGAGAGAGTTTCACGGAAATTTGTAACCGTGTTACTCTCTCTTCTGCTTTTATTGCCAGTTTCGCATTTGTTTAACAAACGCATCGGGCTATGCCCATACCCTTATTTTATTTCTCCGCTAAGAACATCACCCTTTACGATTCGGCTCCTTTTTTTGCGTTTTTTTATTCGTTTTGCGCTTATTCTTCCCGTTTCTTGCGCCAAAGCAAGGTCGCACCCGAAAGGGCGATCACGGCAAGCGCTCCCACGCTTACCACGCCCGTACCGATCACGCTGCCGCAGCCCTTGGGTGCGTTGGGAATGCTATCCTTATCGGTCTGTTCCCCCTGATCGGACGTCGTGCTGTCCCGATCCGCGCTTTCCCCTGCGGTATCTGCCTCGGTATCGGTTTGGCTCTCGCTTTCACTTGTGCTCTCACTCTCGCTCTCACTCTCCTGCGCACTCACGGCCTGCAGCACGATATCCGCCTCGGGCGCAATCATCGCCCCGGGCTCCAGCACCGTGCCGTCGGCAGTCTTCCAGCCCACAAGGTCTGCGATCTCACCCAGCGCATCCGTCAGCAGCGCAGCATCGGGAATGGCACAGGACGCACCTGCCGCTACGCGGATCTGATACCTCTGCGTGCCGTTTGCTAACTCCACGGTATGATATGGATCGGTGGTGATGGGCGTAAATCGCTTGAGCGACACCCAGCCGCGCACACCCTGTCCGAGATCGACCAACCCATACCTGCCCTGTACTGCCAGAATGCGATACACGGTATGTGCGTGCAGATTGGTCACCTTACCCGTGCTTGTATCCGGGCCATTGTAGGCCGCAAGCACACCACCGCCCGAGATAAAGTACCCCGGCAGATGATCCTCTGTCCTGTAATAATCCACCTGTGGCACGTCAGCCGTTTTGTAAGCAATACTGCCGTAGCCCACGATATATCTGTCGGTCAGCGCATACTCATGCAAGGCCACGCGGTTGTCACCGTTGCCTTCAATGGCATAAACCTTGCCGTTTTCGGATTTCAGCACGATGCCAATATGGTCGGTGGGGCGCGAGTGCGTGGCACTCAGGCTTTTATAAAAGATCAGGTCGCCCTTCTTGGGTATGTAATCGTCGGTGCGCGCATGATAGGAAGCACCGAATTTTGCACCCTCGTTGATAAACCAGTTTCTCCAGGAAGCGCAGGACACGTACATGCCGCCTGTCAGCTCCTTGTCCACGCGCGCCTGGCGCAAGCACCAGTTGACAAAGGCCGCGCACCACGCGTACCCGTAGCTGACACCGTTTCCCTCACCGTTGTCCAGCTTGCCAAACAGCACGTTGTACTCCACAAAGTTTTTGGAGCCGCTGCTGTTGAGTCCGTCCTTCTCGGAATCCTTGTTGCCCTCGTGATAGCCCAGCTGCGAGAGCGCGACTGCGATCACATCGGTCGCACCGTCGCCTGTCAGCTCCAAGGCCGCGAGGTTGTTATAGTACAGCGTGTCCTTATAATCGTCGGACACCTTGTACGAGGGCTCGATCGCAGCAGCCGCCACCGAAAGCGACGCCACGGTGATGCAGGCAGCGAGCAGCCCCGTGAGAATTTTACGTAATTGCATTGTTTTCCATCCTTTTATGTCAAATTATAGGGATTTTTGTTTCCACGTCTATTATAACACAGGAAAGTCTTGTTGTAAAGCCCTGATGGTGGACAAGATCTATGGTAATATATGTGAGAGTTGGAGAATAAATGCACCGAAAAAGCAAAACAGACAGGCCTTCTTTCAAAGGATCTGCCTGCTATTGATTCAACTGTGGATTTTTGGTACGGCACATGATATAGTCCATGCTCACTCCGTAATAATCGGCCAACACCATCAGCGTTTCGGTTGGCGGGATGCGCAATCCCCTTGCTCCAAGAGCCTTGCCCAAACGGACAAGTAAGCAAAACGGACGCGCAAAAAAAGCCTTGCCCCAACGGACAAGTAAGCAAATCGGATGCGCAAAAAAGCCTTGCCCCAACGGACAAGTAAGCAAAACGGACGCGCAAAAAGCCTTGCCCCGCTGGGGAAGGTGGCGCGTAGCGCCGGATGAGGTCCCCATAAAACCGCTCTGAACTATCTTTTGTGTCCTTCCCA
>JAZQYT010000127.1:0-3880 GCA_045633665.1 Eubacteriales bacterium | reverse complement strand
GGGCTGATCACGCCCGTCAAGGGAAAGAAATATTCCAAGGAGCAGATCGTGCAGATGCTGGTCGTGTATTCCTTGAAAAATACGTTGTCGATCGACGATATCAGGCGCGCCATGGAGGGGATCTATTCCAAGGACGATTATTCGGGTGAGAAGCTGATCGCGGCTTACGATAAGGCGATCGCCATCAAGCAAGCGCAAAAGAACCGCTGTCCCGAGATCGTACGTGAGGTCCTTGCAGGGGAGCAGTTAGATACCGAGGACGGAGAGGATTATTTTGTCACGCTGCTGGCGGTCGCGTCGCTGTCGGTGTATTTCCGCAATATTGCAAAGGCAATGCTGGAGGAGTATCCTGCACCCGAGAGTGACGAGGAGAAAAAACAGCGCGAGAAGGAAGAGAAGAAGGAGCGCAAAGCCAAAAAGAAAGCTGAGGCTGCCGAAAAGGGTTCGGAGGATAAAGATAAAAATGAAGCCGATCAATGAGCTGACAACCCCTGCGCTGGCCTACTTGGGTGACGCGGTCATCGAGCTGTACGTCAGGGAGGCGCTGGTCGCGGCAGGGTATTCTACCTCCGCTGCACTGAATCAGAAAGCGTTGGATTATGTCCGCGCAGGTGCGCAGGCCAAGGCCATGCAAAAGATCATTCCCCTTTTGACCGAGCAGGAGCAGAGCGTGTTCCGCCGCGGCAGGAATATGGGACACGGCAACGTGCCAAAGGGCGCAACCGTGGCCGAGTACCGAGCAGCCACCGGTATGGAGGTGCTGGCGGGGTATTTGCACGTGTTGGGAAAGAAGGAGCGTCTTTGCGAGCTTCTGGACGCAGCGTATACGTTTGAAAACACAGATATATAAATGACACAAGGAAAGGAAGTTTTCATCATGAGCAATCCAAAGGTTGTATTGCATATCAAAGAGTACGGTGATATCACCGTTGAGCTGTATCCCGATAAGGCACCCGAAACGGTGGCCAATTTTGTAAAGCTGGTAGAAGAGGGCTTTTATTCCGGCCTGATCTTCCACCGCGTCATCCGTGGCTTTATGATCCAGGGCGGCGGTATGGATGAGGGCTTTAATCAAAAGCCTGCAAAGTCGATCAAAGGCGAGTTCCGTTCCAATGGCTTTGCGCAGAACGATCTGCGCCATGCCAAGGGTGTGATCTCTATGGCGCGCACCCAGGTCAAGAACTCCGCGTCCTCCCAGTTCTTTATCATGCACGCAAATTCCCCCCATCTGGACGGTGAGTATGCAGCGTTCGGTGCAGTGACCGAGGGCATTGAGGTCGTGGATGCGATCGCGGCTACCAAGACGCGCAGCGTGGGCTGGTATAACGACGTACCCGTATCTCCCATCGTGATCGAAAGCGCAGAGGTGATTGCGTAAAAGCAATCAATAACAACAAAAAGCAGAAGTCTTTTTCGATAGGCTTCTGCTTTTGCTATAGAGGGATTACGCGCAGAAACCGTTCGGATTCGCATTCTCCCCCCTGTGCCCGAGGCAGGCCGGCGCGTATCTTCCCCCCTCTCCCGGAGGGGGGGAAGAGGTGGTGACCTGTGCCAAGCACCGGCGGGGAGAGCGCGAATAGAAAGGGTTTATGACGCTGATGCGGTAAAGGAACCCGCGACGATGCTTTGTACATACTAAAACAGCAGGAATTTGCTCAAAATTGAACAACTTCCTGCTGTTTTTTGTTATTTCCGCAGCCCGATGAACCGCTGCTTTTATGCGTTTTCCATCTTAAATATCATGACGGATATATTTCGCGCCGCCTGCCAGATAGTTGATGCCCGACCACACCGTAAAGATCAGCATCAGTGCAGTGGTTACCAGCGAGATCGGCATATAGGCGGTCATGAACGCAGGCACATTGATGCCGGGAATCGCGTAGATCAGCGGTTCAATGATCACTGCGCAAACGCAAACGATCTGCGTCACGGTCTTGATCTTGCCAAGCATATTAGCGGCAATGACCTGTCCGTCACCCTGTACTGCCAACAGACGAATGCCCGTCACGGCCAGCTCGCGGAAGATGACAGCCACGGTCGCCCAGATAAACAGCGCGTGAACAGACTCGTAATCCGATTTGTACAGGATCATGAGCATAGCACCGATCACCATCAGCTTGTCGGCAAGCGGATCCATGAACTTGCCGAAGTTGGTGACAAGGCCGTATTTGCGTGCGATCTTACCGTCCAGCATGTCGGTCAGCGAGGCTGCAATGAACAGCACCACGCCCACGATATTGCAGACGGTGTGTGCGGCTGCGCTGATTTCAAAAAGCTCAGGAACGGCCATGACTGCCATAAAAATGGGTACCATGATCATGCGCAGCACGGTCAGCTTATTGGGAAGATTCATTTTCATCATAACCTCCATGCCGCCCATGGCGGCTCAATTTTATTTTTGCACGGCCTCGCCGAACAGGTCGTAGTCGATCACGTCCGAGATCTGTACGTCAACGTAAGAGCCGGGCGCGGGACGGTAGGGAGCGCGGAAATATACCTTGCCGTCAATGTCGGGGGCGTCTGCGTCGCTTCTGCCGTAGCAGGTCTCGCTGACCGTATCGTAATCCTCGCAAAGCACGCGCACGACCGTACCGATCTTTTGCTCGTTCAGCTCAGCACCGATCAGCATCTGCTCCTTCATGATCACGTCGTATCTGTCCTGCTTGACCTGCTCGTCGATCTGATCGGGGAAATCGTAGGCAGGGGTGTCCTCCTCGCGCGAGTAGGTAAAGACGCCCAGGCGGTCAAATCTCGCTTCCTTGACGAATTCGCAAAGCTCAATAAAGTCCTGCTCGGTCTCACCGGGGAAGCCCACGATAAAGGTGGTGCGCAGCGTCATGCCGGGAATCGTGCGCAATCTGCGGATGGCATCCTTGATCATTGCGCTGTCACCGTGGCGGTTCATGGCCTTGAGCATGCGGTCGCTGATGTGCTGGATGGGCATGTCGATGTACTTGATAATACGGTCGTTGTCGCGGATCTCGGCAACAAGCGCGTCGGTGATCTTGTCGGGGTAGCAGTAAAGCAGGCGCAGACGTACCGACTTGGTCGCGTCGGTAATGGCGCGCAGCAGCTTGTCCAGCGCATATTCGCCGTAGAGGTCAAGACCGTAGCGCGTGATGTCCTGCGCAATGATCGAGATCTCACGCGCACCCAGCGCCTCCAGCTGTACGGCCTCCTCCACCAGCTCCTCGATGGGACGGGAGCGGAACTTGCCGCGAATGCCGGGGATAGCACAGTATGCGCAGCGGTTGTCGCAGCCCTCACCGATCTTGAGGTAAGTGGCGTATTCGGGGGTAGTCAGCACGCGGTCACCGCCAAGGGCAACCGTATTTTTATCCTCTTTGGAGAAGTATTTCTGCGGAATTTTGGCCGTAACGGTCTGAATTGCCTCGACGATGTTGTGGATCGAGCCGACACCAAGCACGGCGTCCACCTCGGGCATTTCTTCTATGATCTGCTCACCGTAACGCTCTGCAAGACAGCCCGTGACGATGATCGCCTTGAGATCGCGATGCTCCTTGAGCCAGGCAACGTCCAGAATGTTGTCAATGGCTTCTTTTTTTGCGCTTTCGATAAAAGCGCAGGTGTTGACGATGATCACGTCCGCCTCAATGTCCTCGGGCGTGATCTCATACCCGGCCTCGGCCACGTGATGCAGCATGACCTCGGTATCCAGCTGATTTTTGCAGCAGCCAAGCGAAATAAAACCGACTTTCATAAATCTATAACCTCGTTTTCGTAGTTTACCAACTTACATTATAACATATACGGGTGAGGTTGTCAAGACACCACCATACGGACGAGCCCATGATTAAAAGTTTTTGCGTTGCTTTTTGCAAAAAGCGACCGGGGCTCTTGGGGCAGCGCCCCAAGTCGC
>JAZQYT010000126.1:0-4876 GCA_045633665.1 Eubacteriales bacterium | reverse complement strand
ATATGGGTATCGCGGTCGGTATGGCCTCCAACATCTGCTCCTTTAACTTGGCAGAGATCTGTGACGGCACCATCGCGCTGCTCAAAAAGCCAAATCTGCCCGTGGAAAAGCTGATGGAGATCATCAAGGCTCCCGATTTTTCGGGCGGCGGTCAGATCATTTATGATGCGGAGCAGTTCAAGAACATCTATACCACGGGACAGGGCTCGTTCCGCATCCGCTCGCGTTACACCTACGACAAGGCCAACAACTGCATTGATATATTGCAGATCCCCTATTCCACCACCATTGAGCAGATCATGGACAAAATTGCGGAGCTGGTCAAATCGGGCAAAGTCAAGGAGATTACCGATTTCCGCGATGAGATCGACCTCTCGGGCTTCAAGCTGACCATTGATATCCGCAAGGGTACAGATCCCGACAAGCTCATGGCACGTCTTTTCAAGCTGACACCCCTGGAGGACAGCTTCAAGTGCAACTTCAACGTGCTGATAGACGGCGCTCCCAGAACGCTGGGCATTGCCGAGCTGCTGACCGAATGGATCAAATTCCGCACGGTCTGCGTGCGCCGCGAGCTGACGTATGAGCTTGGCGAAAAAAAGGATCAGCTGCACCTGCTTTTGGCGCTCGGCAAGATCCTGCTTGATATTGACAAGGCCATCCGCATTATTCGTCGCACTGAAAAGGAGGAGCAGGTCATCCCCAATCTGATGGAGGGCTTTACCATCGACGAGATCCAGGCAGAATACATTGCTAACATCAAGCTGCGTAACCTCAACAGGCAGTATATTCTCAACAAGATCGCAGAGATCGAGGATCTCAAAAAGGAGATCGAGCATCTGGAGGAGCTGCTGGGTGACGAATTCAAGATCAAGGCGTATATTGCCAACCAGCTCAACGATATCAAGAAGAAGTACGGCCAGCCCAGAAAATCGCAGATCATTCAGCCTGAAAACGTTCCCGTATTTGAAGAGCCCCGTGTGGAATCCTACCCTGTTTATTTGGTGCTTTCCAAGGAGGGCTACCTCAAAAAGATCACCATGCGTTCTCTGCAAGGCAACGACGAGCAGAAATTCAAGGATGGCGACAGCCTTTTGACCGCCTTCAACGCAGACAATGCGGACGAGCTGACCTTCTTTACCGACAAATGCAAGGTGTTCAAATGCAAGGTGGACGACTTTGAAACCACCAAGGCCTCGCTGCTTGGCGAATTTGTACCTGCAAAGCTTGGTATGGATACGGGTGAAAAGCCCATGTACGTCACCGTTCAGACAGGCTTCCCTGCGGGTGCAAACATGGTATTCATCTTTGAGAACGGCAAGGGCGTGCGCGTACCCGTCACGGCATACGAAACCAAGGCCGTGCGCCGCAAGCTGACCGGTGCTTATTCGGATGCTTCCCCCGTGGTTGCCATTCTGGACGATACCGACAAGAAGCCGCGGGATATCATGCTGATCTCGTCGGACAACCGCGCGATCGTGATCAAGACCGCGCTGATCCCGCAAAAGACCACACGTACCTCCTCGGGCGTGACGCTGATGACGCTCAAGAAGGGGCATACCGTGACTGCCGTACAGGTAGACGTGGAGGACTCCAAGGGATATAAAAAAACCAAGATCCCCGCAACGGGCGTTCCGTTGAGCGGTGACCAATTAAAAATCGATTGATGTGCCGCGCGACGGCTGAAAGGACATGAACATGAATAAGAACAAAACCAAACTTGCTGCCAGAATCCTGGCAGGCGCACTCGCTGTTCTGATGGTGCTTGGTACTATCACCCTGACCATTATGTATCTGCTGGGCAGCGGCATGTAAGTCCCCCGCAGTACACAAGTCGCAGATATGGCAAGATCCAAAGAGTACGTCTTTCGCTTTCCCGGGACAAAGGACGCGTTTTTGCAAAAGCTTAACAGCCTGTGTCCGGGAAGCGGCCATACCCGTTACCTTGGCGATTACCTGATCGAGATACATGACGATGAGATCCGCCTTGGTATAGAACGGGCGGGGCATTCGGGCGGAAACTGGTACGTTTCAGCGCTTGAAGAGGTGAACGGACGGCTTGAATTCCGCGGTACAGTACGCTATATCGGCCCAGAGGACGACCGAAACAGGCTTCAAAAGGTGCTTGATAAGATATTCGAGATAGCTTTGATCATTTTGATCTGGCCGATAGGGGTGCTGGTCTATGCGATCTCCCTGCTCCTACGAAAGCTGCGCAAGCTGCCTCCACCGCTCTCACAGGAGCAAAAGCTGCTGGAGCTGATGCATCGTTTGGGGTGCATCCAAACAGAAACCGAGGCGGAATAAACCGTAGGGGGCGACGTCCTCAACGCCCCGGGCAGGCACAAACTAACTAATATTGTGTAAAATTAGTTTGTGCTTACCCGGGGCGTCGAGGACGTCGCCCCCTACGACCGTTTTTGTGTACCTTTATTTGACTGCCTCCTAAAGGATTGCGATTGAATCAGCCCTTTTTCACTTATGATATCATGCTCACTCCATTTTTCTAATATACATTCTGCTTGGCTGCTCTTCCCCGTCACCCATGACGTGGCAGAGAAACGTCCAGCCGTAGCGCTCGTAAAACGAATCGTGGTCGGTCAAAAGGTACAGCGTGTCAATGCCGCATGCCTGCATGTCGCGGCACACAAAGTCAAGCAGCACACCTGCGATGCCCCCGCCACGGTATTCGGGCTCGGTATAGACCGCGCAGACGTTGGGCCTCAGATCAGGACGGTCGTGAAAGTCGTTCTCGATCACGCCAAGGCCGCCCACAATGCACTCACCGTCCATGGCCACGTACCATGCAGGCACGGCTTTTCCCGAAAGCGCATCCTGCATGCTATCCAGATAGGCCTCCTTCGGAATGCCCCATTTTTGGTGAAACCAAAGCGCCATCCGCTCCTTCATTTCAGGTCTGTCGATCAAGCGTATAATTTGATAATTCATGTCATTCTCCTTAACGTAGTGTCCGCAAATACGCCTTTTGCTCGGGCGTGATACGGTAGCTCTCTATTGCTTTTTGTACGGTTTTCTGATGTACCCATGCAGGCAAGCGGTGCTGCTCCAGATAAGGCAGCGCAGCCTCCCACTCTTTGGCAAGTGCGGTGGCAAAGTACCACGCAATCATCATATTGACGTAATATTCTTGGTTTTGCACGGCTGCGACCTGCGACAGATGCTCGGGATCAAAATCCTCATCCAAAAAGTACAGCATCAGCAGCTCAATTCCAAAGCGTACGGTATAGGCATGCTCGCTTTGCATATATGCGCGAGCCCTTTGATACAGGCGCGCTTTATCTGCAAGCAGGATCCGGGGGCGCAGCGAATCGCATACCGCCCAGTTATCCACGTGCGGCAAAAAGACATCCAAGGCAGCGTAACACGCATCCACGTCACGCATCTGCCCTATCAGAAAGGAATGCAGATGGTTTTCCTCCAGATACTTGTGCGGCAGCTCGCGCATAAAAGCCTCTGCCTGCGCGGTGCCGGCCAACTCCTTGGCATACCGACGCAAAAGCGGCAAGCACACACCGATGATGCTCTCACGCGAAAGCGTGGGCAAAAGCTTTGCCGAAAAGTCCCCGTAAGAAAGGTCTTGCATGTCAAGCAAGCGGTCGTAAATCTCGGTCATGCCTCATCCTCTTTTCCCAGCTGCTTGCAAATATCCCGATAAACGCGCTCTGCCTGCGCGCAGATATAGGCCTGCTCTTGCGCGTCGCAGGTACGCAGCGTGTGCTTGCGCGGCAATCCCCACACGTCAAAGACGCGCGGGCCGATCCATTCGCAGGTCGCAGTCGGCTCAAACACACCGCGCAAGATCGACAGGCAGGCGCGGCGCGGATGCATGAAGATGACCTTCATGGGATATTTGATCAGCGCGTACAGCCATTTCGGGTAATGCGCGGTAATGCCCGTGACCGCAATGCCGGGGTGCGTGACGCTGACTGTGACGTCCTCTCGATCCGCAAACAGGCCGTATGCGGCAAACATCAGATAGCGCTTTGCGTTTCCGTAGACAAGTGAGGCCTTTTTGCGCGTGCGGAAGTCCACGTCGTCGGGATCGGTCTTGGAGTAATTGTGCGCAATACTGCCCACCAGCACCACTCTGCCCTGCCGTGCTGCCAGCGTGGGCATCAGGCGGCGGACGAGATAATAGGGCGCGGCAAAATTGATCTGAAACACGTTATCAAGGCCGGACGAGGTGATAAAGCGCGGCACGGCATACGCCCCCGCGTTGCAGATCAGCACGTCAATTTGCTTTTTTTGCAAAATATCGGCTGCCGTGTCCACCGATTGCATTTTGGAAAGATCCATCAGCACGTACCCTACCTTGCATTGCGGATATTCACGCCTGATGTGTGCGCAAAGCGCATTCACCTTTTCCTGATTGCGATCCAGCAGGATCAGCTGCGCACCAAGAGCAGCAAGCTGCATGCAAAGCGCATGGCCAAGGCCGCCCGTAGAGCCCGAAATGGCAACCACCTTTCCCGCAAGTGAAGTCGTATTCTTTTGGATCCGGGTATGCACCGTCATATCCTCGCCCCCTTTCGTTTCTTTCATTATATCACAAATTCCGTTTTTTGCAATACTCACGGTGAGAAAATTCCCGACAGCCCAACAAAAGCGACTTTGAAAAATTTTTAAATTTTTTCAAAAAATCGGATCATTTTTGCCAAAAATGCATCTATGTGGGTGAAGGGGCAGTGGAAGGTCGGCAAAAGCGCATCTCTTGACAAATTTCACCTCATATGCTATAATGAAATAGTAAGAAGGAGGATGCCCATATGCCCAGACAAGCGCGAGAGAAATGCGAAAGCAATATATACCACGTCATGCTACGCGGTGTCAACCGTCAGCAAATCTTTGAGGATGA
>JAZQYT010000125.1:0-2656 GCA_045633665.1 Eubacteriales bacterium | reverse complement strand
AAGGGGCGAGAAAATCTCGTCCCTTTTCTGCTTTGATATAAAACTGCTTTACGGTAGGTGCCCCCAAGGAGCATTCTTTGGCGGTGCTTTTTTATATTCAAACTTCAAAAAAGCAGGAATCTGCCCATACTTGAGCAAATTCCTGCTTTTTTATCACTTTACAGTCCTATCGGCAAGGCCTATCATACATTCGCTGATTTCCATTGCCTTTCTCACGGACTTTTATCAATCGGCTTTGGGAATAAAGAATTGATTGAGCCGGGGCTGATCCGAGGTTTTCAGATAAATGTAGCAATCCTTTTCACCAACGCCCGTGAACGAAACGCGCTCGTCCCATTCCTGACGCGTTCCCGCATACTCATATACGTAAATTTCATCAAATGCGTCGGGTGCTTCAAAGGTTACAAGCGTCGTGGGCAGGTGAATGGTAAACACCGACATATCCTCAATGATCATGCCGTCAAAGCAGTCCTTTTGCAAGGTCGTCACACCTTCGGGGATATACAGGTGAATACCTTCCTTGATGCCACCCTCTCCGAGCGTCAGCTCGCAGCCTGCAAACGCGTAGCTGCCGATCGTTTTGATGTCCGCGCCATCCGGAATGCGGCCATCGCCAAAGCAGCGCAGCAGCGTACCGGTTACAGTGTTTACAAGGCAGCCGTCGATCGTTTTGATCACGGTATTTTCCTCGGCAACCTCCACACTCTGCAAAGCGTCCAAATGCTGCCATGCGTCAGAGCCCACGCTTGTCACGGTTTTGGGAATGCTGATGCCCACGACGTGCTCGGTACCCATGTAGCGCATAAGGCTCAGGCAAGCCTCCGCCTGCTCCAAGGACTCGCTGAGCTTGACTAACTCAAGCACGTTGAGATAATACTGTACCAAAGCATCTCCATCCCAATCACAGTAAGTGGTCAGGTAGCTCAGGATCTTTTGCTGCTCGGTAACAGAAGCGTTCATATCAAATACGTAAATATCCCCAAGTGCTGCAATGGGAAACGCCTCCTCGGCCTCCAGCTTGGCCATATCGTCCATATTGGTAAGCGCGATCTTGAGGTAGTACGCCTTGAATTTGTTCAGATCAAAGCTCTTGATGCCCTTGCCCTCCATTTGCGCGCAAATGGCGTCAAAATCCGCTGCTCGCAAGACCAACGGCAGCTGTTGCGTGGTGGTTTCTTCGGGATTCCAAGCACGATCTGCGGTGGTCAACTGCAGATCCACCTCTGTGACCTTATCTCCCGCGGGAGAGGTTTCGGGGATCTCGACCACAAAATCCTGCGTGTTTTCGGGATCGGTGGTCAGATACTTTACAGCGCAGGTGCCGTCACCATTAGACATAAAATACAGGTGATAAGGCTTGCCGTCCGCAAAGGTATCTTCCAGCTTCAGATTCTTGAACATTTCATCCTTCATGCTCTCGTCAAAGCCATCCTTGATGTCCTCGGCCATATCGCAGGATACAAGCGTTGCGCAAAGTAAGATCGCAGCAAGAAGCAATGCGACAAGCGTTGTGCGTTTTTTCATCATTTCATTCTTCCTCCTTGAATGTTTGTTTTTCAAGCTTTCGCTTTCACTATTAAAGACGACGAAAATACAAAACCATTCACGCTTTTCACAAAACAATTTTGTAAACTAAATATGAACGAGCGTGTGCGGCCTTCACTACACTACTCGCCAAAGTTTGCAAAAAGTGTAAGGATTTCGGAATGAAATATTGTAAACGAATTATGAACCTATGATATTTTTCTCGCGCAGAAACTCGTCCAGCACGTCGGCAGCCAAGGCAACCAGCTGCGGACAGGGACGTTTGGCATAATACTCGGGAGTTCTCAGCTCGGGATCGCCCCCTTGTGTGGTCTGCACGCCTGCAAGCAGCTCGCGGCATACAATCGATCCGCCGGATTTCGCCTTGAAGCGCTCGGCAAGCTCGCGGATATCGGCATACACGCGCTTTTTGCTCTCTATATCCCCGGGCTCTGCGTAGCCGCAGACAAGGTCATACACCATAAACATACCGCTGACCGCACCGCACACCTCGCGCATTCTTCCCATACCACCGCCAAAGCCGCTGGCAAGTCTGGCCGCTACGGTGCGCTCCAGTCCCGTGATATCCTCAAACGCAAGCACCACCGCCTGCGCACAGGTGTAGCCCTGCAAAAACAGTTCTTCTGCTCTCTCGCCTCGTTTGATCATATGAAACCTCCGAAAACGTTACTGATCTCTTGGTGATATGCTGACTTGGTCAGCGTGATATTTTTGCTTGAAAAAAGTGTGATTAAAGCTCGTCATATTCGTGATGTGATATTCGCCGCCGAAACTTGCGCAGCAAATATCACTCGGCGTCAGCCGAATATCACTGTAAAGCAATATCACTCGCCTAAGGCGAATATAACTGAAAAAGCACATCTGCTAAGCAGATGTGCTTTTTCTGGAGCTGGTAATCAGAATCGAACTGATGACCTCGTCATTACCAATGACGTGCTCTACCGACTGAGCCATACCAGCGTTGTGCCGGCTGTTGACGACTCTGATATTATAACAAATCATTTTCGATTTGTCAATACCTTTTTTCAATTTTTTTCGATTTTTTTGAAAAATCTTTTTTTGCTTCTTCTTTTCGTTTTTTTGGCATTAAATCCGCCCGTTTCTTCTGCCG
>JAZQYT010000124.1:0-3678 GCA_045633665.1 Eubacteriales bacterium | reverse complement strand
ACATACCAAAAGGGATGTCGCAAAAGCGACAGCCCTTTATTCTTCATCCGCGGGAAATTTTTCGAGTGCAAGGCGCACCGCAGATCGCCAGGCGAAGGCTTACTTGCCGTAAGTCGAGCCGCGAGCGAGGAGCAACGCAGCAATCGGGAAATTTCACCGGATGAGCATTACTCTGCTTTTTTGTTTTCCTCAATTACCTTCTGCGCAATGTTCGCGGGAACTACGTCGTAGCCGGTCACTTCAAACTCAAAGGATGCTCTGCCCTGGCTCATAGCGCGCAGGTCGATCGGGTAGGAAACCAGCTCGGACTTGGGAGCTACAGCCTCAACGACGGTGTAACCGGGCTTGCCCTCTGCAGGGTTCATGCCCATCACGTTACCGCGACGCTTGGGAATATCACTCATAACGTCACCCACCATACCGTCCGGAACTGTGATGAACAGACTGCCTACAGGCTCAAGCAGTACGGGAGCGGACAACTCCAGGCACTTCTTGTATGCCAGGTTAGCAGCAGTACGGAAGGAAAGTTCATCCGAGTCAACTGCGTGGTAAGAACCATCGTACAGCTCTGCCTTCAGATTGACCATGGGATATCCTGCAATACCCTTTGCCATTGCATCCTGCAGGCCCTTTTCAACTGCGGGGATAAAGTTCTTGGGAACCGAACCGCCAACCGTTGCATCAATAAAGGTCAAGCCGTCCTCTTCACCGGGAGCGAATCTTACCTTGACGTGGCCGTACTGACCGGAACCGCCGTTCTGCTTCTTATGCTTACCTTCAACGTCGCACTTCTTGGTGATCTTTTCACGGTATGCGATCTTGGGAGTATCCAGCTTGATCTGTACGCCGAACTTGCCCTTCATCTTAGCAGCCAGGACGCTCAGGTGCATGTCACCCAAGCCGTAGATCAGCATCTGCTTGGTCTCGGGGTTGTTCTCGTACTTCAAAGTGAGGTCTTCCTCGGTCATTCTTGCGATGGCCTGGGAGATCTTGCTCTCGTCCTTAGCGGTTGCGGGCATCATAGCCTGGCACATGTAAGGATTGGGGTACTTGGTAGCAGCGTAAGCCTTGCCGCCTGCAGCCAGCGTGTCGTTGGTGTTGGTATCGGACAGCTTTGCAACCATACCGATATCACCGCAAGCCAGCTCGTCAACCTCGGTCTGCTTGTTACCCTTCATAATGTAGATGTGCGCCATCTTTTCCTGCGCATCACTGGTCAGGTTGGAGAGTACCATATCTCTCTTAACGGATCCGTTCATCACCTTGAACAGGGACATCTTGCCAAGGAACGGGTCAGCGATGGTCTTGAATACGAACAGAGCGGTCTCAGCATCTGCCTTGATCTCGGCATCGGAACCGTCCGCATACTTTTCAACCTTCTTTGCGGTATGTCTGGGGAAGGACTCTACGATTGCATCCATCAGAGCAACAACACCCCACAGTCTGGTTGCAGCACCGCAGAATACGGGTGTGATGGTACCGTCGATAATGCCCTGGTGCATAGCCTCCATGGACTCTTCCTTGGTGAATTCCTCGCCGTCGAAGAACTTCATCATCAGATCGTCGGATGTACCTGCCAGCGCTTCCTTGAGAACCTCCTGGTATCTCTCAGCGTTTGCTTCCAGCTCAGCGGTCATAGCGGTTTCGGTTCTCTTGCCGCTGTCGTCGTAAACGTAAGCCTTCATGTCGATCAAGTCGATCATGGTGATATCCTTGCCGTTCTTACCAACGGGAATGAATACGGGACACAGGGAGTTGCCGAACTTTTCGTGCAGCTGTGCAAAGGTCTTGTTGAAGTGCGCGTCCAGATCGTCGCACTTATTGATAAAGAATGCCTTCGGAATACCCATAGCGCAAGCCTTATCCCATGCCAACTCAGTACCAACCTCAAGGCCGGCCTTACCGTCAACCATAATGACAGCACTGTCAGCTACGCGAACTGCCTGATTTACTTCGCCCTCGAAGTCAAGGTAGCCGGGAGCGTCGATGATGTTGATCTTAATATCTTTCCAGAAAACGTGTGCCAAAGATGCGGACAGAGAGAAGCCTCTTGCCTTTTCTTCTGCGTCAAAGTCGCAAACGGTGTTACCGTCGGTGGTCTTACCCATACGGTCGATGCCACCGGATACGTACAGCATAGACTCTGCCAGAGAGGTCTTGCCCGAGCCGCCGTGACCCATCAGAGCGACGTTTCTGATCTGCTTGGTGTTAAAAGTAGCCATGATTGTGTTCCTTGTTTCCCTTTTTCCCCGACTGCTGCCGAGGTGGGACCTTTCTTTAGAAATTTATTGCAAAACAAATGTTTTTCGTGTGCAAATATGCGTAAATTTATACAACATACTATTTTATTATACAGCACGAAAACTGATTTTTCAAGATATCCGCTTGATTTTTTTGCAAAGAGGACGTAAAAATTATGCCCTCTTTTTTGTTTGTTTTACACAAATTTACGGTATATCGAACAGTTTTTTGGCATTATTTGCTGTTGCGGACGCGATCTGCTCGATTGCAACGTCGTGCAGCTGCGCTTGCATTTCGGCAATCGAGTGCATCAGTCCCGAATGGTTGATCTTGCCGCGATAAGGCTGCGGAGCGAGATAGGGACAATCGGTTTCCAGCAAAAGTCTGTCAAGCGGCACGGCCGAGGCAGCACGTCTGACCTTCTCCGCGTTTTTATAGGTAACAGGCCCACCAAACGAGATATACCACCCCAGCTTGAGCAACTCCCTGACCATCTCGTCGCTGCCCGAGTAGCAATGAAACACACCGCGCACGTCGGGATATCGCTTGACCATGTCCAACGAGTCGCCGTGCGCTTCGCGGTCATGGATAATGACAGGCAGATCGAGTTCCCTTGCTATTTCAAGCTGACGGATAAAGTATTCACGCTGCAGTTCCTTATTGACGGGCTGCCAGTAATAATCAAAACCGATCTCGCCAATGGCCACGATCTTATCGCGCTGTCGAAGCCGAGGATCCCGGAGCTGTGCATAAAGCTCTGCAAGCACATCGTCGGGTGTGCGCTCTATGTGTTGACAATCCTCGGGATGGATGCCGATAGCGCACCACATAAAGTCGTAAAGAGCGGTTTGCTCGATGCAACGGCGGTTGGTATCGGGGTTTGTACCGACATTGATAACGTGGCTGACAGACGAGGCAAACTCCGACGAGGTCAGAAGCGCATGCGCTCCGCCCTCCAGCGTGTCAAATTTGGGATCAAAGTAATGTGCATGAGAGTCAAAGAGTTTCATTTTTTGAAATTCCTTTCAAATTAGGTTGCCATGGATAAAAGTTTTCGCCCGACCTTCACCCAAACAACCAAGTTCTCTCGGATGAAAGTTTTTGCGTCGCTTTTTTCAAAAAGCGACCGAGGTCGAGGGCGAGCAGCCCTCGGCGCGCCCGCAGGCACGAAACTTTCTCGGCGTTTCTTTTTTGCGAACTTTTTTCTTTGCGCCAGCGGTGTCAAAGAAAAAAGTGGGTAATGAAATAGGATATGTAACATTGAGAAAATTCTCTCCGTTCTTTTTCTTGGCTATGTAGCCGCAAGAAAAAGAACCAAAAAGAACGGCGTTGGAGAAATTTCGCGCCTGCGGGCGCGACTTGGGGCTCTGCCCCAAGCCCCCGCGAGCCTTTGAAAAGGCTCGAGCGAAACTTTTCATCCTGTAAGACTTGACCGTT
>JAZQYT010000123.1:0-3696 GCA_045633665.1 Eubacteriales bacterium | reverse complement strand
CTTGCAGAAGAACTCCAGCTCCATCTGCTCGAACTCGCGGGTACGGAACACAAAGTTACCGGGGGTGATCTCGTTACGGAAGGACTTACCGATCTGTCCTACGCCGAAAGGCATCTTCTTTCTGCCGGAGCGTGCTACGTTCTTGAACTGCACAAAGATACCCTGTGCGGTCTCGGGGCGCAGATATACCGTGTTGGTAGACTCCTCTGTGACACCAATGAAGGTCTTAAACATCAGGTTAAACTTACGGATGTTGGTAAAGTCACCAGAGCCGCAATCGGGGCAGCAGATGTGCTTTTCCTTGATGTAAGCCATCATTTCGTCATCCGTCCAGCCTGCGGGATTGTCCTCAAGGCCGTTTTGGAAAGCATAGTCCTCGATCAGCTTGTCCGCTCTGTGGCGTGCGCGGCAAACCTTGCAGTCCATCAAAGGATCGGAGAAACCGCCCAGGTGACCGGACGCAACCCAGGTTTGGGGATTCATGATGATCGCGCTGTCAAGGCCGACGTTGTAGCGGGATTCCTGCACGAACTTCTTCCACCATGCGCGCTTGACGTTATTCTTGAATTCCACACCCAAAGGACCGTAGTCCCAGGAGTTTGCAAGGCCACCGTAGATCTCGGAGCCGGGATAGATAAAGCCTCTGTTCTTACACAGGGCAACGATTTTGTCCATTGTCTTTTCGCTGTTGTTCATATTAACCTCCATATGGCAATTTGGATTGTCCACATAATCACCCATAATAATACTTAATTGTACCATATAAGAATGCGGTTGTCAAGAGTTATCGTGGGTCGCGTGCTTGAAAAATCGCATTTTTTGCCAAATTCCTCTATTTTTCGTTTATTTTTCTATTATTAATTAATATTCAAGGCGAAAGCAAGGGCATCACCAAAGTGGTGATGCCCTTGCTCTTTCTCATCAAATATATGGTATGCAACGCGGCATGCGCGCTGATTGTCTGCTGTGGGAATTTATATAAACTCTATGAAAATCCCTTATGGGCAATCTTTATTGCAATATTTTTTGAGTGCGATTGCGTTACGCTCTCGCAAGAATTTTACTTCGCGTAATCCACAACGCGGCTTTCGCGAATGATGTTGATCTTGATCTGACCGGGATACTGAACCTCATTCTGAATCTTTTCGGCCATCTCTCTTGCAACCACCTTCATGCTGTCATCGCTGACAGTGTCGGGGTTGACCATGACGCGAATCTCTCTGCCCGCCTGAATCGCATACGCCTTGTCAACACCGCCGAAGGATTTTGCGATCTCCTCGATCTTTTCAAGACGTTTGATGTAGTTCTCCATGTCCTCTCTGCGAGCACCGGGCCTTGCTGCCGAAATGGCATCAGCCGCCTGCACGAGGAATGCGATCACGGTCTTGGGTTCAACGTCGTTGTGGTGTGCCTCGACGGCATGTACAACCTCGCGGTTTTCCTTGTACTTCTTGAGTGCATTCACACCGATCTGTACGTGGGTACCTTCTACGTCCTGCGGGAACGCCTTACCGATATCATGCAAAAGACCTGCTCTGCGTGCAAGCGTTGCATCCACGCCAAGCTCCTCTGCCATAACACCTGCAAGGAAAGCCACCTCAATGGAGTGCTTGAGTACGTTTTGTCCGGAGCTGGTTCTGTAGCGAAGTCTACCGAGCAGTCTGACAAGCTCGGGGTTGAGATTACGCACGCCCACCTCGTAGATGGCACGCTCACCCGCCTGCTTTACTGCGGTGTCGACCTCTCTCTTGGCCTTCTCCACCATTTCCTCGATACGGGTAGGATGGATTCTGCCATCTGCAATCAATTTTTCAAGTGCAAGTCTTGCAACCTCACGGCGAACAGGATCAAAGCCCGAAAGAATGATGGTTTCGGGGGTATCGTCCACGATCAATTCAACGCCGGTCAGCTTTTCAAGCTGCTGGATGTTACGGCCTTCTCTACCGATGATGCGTCCCTTCATGTCGTCATTGGGGAGCGCGACGGTCGAGATGGTGACCTCTGCAACCTGATCGGATGCGTAACGCTGAATCGCAAGGGTGATGATGTCGCGAGCCTTTTCCTCGGCATCTTCCTTGTACTGTGCTTCAAGCTCTTCCAGGCGTCTGGCAATTTCTTCCTTTGCCTCGTTCTCCACGCGAGAAACCAATTCTTCCTTGGCCTGCTCTGCGGAATAGCCTGCAATGGCTTCCAGCTTATTCATCTGCATCTTGAGCTGCTCTGCAATCAGCTCGCGGAATTGCTCGTTTTCCTTGATCTTCTTGTCAAGCTGTTCGCTCTTGTGCTCAACCTGCTCGGTCTTTTTCTCAAGAGTTTCTTCCTTTTTGGCAAGTCGCGATTCTGTTCTGGATACTTCGTTTCGACGCTCCTTCATCTCACGCTCGAAGTCGTTACGCTGACGCATAATCTCCTCCTTAGCGGAGAGCAAAGCCTCTTTCTGTGCCGAAGCCGCCTGCTTCTGGCCTTCCTCGACCAAAGCCTTGGCCTTCTGCTCAGCAGAGCCGATCGCACGCTCGGCAATCTTTTTGCGGTACAGAATACCTGCGACGACGCCGATCACGATGCAAACCAGAGCCACAGCCACGATGCAAACCCAAAAAATCGGGTTTTCGAAAAGCATTTTCTTGTGCACCTCCTTTTCTGTTTTTTCTGTTTTTGTTTCATTTTCTTTGTATGTCAGTATAGCAAAAAACACTTCATGCAGTTTACAATACTTACTTTATTATACACAAAAATGCAGTTTTTGTCAAGAGGAATTGCATATTTTCCAGCAATCACGATGTAAAAAAGGGCTAAAACTCTATGATCCAAGAAAGATCAAAGAATTTCAGCCCCGATATCAAATCATTTCGCCATTATTGTGAACGAAGGGATTTTGATTCGCCAACAGATTGTCATGATTCGTATTCGTCCAACAACGCTTCAAGGGATTGATAAAGCGTTTCCGATGCAGGCGCACAAGCGCTCTTATGCCATTTTACATGCGTGTCGCTTACGATCTCCGCATCCCAATCAACCTCACATATGCCATCCTCATATACAAGCAATCTTATGAAACATCTATTTTCCGTATCAAACAATACTATGTTGATTCCATCTTTTCCACGTCTCGATTCCCAATATGAAGAGAATTCATCCACAGTCTTGGGGATGTTTTCCCAAGTCATTTGGTAACCGGAAAGTATATCGATCACCGAATCAATTTGTTTTTCGTCTGTAAGGGTTTCGTAACGTGTCGGTTGTATCGTACTGCTGTATAATATATCATAAAGCGAGTGAGAATCCATAATAATAATTTTTGCGATATCGCTGTTTTCATTTTGAACCACTTTTTCCCATTCCCGCTCGATTTGTTTCAATTCCTGTTTTTCACGAAGATCGTTGACGTATCCGGTCAGCAATTCACCGGCCAAGCCATGGGCGTTGCCCGACAAGATCAGCGCAGCAGTAGCTATCAGCGCACCGATCAATATAAGTGCAATCAAGGAGCAGGATATGATCAATACGATTTTTTTCTTTTTGCTCATGCCTCTCTCCTTTCGTCACATGACGTATTGATGATTCCCGAACCTTGCAGTCTTTGGGACACACAAGGTTCGGGATTTGCAATATTTTTAAGTTTTCCGTTTACTTGCCCGCCACGCTCATGTCGCGCACCAATACAGCGGGAGCGCCGAACACGGTAAAGCCGCCGGG
>JAZQYT010000122.1:0-5889 GCA_045633665.1 Eubacteriales bacterium | reverse complement strand
TGATCTTTCTGCCGGTCAAACCGGTATCACCTGCAGGGCCGCCAATGACGAATCTGCCTGTGGGGTTGACGTAGATCTTGGTATTCTCGTCGATCAAGTGCGCAGGCACGATGGGCTCGATGACGTGCTTGATCATGTCCGCACGGATCTGCTCTACCTCTACCTCGGGGCTGTGCTGGGTGGAAATGACCAGCGCATCCACGCGGACGGGCTTGCCATCGTGGTATTCCACGGTCACCTGCGTCTTACCGTCGGGACGCAGATAGGTCAGCATGCCGTTCTTGCGCACCTCGGTCAGTCGAAGTGCCATCTTGTGAGCCAAAGAAATAGGCAGGGGCATCAGCTCCTCGGTTTCGTTGCAAGCATAGCCGAACATCAGGCCCTGGTCGCCTGCACCGGTGTCCAGACCGTCGGTATCCATGCCTGCCTTTGCCTCCAGGGACTTATCAACACCCATCGCAATATCGGGGCTCTGCTCGTGGATCGAGTTGATCACAGCGCAGCTGTCGCAGTCAAAGCCGTACTTTGCGCGGTCGTAGCCGATCTCGCGCACGGTTTCTCTGACGATGCTCTGAATATCTACGTATGCGGAGGTGGTGATCTCACCCATGACGCACACAAGACCTGTGGTGACAAAGGTCTCGCAAGCAACGCGAGCCATGGGATCTGCCGCCAGCATGCTGTCCAGCACGGCGTCCGAGATCTTGTCACAAATTTTATCGGGATGTCCTTCGGTTACGGATTCGCTTGTAAACAGTACTTTTTTCATGTCAATTTCCTCTTTTTTATATCAATTCTTTATTTTTCAGATCAAAAAGCTCAACCATTCGATGCCGCTTGCAACGCCAAAGCAGATCAAAGTGACAACCACGCCTGCAATCATGACGCCAAGCAAGGCCGAGAGCATGGCTTTCCAAAAGTTCATATGAATGGTGGCAGCCACCAGCGAGCCTGTCCACGCACCCGTCATGGGCAGCGGAATGGCGATAAACAGACAAACGCCCCAAAAGCCGTAGCGTTGGATCTTGTCCGTGTTCTTTTCCGCCTTGCGACGTATCCATGCGGCAACCGCGCGCACGAATTTGATGGGCATTTTCTCCATCCAGGCAAGCACCTGACGGATCAGGAGCAGAATAAACGGCACGGGGATCATGTTGCCCACGACAGCCAGCAGATAGGTCAGCCACCAAGGCGTTTGCGGATCGGTAAACCAACCAAGCGGAATGGCACCGCGCAACTCGATGACAGGAACCATGGAGCAAAGCAGAATACCCAGCTCCTTGCCGCCGCTCATCAGAAAATCGACGAGCGTTTGTTTGATTTCTTCCATTTATTTACTCCAAATACAGGTTTATTTCGCCCACAGATTGACAAACCATTCTGCTTCTCCGCCCAGAATGACAAAGAACAAAATCAGCGAGGCGGCCACCAAAGCAAGGCCTGCCACCGTGATCAACACGTTGGTTTTCTTATCTGCAGTCGTTTTGGTTTCCATGCTCGCGCCCGCAATCTTGACGCGTGCATAGCGCAACGCAATGGAAACGGGTTTATAAAGGATCATAACCAATGCGGCATTGAGCACCGCCTTGGTCAGATTAAAAGGCAAAATTAAGGTGGGGAGCATTTTTGCAACCACGGCAACCGTGACTCCCGGGGTATACAGCGGCACAATCAGCAAATTCATGCAAAGCATGATGGCCGTCATGCTGAAAATGGCGGACACAAGTGCGATCACCGCGCCAAGCAGGTCGCGGCGGAAGCGATAGATCAGCGCAGCAACCACGGCAAAGGAAGCCGAGGATACGAAATCCATCAAAAGGCCGTAAAGCCCCGTGTCCCCTATCGTAATAAATTCAAGCAGCGCCGTAACCGCAGAAATGATGACTGCGGCCAAGGGTCCGAACAAAAGTCCACCGATCGTGATGATGGCGTCCTTGATATCAAACGTCAAAAATCCGACGTTGATACGAAACAGCGGCATAACCGCAAACGCAAGCGCGCAAAACAGCGCGATCATAACCATGCGCAAAATACGTTCTTTTGCGCTCATTCTGACTTTATTTTTCATAAATAATCCCCCTATTATGCGTGGGGGAAAGGACAATTTCGCCCGCGCGCGGGCTTGCTTATTCTTTCCCATCCGGACTGTCATGCGAAGCGCAACCGCAAGCGTCATGCGTCAGCATATACCGTCGGTCAAGGAATCTCACCTTGTCAGCCCTTGCCTTTGCAAAGGTTTGCAGACTTTGCGCACAGCGCGATCACTGCCGGTATGGAATTTCACCAATTCTCAAAAATAATCTAAATAAAAACATGGGGGATGGGATGAAACTCATCCCATCCCCCGAAAATGTTACGTCAAACTATGATCGTAAATTACTCGATGATAGAAGAAACGACGCCGGAACCAACGGTTCTGCCACCCTCACGGATAGCGAAACGCAGACCCTCTTCGCAAGCGATGGGGGTGATCAGCTCAACGGTCATATCAACGTTATCACCGGGGCGGCACATCTCAACACCTGCAGGCAGGGAGATAACGCCGGTAACGTCGGTGGTTCTGAAGTAGAACTGAGGTCTGTAACCAGCCAGGAAGGGCTTCTTACGGCCGCCTTCCTTCTCAGTCAGAACGTATACGTGGCCAACGAACTTGGTGTGGGGGTTAACGGAACCGGGCTTAGCCAGAACCTGACCTCTTTCGATGCCGTCCTTAGCAACGCCGCGGAGCAGAGCACCGATGTTGTCACCAGCCTCTGCCTGGGGCAGCAGCTTGTGGAACATCTCGACACCGGTAACGGTGGTGGAAGTTCTCTCGTCGGACAGACCAACGATCTCAACAACGTCACCAACCTTGATGGTACCTCTCTCAACTCTACCGGTAGCAACAGTACCACGGCCGGAGATGGAGAATACGTCCTCGACGGGCATCAGGAAGGGCTTGTCAGACTGACGCTCGGGAGTAGGAATATACTCGTCAACGTTCTGCATCAGCTCGAGAATGCAAGCATACTCAGGAGCGGAGTTGTCCATGTTGGTGGACTCAAGAGCCTCACGAGCGGAACCGCGGATGATCGGGATATCGTCACCGGGGAACTCGTACTGAGACAGCAGATCACGGATCTCCATCTCTACCAGGTCGAGCAGCTCATCGTCGTCAACCAGGTCGGTCTTGTTCATGAATACTACGATTGCGGGAACGCCTACCTGACGAGCAAGCAGAACGTGCTCTCTGGTCTGCTGGAGAGGACCGTCAGTACCTGCAACAACCAGGATAGCGCCGTCCATCTGTGCAGCACCGGTGATCATGTTCTTAACGTAGTCGGCGTGGCCGGGGCAGTCAACGTGAGCGTAGTGACGGTTCTCAGTCTCGTACTCAACGTGTCTGGTGTTGATTGTGATACCTCTTGCTCTTTCCTCGGGAGCGTTGTCGATCTGGTCGTATGCCATGAACTCAACGTTGCCCTGGCCCAGAGACAGAGTCTTGGTGATAGCAGCGGTCAGAGTGGTCTTACCGTGGTCAACGTGACCGATGGTACCAATGTTAACGTGGGGCTTGGTTCTTTCAAATGTTTGCTTTGCCATTTTGAAAATCCTCCGTAAATATTCTTTCTTTAAATTTTTGTTTTTTTACGTCATTAGTCGTTCTTCGCGCGACTCTTGACAATGGTTTCCTGAATGGACTTGGGTACCTCAGCGAAGTGGCTGGGCTCCATGGAGTAGATGCCACGGCCCTGAGTCTTGGAACGCAGGTCGGTAGCATAACCGAACATCTCGGACAGCGGCACGTGCGCGATAATCTCCTCAACACCGCCGGTGCGAGCTTCCATAGTGGTGATCTGACCACGACGGGAGTTAAAGTCACCAATAACTTCACCCATGTAGTCCTCGGGAACGATGGTAACGACCTTCATCATAGGCTCGGTGAGCACGGGGTCTGCCTTACGCATAGCTTCCTTGAAGGCCATAGAACCGGCAATCTTGAACGCCATTTCGGAAGAGTCGACTTCGTGATAAGAACCGTCGTAAAGGGTTACCTTGATGTCTACAACGCTGTAGCCTGCGAGCACACCGCTCTGCATTGCGCCCTGGATACCTGCATCAACTGCGGGGATATATTCCTTCGGGATAGAACCGCCAACGGTTGCGTTGACAAATTCATAACCCTTACCGGGCTCATTGGGCTCAACGATGATCTTAACGTGACCGTACTGACCGGAACCACCGGACTGACGCTTGTACTTGCACTCATGGTCAACCTTCTTGCGAATGGTCTCCTTGTATGCAACCTGGGGCTTACCAATGTTTGCCTCTACCTTGAACTCGCGCAGCAGTCTGTCAACGATGATCTCAAGGTGAAGCTCACCCATACCTGCGATAATGGTCTGGCCGGTTTCTTCATCAGTGTAGGTTCTGAAAGTGGGGTCTTCCTCTGCAAGCTTTGCAAGTGCAATACCCATCTTCTCCTGGCCTGCTCTGGTCTTAGGCTCGATCGCCTGACGGATAACGGGCTCGGGGAATTCCATGTTTTCAAGGATAATGGGCTTCTTTTCGTCGCAGAAGGTATCACCCGTGGTGGAATAACGAATACCGATCGCTGCTGCGATATCGCCGCTGTAGCATGCGTCGATGTCCTTACGGTCATTTGCATGCATCTGCAGGATTCTACCCAGACGCTCGCGCTTACCCTTGGTAGAGTTGTACACGGTGTCGCCTGCGTTGATCACGCCCGAGTATACGCGGAAATAGCAAAGCTTTCCAACGAAGGGGTCGGTCATGATCTTGAATGCCAAAGCAGACATGGGCTCGGTATCGCCTGCGTGTCTCTCGTCTTCCTCGTCGGTGTCGGGGTTGGTACCGGTTACGGGAGGAATATCGAGAGGAGAAGGCATATAGTCAATGACTGCATCGAGCAGCTTCTGAACACCCTTGTTACGGTAAGAGGTACCGCAAACAACGGGAACGATTCTGTTATCAATGCAAGCCTGGCGCAGAGCGCCCTTAATTTCCTCTTCGGTGAGTTCTTCATCGCAAAGGAACTTTTCCATCAGCTCGTCATCCTGCTCTGCAGCTGCTTCTACCATCTTTGCACGGTATTCCTGAGCAAGCTCCAGCATATCTTCGGGGATGGGCTCGATTCTGATGTCCTTACCAAGGTCGTCATAGTAAACAACGGCTTCCATCTTGACAAGGTCAATGATGCCGCGGAAGGTCATCTCCTTACCGATAGGCAGCTGGATCGGGATTGCATTGGTATGCAGTCTTTCCTCCATCATACCCAGTACGCGGTAGAAGTCCGCGCCGGTGATGTCCATCTTGTTTACATATGCCATTCTCGGTACACGGTATTTGTCTGCCTGTCTCCAGACAGTTTCGGACTGAGGTTCAACGCCACCCTTAGCGCAGAATACGGTAACTGCGCCGTCGAGAACGCGCAAAGATCTTTCAACCTCTACGGTAAAGTCAACGTGGCCGGGGGTGTCGATCAGGTTCAGACGGTGACCCTTCCACACGCAAGTAGTTGCTGCGGAAGTAATGGTAATACCTCTCTCCTGCTCTTCTTCCATCCAGTCCATCGTTGCTGCGCCCTGGTGTACCTCACCCAGCTTATGAGTCTTACCTGTGTAGAACAGGATTCTCTCGGATGTGGTGGTCTTACCGGCATCGATGTGCGCCATGATACCGATATTTCGCGTATTTAAAAGCGAATATTCCCTAGGCATATTCTAACGGTCTCCTTGATAAAATTAATATCTGTAGTGTGCGAAAGCCTTGTTGGCTTCTGCCATTCTGTGAGTTTCTTCCTTCTTCTTGAATGCGCCACCGGCATTGTTGATAGCGTCCATCATCTCACCTGCGAGACGCTCTGCCATGGTAGCCTCTCCGCGCTTT
>JAZQYT010000121.1:0-1622 GCA_045633665.1 Eubacteriales bacterium | reverse complement strand
AAACATACTTTTGAAACCCGACCGTGTCGCTGCGCGACGAAAATGGGTTTGGGTCCCATTTTCAGGGAGGATTTACGCGCGATCAGAAACTGTGGGTTTAAACAACTGATATATCGCGCATCTTATTCTTTTTTGTCGCTGTGGAGATACAAAAGCGCGATCTCCACGCAAAGTCTGGTGTCGCCCAGATCAAACATCTCCACACCCGAATGGATATAGCGCGTGGGAATGGAAAGTGCGCCTACCTTGACGCCCGTACCGCTCTTTTGTACGGCAGAGGTATCCGTGCCGCCTGCGGTCAGGATCTCATACTGGTACTTAAAGCCCTTTTCCTTGGCCAGCTTGACAAGTCTGTCCACCACGCCCTTGTGACAAAGCACCGAGCTATCCTTGACCTTGATGGCAGCACCGCCACCCAGCTCGCAAGCCATAGGCTTTGCGCCTACGGTGTCGCCCGTAGCCGTTACGTCAAAGTTGATGCAATAGTCGGGGCAGATCTGCTCTGCGGCAGCTCCCGCACCGCGCACACCAACCTCCTCCTGAACGGCAAAGACGAAATACACGTCATCCGCGCAGGGCTGCTCGGCAAGTCGCTGCGCGATCTCGATCATGATCGCACAACCAATGCGGTCATCGATCGGTCTGCCCGCGATCCTGCGCGCCGAAAGCTTGATGATATTGGGAGCTACCGAGAAAAAGTCCCCGATGGCAACGCGCTTTTCCGCGTCGCGTGCATCCTTTGCACCAATATCGACCACCATCTTGTCATACGTCCAGTCGTTGGGCTTGACGCCTGCCTCGGGTACCAGCACGCCTCTCTGTCCGTTTTCAAACACGACCTCGGAGAACGCGGATGCCGAGAAATGGATGCCGCCGATGGGAGCTAAACGAAGCATACCGTTCTTTTCAATGTGCGTGACCACAAAGCCGATCTCATCCATATGTGCGACCAGCATGATCTTTCTTCTCTTTTCTCCCGTTCCCTTTTTGTAGGCGATCAGCGAGCCCATGGCATCGGTTGTCACCTTGTCGCAAAGCGGGTTCATATATTCAGCGATCTTGGCGGCAATGGCACTCTCTCTGCCCGAAATACCGCTCACGTTTACCAAATGCTTGAGTGTTGTCAGCATAGCGTTACTCCTTTATCTCTTCAAGGTAAGAGAACAAAAGATCTCTTACAGCATAATAATCCGAAACCTTGGCCACCTGTACGGGCGCGTGCAGATTTCTGATGGGATATCCCACCGACAGCATGCGCACACCGCGCGCACCCTGTTGTACACTACCGCCCAGCTGCGCCTTGGGGGAGGCACAAACAGCCTGTACGGCAATGCCCTTTTTCTCAGCGCACGCACGCACGTCTGCGGTATATTCCTTGTCGTAAATGGCGGAAGAATCTATGAAAGCGATGGCCGCCCCCTGTCCCAGCGCACACATGCATGCCGTTTCGCTGACACCGGGATAATCCAAAGCCTCTCTTGCCTCCACGATGATGGCAACGTCCGGCTTGACGGCTGCCGCTGCCACACGCGCCGCGCTAAATGCGGCCTGAGAGCAATCGGTAAAGGCTACATACAGATCGTACGGCAGCTTTACCCTGCCCGATTTGAGCATGCGCAGCA
>JAZQYT010000120.1:0-4164 GCA_045633665.1 Eubacteriales bacterium | reverse complement strand
TACAACGACCTGCGCTACGCCCATTTTTTTGACAACAAAGGGGAGTTTTATGCGAACTTTTCCCCTTTTATCCGCCGGAACTGGATCGCTTTGGACGCAGAATCCGGGGAGGTCCTGAATTTTATCCGCCAGCGCCGGGTTCTGATCGCCAAACCGGTGGAGGGTGCCTGCGGCAAGCGTATCCAGCGTCCCCGCAAGCGCTCCACCCACCACGGGAATCATTTGCCCGATGGCATATCTGCCGCTGCGCATGGCAAGGCTGTCGGCACGCGAGGAAAGCAGATTTTGCGCAGACAGGCAAAGCGTCAGCACAAACGTCAGCACGCCCAGCACCGAAGTATACCCTTTTTTGAGAAAGGCGGACAGGCGAGAAAGATCAAGACCGCTGTCAAGCACACTCGGCAGCGTCATGGCCATGCAAGCCCCGAACAGGGGCGGTGCCATATCCGCGCATACCGTGCTGCAAACGTTCAACCCCACCGCAAGCACCGCGTTTCCTGCCGTGGCGCGCGACAGGTTGCCTCCCAGCAGGTACATCGCGCTCATCATGGGCAAAAGGCCGTTCATAAGCGTTTGCAGCGCGGAAAAATACTCCACCATAGCGCTGATTGCTGCGTATCCCGCACTCACGACAGCCGCAAGCAGGCAAATGCGCGGTGCTATGCTTGCCCATTGCATGCCCCACGCACTGCCTAAAGCGCGCATCATGCCGCAAAGCAGCAAAAGTCCGCAAACTGAGGCCAGCAGCGCACCGCTCTCGGAAAGGTGCAGCCCCACCATATCCAGTATCAGCGAGGTAACCCCCGAAAAAGAGGTTAGCTGCGAAAGCGCAGCCTGCACGTCCTGCGCGTCGGAGGAAAACAACCCGTCCGGCAAAAGCGAGCCAAGCCCCTCGGGCAGACAGTCCTCAAGCGCTGTGTATTCATCGGACAGCGTGCTGTAATTCACCTTTGATTCGGCACAGACAGGCACGCACAGCACGATCAGCGTCAGCAGCACGACCACAATGCCCCACATCCATTTTTTCAAGATAAAAGCTCCTTTGTCATGTCCAAGATCCCCTTGATCAGCGGCAGGCTTTGCAGCACCACCGCAACCTTTCCCGCGCCTTCCACAGCACTTGCCAATCCCGTCTCTCCGAAATCACGGCACAGCCCTGCACCAAGCGTGCAAACCAGCGAGATACCCAGCCCCGAGAGCAAGATCTCCCCGTATTCCACGGGCAAATTCTCGTATGAGAGCGCAGAGATCATGGAAAACAGAGGCTGTGCGGCACTCAGCACCATGAAAAAGATCAGCACCGTCCCCATAGCGCGCACGGGAAACACCATCTCCGCTCGCCATTGCCGCAGCACCCACACAGCCGCAACGGCCAGCATGGCAATGCCGCAGATCTTCAAAACGTCCATATCAAAAGCCAAAGGTGGTATATACAAGCGAAAACAGCGCCCCGATCTGCTCGATCAGCATCAAAAGCACCACCACGATGCCTGCAACCGTCACAAGCGTTGCCTGCTCATCCCTACCCGACTTATTTAAGATCTGTGCCGCCACCGAGACCAACAGTCCCACACCTGCCACCTTTAAGATCAACCCAACTTCCATTCTTCACCACAAAAGGATCACCGCACCCACCGCGCACAGCATCCATATCATTCCGTTCGCCTTTGTCCGCTGCGGCAGCTCAGATTCCAGCTGCAAACGCTTTTGCCGCAACAGCTCAATGTAATAGTCACACCGCTTGATCTGCTCGTCACGAAAGCCGCCGCCAAGCCCCTGCCCGAAGGCCTGCAGCACGCGATAGGTCTCAGAGTCCAGATACGCCTTGACGTGCGGCAGCAACGCCTCGATCGAATCCACCTGTCCCGGGCATCGGCAATCGGCCAGGATTCCTTTATCCATTTCCAGCATGATCTGCTCGGCAGGCATGGCATAGCAATCGATGCGGCCTTTGATATGAAAGATCAGCGAGATCAGCCCATCATGCACCTGCAGCCGCACGCGCTCAAAGCGCATCGCCCCCACGGCAAGGCCTGCACCGCTGGCCAATACCAAAAGCGCACCCGCAATCTTAAAGGCAAGCATCCGCGCTCTCCCAATCGGTCACGTGGTAGGCAAAGCCGCCCTCGCGACGCGTAATGCCCACGTATGCGCCAAACATTTTGCAATCGTGCAAGAGCCGCAGCCCAGTGCGGCATAAAAGCTCCTCCACACTTGACGCGTGTGCCGAGGCCACCAACGGCACGCCGCAATTCTGCACCGAGGCAAGCGCGAGCGCCTCGGTATAGTCCCCGATCTCATCGCAGATCATGACCTGCGCATTCATGGTGCGGCAAGCGATCTCCACGCCAAGGCGGCGTGGGTATCCCACCAGCACATCAAGGCACAAGGAAGCCCCCGTCTGCAAAAACGGCATCTCTCCACGCGTGTCGATCACCACCACGCGCAAGGGGTTTTCCCCCGAAGCCAGCGCAAGAGCTACACCGCGCAAAAGCGTGGTTTTACCAACACCGGGCGGTGAATAGATCAGCACGCCCTTGGTATAGCGGAATTTCTGCATGAGATTGCAGATCTCCCTGCCGCTGACGGCAAAATGCGCGGGAATACGGATGCAAAGACCTGAAACGTCGTACACCCCGATCACCTCGCCCTGCTCGCAAGCAGCCCTACCGCATACACCAACGCGAACACCACCGTCCAGCGTCAGATACCCTTCCGCAATGGTAGGCGCGTGCGAATATAGCGAACCACCGCACATACGTGTCAGCGTGGCGGTCATTTCGGTCGCACTGAGCACGGTGCGCAAAAGGATATTGCGCCCATTTGCCACCACGCTTGCACACCGCCCCGCATGCAGCCGTATTTCCTCGATATGCTCGGGCAAATGCCCCGCATACAGCTCCGAGATCAACCGCTCGGGCAGCATGCGCAAAAGCGTCGGCGGCAGATACGTGCGCTTCTCAACACCAACGTCCTCTGCCCTGTTGACCATCACACTGCGCACTCGCTCACCCCCTTACACGGAAAATATATGCAACCTTGTCCGCAGGTATTCGTACATGACGCAAGTGCCACGTCTGCGATGGGGGTGTCACTAAGCGTCATCCCGGCGCACCGCCCCCCCGAGTGTCATCCTGAGAGCTCAGGATAATACTCGGAGGATAGAAAAAGCCCCACCGAGACGGTGAAGCTTTTCTCTTGATTCACTTTTTCTTTTTTGCGGCTCTGACTCTGACCGTGAAGGACTTTGCGCAGCGCGGGCAGCGCACGGTATGCTTGCCCTTCTCGCGCGGCAGGCGCAGCGTGGCCTTGCAAGCGGGGCAATCGCGGAATACGTGTGTATCGGTGTCCTTATTGCCGTTGTGGCGGCGGAACAGGCAGCGCACCCGATACTCAAAGGCACACCATTTGGCGTTCTCGGCCTGTCGCTTATATATCTTGCGTGAAAATGTTCGCGCACTTGACCATATGCAAAGCCCCAAAGAAATAGCGTACAGCGAGATGGCAACGATATTGCCGGGCAGCGTTTTACCCCATATCCAGGATACGGGCAGCGAAATGGCCAGTACGATCAGCGCAGTTACAGACATAACGCGGCTGAGTCTGTCCGTGCCGTAGCGACCGTACATAAATCTATATAATTTTTCTTGAAATTTTCCCATAGCAATCTCCATGCCGCCTTCAGCGGCTCAAATAGTGACGGAAACTTCACCGCGGAGCTTTGCTCCAAAAATAGGGTTGGGACCCATTTTTAGGTGAAGTTTAAGCGTAAATGGTTGAGTGAAAGGAATACAACGTAAACTTTCACGCTACTTCTTCTTTCAGCGTTTTTACCCTGCTATTATAACACCCATATATGAACGTTTCGTGAAAGATCGGAGCAGTTTGGGTAAAGATGGCTGAATTTTTCGTAACAAATAAATATCCACCCGCCATAGCGGGTGGTATTTCAGTTTCGGGCATAGCCCTAATACTACTGGCTGCGCACAAGTGCGCTTTTTATTGGCCTGCCAGCCATGCAACTGTTACTTACTACCCGTAAACGGGTTCTCTTTGAGTTTATTATTTTCTGTAGGGACAGGCGTCCCCGACTGTCCGTTTTAGAGTGAATTTAATTCTTGCAAAAATTCGG
Organism: Eubacteriales bacterium; assembly: GCA_045633665.1. Classification (GTDB taxonomy): domain Bacteria; phylum Bacillota; class Clostridia; order Oscillospirales; family CAG-272; genus SVQP01. The sequence continues at coordinate 32 of JAZQYT010000120.1, read as the reverse complement.
GAGCAGCATTGTTTTCGAGGAAAACTTGCCTT
>JAZQYT010000119.1:0-1885 GCA_045633665.1 Eubacteriales bacterium | reverse complement strand
CCAAGCGGTCTTAGGAAGACAAGGCACTCCCACAACTCCTTGGCTCACAGAACGACATGGCTACGATCCGACTTGACAACGAGGGAGTCACCGGTATGAACGCCGACGGGGTCGATGTTTTCCATACCGCAGATGGTAATTGCGTGATCGTTCGAGTCGCGCATAACCTCAAACTCGATCTCCTTGTAGCCCTTGACGCTCTTCTCGATGAGAACCTGATGTACGGGAGAAAGGCGGAAGGCATTAGTACCGATCTCGATGAGCTCCTCTTCATTGTAAGCAAATCCGCCGCCCGTTCCGCCGAGAGTGAACGCGGGACGGAGTACTACGGGGTAGCCGATTCTCTTTGCAGCTGCCTTTGCCTCTTCAAGATCGTATGTGATCTCGGAGGGGATTACGGGCTCGCCGATCGACTGGCAAAGCTCCTTGAAGAGCTCGCGGTCCTCGGCGCGTTCGATCGATTCGCTCGAGGTTCCGAGAAGCTCTACGCGGCATTCCTTGAGAACGCCCTTCTTTTCAAGCTGCATTGCAAGGTTGAGGCCCGTCTGTCCGCCAATGCCGGGAAGGATCGCGTCGGGACGCTCATAGCGCAAAATCTTTGCGATATATTCCAACGTCAGCGGCTCCATGTAGACCTTGTCCGCAATGGTGGTGTCGGTCATAATGGTTGCGGGGTTGGAGTTGCACAGGATAACCTCGTATCCCTCTTCCTTAAGAGCTAAGCACGCCTGCGTGCCTGCGTAGTCAAATTCGGCAGCCTGGCCGATGACGATCGGACCCGAGCCGATCACAAGTACCTTCTTTATGTCTGTTCTCTTAGGCATATCAGTTATCCTCCTTCATCATAGCAATGAAACGGTCAAAGAGTGCGTAATTGTCCTGCGGACCGGGTGCGCTTTCGGGTGCGAACTGCACGCCGATGACGTTGTGCTCGGCATCGATCACGCCCTCCACCGAGAGATCGGTGACGTTTTCGTAAAGCACGGTCAAGCCGGTGCCGGTAAGGCTTTCGCGGTTGACGATGTAAGCGTGGTTTTGTGCGGTGCTGGTGATCTTGCCGTTCTCACAGCAGCGTACGGGATAGCCGCCGCGGTGGCCGTGAGGCAGGGTGTCGATGGTAGCGCCCTTGGCAAGGCAAAGAATCTGGCAGCCAAGACCAATGCCGAACAGCGGATACTTGCCGTAAAGCTCCTTGGCGGTATCAATGACAGCACCTGCATCGGTGGGGCAGCCGGGGCCGCCGGAGATGATCACGCCGTCGGGCTTGAGCGTTTCGATCTGCGCTGCAGGAGTGTTATAGGGAACGACCGTGACGTTGCAGCCCCTTGCGGTCAGGGTGCGCACGATGTTGGTCTTCATGCCGCAGTCAATGGCAACCACGTGGTGCTTAGCGTTTGCGGTTCTGGTGTACCAACGCTTTTTGCAGCTGACGCGTGTTACCGCATCGGTGGGAACGGGGGTGACGCGGATCATTGCCAGCGCAGACTCCTTGGTGGTGTAGGTGCTGGTGAGAATGCCGCGCATGCTGCCCTTGTCGCGCAGCTTACGCGTCAGCATGCGGGTGTCAATGCCCCAAATGCCGGGGATGTGATGCTCACACATAACCTCCTCAAGGGTCTTGGTGTAGCGGAAGTTGGAGGGGACATCATTGTAATCCCGGACGATCAGACCGCCGATGTTGGGATTCTTGCACTCGTCATCCTCGTCGTTGACACCGTAGCTGCCGATGATGGGATAGGTCAGCACCACCAGCTGCTCATAGTAGCTGTTTTCGGATACGATCTCCTGGTAGCCGACCATGGAGGTGTTGAACACCAGCGCAGCCACGGCATCCCGGTCTGCACCGAAGCCGAAGCCTTCAAATACGGTGCCATTTTCCAGGACC
>JAZQYT010000118.1:0-3493 GCA_045633665.1 Eubacteriales bacterium | reverse complement strand
AGCTGCATCCAGGAAGAATCCGTGTTATACATGGTAACGTGATCGGTGGTTTGTACGTAGAAATGTACGTTCTTGGAGTCGGTAGTTACCTTGGCAGCCACAATATCGTTGCGGCCGGTGTGGTTGGTGTATTTGGTTTTACCAAAGCCTGTAGCGTTACGCTCTACGGTATCACCCGAGGGATCGCGGTAGGTCACCTGTACGGCATCCCATTGTGCAAACGAGTCTGTGACGTTGATAAAACGGCGGGCATCCTGCACCACGATGGGCGCGGTACCGTTGAGCTTTTGCGTATTGTATGCCAGTTGGATGTAATAATTGTCAAAATAACCGCCGCGCATCATTTCTGTGTCACGCGAGAATTCCATGGAAGAGGTGTCTACAAACCAGATTCTGGTGGATTTGGTATCCTGACGCTGTGCCACCCATTCGTTCCAGCCGGTAACCAGCACGTACATTGCCTCGGACTCAATTGCTCGATCCCACTGTGCCTGGAAGTTGAGACCTTGGTTAGTCAAAGATTGATCTGCTTGCCATGCCTGATAGGATTGGCGGAGAACGTTATCAAAGGCAGAGGTTTTTCTGGAGGGTACGTTATCGGGATTGATAAAGGAGCGGCCGCGATTGGTGTGGTTTTTGTACAGGGAAGAATCGGAGAAGGCAACCGTGCCGCTGTGCTGTGCAACGGATACGCTGATGGCGCCACCGTCAAAGTCGTAAGAGGATTTGTAAAGACGGGCAGGCCATTCAAAGTCCATCCAGGGCCATCCATTGGTTTTGGAAGCCTCGTTGGGCCACTGGTTTTGCTTGGTCAGGAAGAAATCATTGATATTCGCGTTTTGAGGAGCAATGATCACCGGCTTTCCGTTGATGCAGAACCAAGTGTCCGGGTACAGATTCTTGGCATAGATTGCATTGTACACCTCGCGCACCACATCGCTTGCGTTGGTGTTGGTATAGAATACGACCTTGGGTGCATCGAAGCCTTCCTCATTAAGCTGGTGGAGTATCTTCATGAGCTGGATGGCGTTGGGCAGATACGCAAAGCCGTTGGTTACGTCAAAGTACAAGAAATCAATGTTGATGTTGCAAAGAAGCTCTGCGTGCTTTCTCTGTACCCACGCATCGTTTGCATAATAATATCCATACAAGGGCTCGGCAAACCAGTGCATTGCGCCCACCGGGCCGTACAAGCCGCATTTGGTGCTGCCCGCGGAGTCCACACCGACCTTGTCAATGATCTTTTGCAAATCATACACACCGTTGTCACCATGCTCGCCCTGCCACAAGAAATAGAACAGACCAATGTAATGCTCGCCGTTTTCCCCGTAAAAGCCTACCTGCTCGGAGGTATACAGGGAACGGTCAAGGTCGTCGGTAGCGGCAAAGCCGCCTGCGGTGAAATTGTGATGATTGGGAACGGTGTAGGAACGCGTTTCTCCATTGATATCATAGGAAATGGTAACGGTTGTGCCATCGTCGGAATAGGTGTATTGGAGAGTGCCGTCGGTCAGATCAAGTGCGGAGGTATCCATTTCCTTGAAGGTCACGTCAGGCCACAGCGTCTTTTTTGCTTCTTCCTCTTCCAAACGCTTTTGCTCTTCCTCATAAGCAAGCTTTGCGTTATACTGGTCAATGTCAAAGCCTTCCGCATCCTCCAAGGTATCAAAAAATGCTACGCACTTAAAGTCAATGGTTGCGCCCTCAGGAATAGGCTCTTTTGCCCAACCGCCCGAGCTTTCTTTATAAGGCTCACCGTTAGCGTCCAGCGTATAGCCGGCTTCCAGAATGTCAAAGCGGAAATACTGCGCTTTCTTTCCATCGAAAATTTTCGCATCAATCAAGCCTTGCGTGTCAAAAATATGGGCGTGCCACTCACCGTCCGAAATGACGTTGGTTTCCATCATGGATGAATCATCGACCGGGCCGGTGGCATAAGAGCCCATAAAGAATTGGGTTGTGGTGTTGCCGCAATCGTTCGCGCGGTATACATAGAGTACGTAACGGCCTGCAGTGAAATTAGCAAGAGGATAATAAAAGGGATCCGATACACCGGGAACGATGTGAACGTAGTCCTCTATGATTTGAGCAGAGACTACGTTATTGGGATTGTTCAATTTGGAGAGTGCGTCGGGCATCAGAATATTCTTGGGCATAGTGGTGTTGAACGTAGGGGTTTGCGTGTTTGTCAGTAAGTCAAAGCTGTATTTACCTTCATCATGGGATATTTGTCTTATGGGTTGCTGCTGTGAGGAGGCAAAAAGCTCACAGGCTACCGTAGACAGGAGCATAGAAAGGCAAAGCAAGGAAATGAGTATGATTGATACTTTCTTTTTCATGATAAGAATTTCCTTTCTAAATTAATATTGTAAGGTTTTAACAAACGCCTCGATCTTTTCCAGCGCCTGGGTAATGTGCTTGACGCTGTACGCATAGGAAATGCGGGCAAAGCCCTCACCGCACTCGCCAAAAGCGGTGCCGGGGACAATGGCGCACTTTTGCTCGATCAGCAGCCGCTGGCAGAATTCCTCGCTGGAAAGGCCGAATTTGCCGATGTAGGGGTAGATATAGAACGCGCCCTCCGGCTCAAAGCATTCAATGCCGATGTCGGCAAGGCCTGCATAGATGTATCTGCGGCGGCGGTTGTATTCCTCGGCCATGTATTCAATGTCCGCGTCACCGTTGCGCAAGGCTTCCTCTGCGGCAAACTGTGCCGTGGTGGGCGCGCACATGATGGCGTACTGGTGAATTTTCAGCATCTGCTTTGCAAGCGGTGCGGGGGCGCAAAGGTAGCCCAGTCGCCAGCCCGTCATGGCGTAAGCCTTGGAAAAGCCGCTGACAATGATGGTGCGCTCCCACATACCGGGCAGCGTTGCGATAGACACGTGCTTTTTGCCAAAGGTCAGCTCAGCATAGATCTCGTCGGACAGAATGGCGATATTGGTGTCGCGCAGCACGGCTGCGATCTCTTCCAGGTCGTCCTTGTCCATGATCGCGCCCGTGGGGTTGTTGGGATAGGGCAGCACCAAAAGCTTGGTTTTTTCGCTTATGGCTGCCTTCAGCTCGGCAGCCGTCAGCTTGAATTTGTTTTCGTAGGTGGTGTTGATGATCACGGGAACACCGCCGGACATGCGCACGATAGGCTCATAGCACACGAACGAGGGCATGGGGATAATGACCTCGTCGCCCGGCTCGATCAGCGCACGGATGGCAATGTCAATGGCCTCGCTGCCGCCAACCGTAACCACGATCTCATCCTTTGGAGCATAGCAAAGGTCAAATCTTCTTTGCAGGTATCTGCTGATCTCCGAGCGCAGGGAAAGGTTGCCTGCATTGGATGTATAGTAGGTTTTGCCGCGCTCCAGACTTTCAATGCCTGCCTCGCGGATATGCCAGGGCGTGACAAAGTCCGGCTGACCTACCGTCAGAGCGGTCACGTCGAAGTCGGATCGTAGCCATGTCGTTCTGTGAGCCAAGGAGTTGTGGAAGTGCC
>JAZQYT010000117.1:0-2619 GCA_045633665.1 Eubacteriales bacterium | reverse complement strand
ATGGTTCGCGAAGAACTCGAAGCACTGGTCAAAGAAGTCGTTGAGCAGGTGATTCCCGCCGAATTGCGCACCAGAGAGATCAAATACTTTGTCAACCCCACCGGCAAATTTGAAGTCGGCGGTCCCCATGGCGATACCGGTTTGACCGGCAGAAAGATCATTGTAGATACATACGGCGGCTATGCACGTCACGGCGGCGGTGCATTCTCGGGCAAGGATCCCACAAAGGTTGACCGTTCCGCTTCCTACGCTGCAAGATATATTGCAAAGAACGTGGTTGCTGCAGGTCTTGCTGACCAGTGTGAGGTACAGGTTGCATACGCGATCGGTGTTGCAAAGCCCGTATCTGTCATGATCGATACCTTCGGTACAGCCAAGGTAGACGAGGAAAAGATCTCCGAGGCAGTGCTGCGTTACGTAGACCTGCGCCCTGCAGCCATCATCAAGCGCTTTGATCTGCGCAGACCGATCTACTCGGCAGTTGCCGCTTACGGTCACATGGGCAGAGAAGACGTGGATGCGCCTTGGGAGGCAAAGGATCTGGCTCCCGTACTGGCAGCAGAGCTTTTGGGCTAACTAAAAAATTCCACCGCGCATATACTGTGCGGGGGTGATGAAATGGATATTTTGTATACCTTGCTTTCGGTGACGGTGTCGCTGTTGGCGGTATTCGGGCTGTGGTGTGCCATCAAATTTCCCGTCGAGGCGTTTTTCTCCTCGGGACAGGTGGTCGCTGCCATAGATCTTAGAAATGAAAAAGATGCGGAAAGGCTTGACGTGCTGTTGCATGAAGCACATTCCGCATTTTTTCGTAAGGGGATGCGACGCATCATTGTGTTGATCGACGTCTCCTTGATGGACGGATGCATCGGGCGCGACGGTGTACCGCATGAGCGTGTGCTGGAGCTGCTGGCAAGATACGGCGCGGAGTACAGGATCATAAGATAAAAAGCAGGAAAGGAGATGCAAAAATGCAGGATTATAACGAGCAGATGCAGGGAGCGGAGAACGACGAGCGCGGCTTGGTCAAGCTTTCGGGCAGCGTGGAGCACGTGATATATTCCAACGAGGAAAACGGCTATGCCATTTGCGATTTCGGAACGGATGACGATGAGCTGATCACCATCGTAGGCACTATGCCTTATATTGCTGAGGGCGACCGCATCAACGCATGGGGCAAATGGGTGCATAATCCCAAATACGGTACGCAGTTCCGTGTGGAATCCTACGAGCGTGAAATGCCTGCGGATGCATCTGCCATTTTGCGCTATCTGGCATCGGGTGCGATCAAGGGCGTTGGTCCCAAAACCGCGCAAAAAATCGTGACGCGCTTTGGCGAGGAAACGCTGGAGATCATGGAAAAGCACCCCGAATGGCTGGCCGAGATCTCGGGCATCACGCTCAAAAAGGCGCGTGAGATCGGCAAAGATTTCAACGAAAAGGCGGGCATTCGCAGTGCCATGATGTTTTTCAGAGAGTATTTCGGTGCAGCCCTGACCGTGCGCATTTATAAGCAATGGGGCGGTGCAGCGGTGGATATCGCGCGCGCCAATCCGTACAGGCTTTGCAACGAGATCGAGGGCATCGGCTTTGAGCGCGCGGACGCTATGGCGCAAAGCCTTGGCGTGGCAGGGGATCACGAGGAGCGCATCAAGAGCGGCATTTTGTATATGCTGCGCTCAAACAGCGCACAAAACGGACACGTTTGCCTGCCGCGTGATAAGCTGGTAGCGGGAGCGGCACGTCTGCTTGGCACGGACGAACAAAAAACCGACGCTGCAGTCAGCCGCCTGCTTGGCGATAATCGCGTGTGTTACTCTATGTTTGACGGTACGCAGTATTTGTACGATTCGCGCGTGTATGCCCAGGAGGTGTATATTGCCGAGAAGCTGGTGCTGCTTGATAAATTATGCCCCGCGATCGATGCGGGCGACGTGCATGCGTTTATTGCCAACGAGGAGCGAAAGAGCGGCATGCAGTATGCAAGTATGCAAAAAAAGGCGATTTATGCGGCCTTGGAGAGCGGCGTGATGATCTTGACGGGCGGCCCGGGCACGGGTAAGACCACGGTCGTGCGCGCGCTGATCGATATTTTTCAGGGGATGGGACATAAGGTTGCACTTGCCGCGCCTACGGGCAGAGCCGCCAAACGACTGTCCGAATCCACCCAAACAGAGGCAAAGACCATCCACCGTTTGCTTGAAATGGAGTTCTCGGGTGACGAGGAGGGCAGCAGATTCCGCAAGAATCAGCAGGATCTGCTGGATGAAAACGTCATCATCGTAGACGAGGCTTCCATGGTGGATAATGCGCTGATGTGCCATTTGCTCAAGGCGGTCAAGCCGGGCGCGAGATTCATTCTGATCGGGGACGCAGACCAGCTGCCCAGCGTTGGTGCAGGCTACGTGCTGCACGATCTGATCGAAAGCAAGCGTTTTTCCACGGTCTGCCTGGATGAGATCTTCCGACAGGCGCGGCAGTCGCTGATCGTGACCAACGCGCACGCCATCAATAAGGGGCAAATGCCTGATCTGAGCGTGAAGAATAACGACTTTTTCTTCCTGCCGCGCAGAACCGACGCAGAGATCGCGGCAACCATTGCGGATCTGTATCAGAACC
>JAZQYT010000116.1:0-1973 GCA_045633665.1 Eubacteriales bacterium | reverse complement strand
TGACTGCAATGCCAAGTCCTTTTTCTTAATTACTGATTCAGTTTATCTTCAATTTTGTCTGCAGCAGCGTCCATATAGTCGTTCTGCATCATTTCGATCCAGCCCTTGTCAACCAGCGCTGCAAGCTTGGAATCCATGGGGATCTGCGCCAGCAGATCGTAGCCGAACTGCTCTGCGATCTCTGCGATGTGGCTCTCACCAAACACGTTGATCTTCTTGCCGCAGTCGGGACAGAGCACGTAGCTCATGTTTTCCACAAGACCAAGCACGGGAATATCCATCATATCAGCCATATGAGCCGCCTTCTTGACGATCATGGAAACCAGCTCCTGAGGGCTGGAAACAATCACGATACCGTCCAAAGGAATGGACTGGAATACGGTCAACGGAACGTCGCCCGTTCCGGGAGGGCAGTCAACAAACAGATAGTCAAGGTCAGCCCAGACGGTTTGCGTCCAGAACTGCTTGACGGTGCCTGCGATCACGGGACCCCTCCATACGACAGGTCTGGTTTCGTCATCAAGCATCAGATTGACAGACATGATCTCAATGCCTGTGGTGGTTGCGGGCGGCACCATACCGTCCTGGTCGCCTTCCACGGGCTTCTTGAGGCCAAACGCCTTGGGGATCGAGGGGCCTGTGATGTCGGCATCCAGGATACCAACGCGATAGCCCTTGCGCTGCATCAGAACAGCCAGCATAGTGGTCACAAGCGATTTACCAACGCCACCCTTGCCGCTGACAACACCAATGATATGCTTGACGCTGGATGCGGGATGAGGCGCTTCATACATGCTCTTTTTATCGCGAGATGCGCAATTGGACGAGCAAGTGGAACAATTATGGGTACATTCGGACATTTTTAACACTTCCTTTTTGGTTAATATATTTTCATTCTTCAGTATTATACCGCACATTTACGGCAAATGCAAGGGGCTTGGCAACTTTTTTGAAGATTTTGGACAAACTTTACTTTTTTTCGTCGCGCATCTTGATATTTGGCAAAAAACATAGTATAATAATTGGGATTGAAATAATACTACCATACATTTTTTGGAGGACGTTATGAACAAACTGCAAAAGCTTTCTAACTTCAAGGGCGTGCAAGGCCCCGTGCTGACCATCGTGATGGATGGCGTAGGCCTTGCTCCCGATACCGTTTCCAATGCCGTTGCAAGCGCGTATACCCCTACGCTGGACGCGCTGATGGCAAAGTATCCCATGGTCAGCCTTAAGGCGCACGGTGTTGCCGTTGGTCTGCCCTCAGACGACGACATGGGTAACTCCGAGGTCGGTCACAATGCGCTGGGCGCTGGTCAGGTATTTGCACAGGGTGCAAAGCTGGTTACCAATTCTATTGAATCCGGCAAGATGTTCGCATCCGCAACCTGGCAGGAGCTGATCGCCAACGTCAAGGCAAACAACTCCACGCTGCACTTCATGGGCCTTTTCTCGGACGGAAACGTACATTCTCACATCGATCACCTCAAGGCTATGATCACACACGCAAAGGCTGACGGTGTTTCTACCGTTCGCGTACACATCCTGCTTGACGGCCGTGACGTAGGCGAGACAAGCGCACCCGACTATATCCTTCCCTTTGAGGATTTCCTGGCATCGCTCAACGAAGGCGGCTTTGACGCAAAGATCGCGTCGGGCGGCGGCAGAATGACCGTGACCATGGACAGATACGAGGCTAACTGGAGCATGGTGGAAAAGGGCTGGAACACCCACGTGCTGGGCAATGGCAGACAGTTCGCATCCGCAATCGAGGCTTACAACACGCTGCGTGCCGAGACCGGCAAGATCGACCAGGATATCGATCCCTTCGTTATCGCTGCAGACGGCAAGCCCGTTGGTACGATTGAGGATGGCGACAGCGTGATCTTCTACAACTTCCGTGGCGACCGCGCAATCGAGATCTCCAAGACCTTTGACACGTCCGAAGGCGAGTTCGACAAGTTCGACCGCGT
>JAZQYT010000115.1:0-2791 GCA_045633665.1 Eubacteriales bacterium | reverse complement strand
TGGCAGTACCGAAGAGAAAGGTATCCAAGGCACGCAGAGACAAGAGAAGATCCAACAACTCCAAGCTCGCTATGCCCGGTATGGTAAAGTGCTCCAATCCCGAATGCAATGAAATGGTATTGGCACATCGTGTTTGCAAGGTTTGCGGTTTCTACGGCGGCAAGCAGGTAATCACTCTGAAGCAGAAGGAAGACTAATCCGTCTTTACCATCAAAAACCACACGTAAAGGATTCATGCGCATCATGCGTGGTGAATCCTTTTGTGCCATTTAAGGAGATTTTTATGAAATATATCAAGTGGGCTTCACTTGTGCTTGCGCTTTTGTGCCTGTACAGCGCCTGCACCCCGGTGGAGCAGATGCTGGAGCAGGAAACTGCAGATCTTGCCCCGCCACCCTCGCAGTCAGCCGATCTTGCGGACATTCCGGACTATCTGTCCATGCCGCTGGAATCGTACGTGACGCTTGGCACGTACACGGGGCTGGAGATCAGCATCGAGGGTGTTGAGGTGACCGACGCGCAGGTGAACGAAGCCATTGAAGGCATCAAAACGGTCAACGGCATGTATGATAAGATCACCGACACAACCGCCAAATGGGGAGATACGCTCGTTCTTTCCTATTACAATGCCATGACCGGCTCGCTTGTCGGGGAGAGCGACGTGGAAGTCACGCTTGCCGAGGGCGGCAGCATGCCCGACGATTTTGTGCGCGGACTTGTGGGCGCACCCTGCGGCATTCCCGTGCTGGTCAATGTGGAAAACGAGGGGCGCACGACGTCTTATACCGTGACCGTGTCCTATATCAAGGGCGCGTATCACGACCTGACCGATGCGTTCGTTTCCTCGTACACGGGCGGGGCTTGCACCAAGGCGGACGAGTTTTTTGCATATTATAAGGAGCAGCTGTGGAACGAGCTGTATTACGATAAGGTCTACGACGCCTTGTGGGATGCATGCGAGGCAAATTGCAAGGCAGAGATCGTGCCGGACGAGGCGGTCAGTTATTACATGAAGTCCATGGAGGACTATTACCGCCGCATGGCAGCCTCCAACGGTGTGTCGTATGAAGAGGTGCTTGCTGCTTTTGAGCTGGATGAGATCAAGATCATGACGCTCTCTTACTCGTATGCCGAGAAGGATATGATCTTTTACGCCATTGTCAAGGATGCGGGCCTGACTGTTTCGGACGAGGCGTACGCGCGTGCCTTGCACAAGTATGCAGAGAAGTATTACGACACCTTCGCGCCGGGTGTTGGCACGGGCAGCGGACAGGGTGGCAAGGTCACCGTCGAGGACGTGGCAGCGTATCTTGACAAGGAGCAGCCCAATATCATCCGCGAGCTGTGCTACGACGAGATGCTGTACGATTATCTTTACGAGAACAATAAGATCTTCGTGGGTGAAACACCCATGAATTGAAGAAAACGCCATTACGAAAGTAGTGGCGTTTTCTTATGGTCTAAGGACGGTTGAGGATGCCTATTAGGGGCGATCGAATTTCGGTTTTGCTGAAATATAGCGCCCGCTTTTATTAATAAACTTATTGTTGTACAGAAAAGCTGATTTCTCCGTCCTTTACGCTTGCGATCACGCGCTCGCCCTTTTGTACCCTTTCCTCCAATATGGCCGTGGCAAATGCGTCCTCAACGTGCTCGGTAATGGCGCGGCGCAGCTCGCGTGCGCCCTTTTCGGGCGCGTAGCCGATCTGTGCGATCCATGCAGGTACGCTGCCATCAAACTCCAGCCCAATCCCCAGCGCCCGCGCGCGCTCCGATACCTCGAAGAGCATGATCTCTGCTATGCGCACCATATGCTCGCGCGAAAGGTCTGCAAACACGATCACCTTGTCCACTCTGCCAAGAAATTCGGCAGGGAAGAGGCTGCGCAGCGCGGCCTTCATCTGCTCGGCCGCCTGCTCTTGCTCGCTTGCCGAAAAGCCGATGGCGCGGCTGCGCTTGCCCGTGCCTGCGTTTGAGGTCATGATGATGACCGTGTTGGAAAAATCCACGCGCCTGCCCTGTGAGTCGGTCAGCATGCCGTCGTCCAGCACCTGTAAAAGCAGGTGGAACACGTCCGGGTGTGCCTTTTCGATCTCGTCAAAGAGTATAACGCTGTAAGGGGCGCGTCGCACCCTCTCGGTTAGCTGTCCGCCCTCCTCGTAGCCCACGTAGCCGGGCGGTGAGCCGATCAGCTTGGATACGCTGTGCTTTTCCATATATTCGGACATATCCAGCCGTATCATGGCCGTATCTGTGCCAAAAAGCGCCTCAGCCAGCGCCTTGCACATGCAGGTCTTGCCCACGCCCGTGTGTCCGAGAAAAACGAACGAGCCGATGGGCCGTCCTGCCTGCTTCATGCCCGTCCTGCCGCGCCGCACCGCTGCAGATACTGCCCGTGCAGCCTCCTTTTGACCGATCACGCGCTTGCACAGTGCGTCCTCAAGACACAGCAGCCGCTCGCGCTCCGAGCGTAAAAGCCCGGTGACGGGAATATGCGTCCATTGCGTCACCACCTCTGCGATCTCGCGCTCGGTCACGGTTGGCGTGTCGCGCGATTGGTCGGCATGAAAGCCTGATTGCAGGGCCAAAAGCTGCTGCTCAAGTGAGATCTCCTGCTCACGCACCGCTGCCGCTCTGTTGAAATCCTGCTCGATTACGGCCTGCTCCTTTTGCGCGGCAAGCGTTGCCAGCTGCTCCTGCAGCGCCTTGATCTCGGGGGAAGCCTTGCAAAGCGAAAGGCGCATGCGTGCGGCTGCCTCGTCGATCAGGTCAATGGCCTTGTCGGGCAGGA
>JAZQYT010000114.1:0-11729 GCA_045633665.1 Eubacteriales bacterium | reverse complement strand
TTTCTTTTTCGTATTCTTGTATGTGTCGATATCCTCTTGGCATAACAAAACCTCCTATGGTAGTACTTTAATTCTACCATAGGAGGCTCTTTTTTTCAATTGTCCGTTTTTAACGGACTTGTGCAATTCCGTGAAGCTCTCTCTTTTTTTCTGCTTTTTTAGTGATATTCTTTGCTTTCGCAAAGAGTGATATTATTGCTACCGCAATAGTGATATTGAAGCCTTGCGGCTTCAGTGGTATTCTATTCGCCCATAAACTCGCGAAGCGAATATCACTCGGCGACAGCCGAATATCACTGCGTAGCAATATCACTCGCCAAGGGCGAATAGAACTGGCGCGATACTCCGATAAGAGTATCACGCCAAGGTCGGTGCTTACTTGTTCAGCTTACGTTGTTCTTTTCCGTTGCATCATAAAACTTTTTGATCGCTTTTTCAAGCTTTGCGCGGTTGGCCTCAAAGAAGCTTGTGGGGTTCTTTTCTATCGGATCGAACGCATACCCCTGCGCAAGCAGGACGGTACGCAACAGATCACAATGCGCTCTTTCCATGACGTAATAGCTCATCTGCAGCGACGTATCTGTAGGATTTGCGCGATACAGGCAGGCATCAATGGCGGGCATGACGTGATTTGCCGCCAGTACGGCAAGCACGTTGAGCGTCATGCCAAGATCCCCTTGACCGCTGCGCGCGATGCTCAGAACAGCTCCTTTGCGAGAGGTTGCAACATGCTCTGCGCCCCCGGCATACACGGGCATGGGAGCGACACACACGGGAAATTCGGATTGCGCAGTCATAGCACCAAAGCCGTCGATGCCCGCGTGATGGCTCAGGCGGGTTGCATAAAACAGCGATCTTCCCTTATAAAACAGCGCCTCGGCAGACGCAGATTGGCAGGTTTTCCCATCAAGCTCGGTCAGCCGTTCAAACAGCTCCGTACACAGCTGCAGCGCTTGCGAATGGATCTCTGCCTGTTCAAACATCTGAATGCCGCTGTTGTCAAAAATCTGCTCGTTACGCGTATCAATATCGAACACCGCACCGTAAAAATCGTCCTCGCCAAACTGTCCGTCACCGTTCAAGTCAGCCATATTTTCTGCACACAGACTGTAGAAAGCATCCATGGTCCACAGGCCGTCGCGTACCGTCCCCTGCATATCAACCGAAATATCCTGCATTTTCAGGTCGTTGTAGACAAGGCAATCCACGTCAAGCTGCGCGTAGGGCGTCAGGTATCCCGCAAAGGAATACTGCGTGCCGTCGGCAAGCTGCAAATCGGCATTCAGCCCCTCAAACCAGCAGCCGTTATCCAGCTCAAAGCCGGTAAGGGACAGGTTGCTGTGAAAGCTGCCCGACGTAGCCACCTCGCCTGCTGCACACAGCGGCAGATAGCACAAAACGGGCATACCCGTGCCTGCCATGGTTTCGCTCAAAGCAAGCTCCAGCGCAAGCTCGGTTGGCATGATCTTATGATAAACGGGATAACCATACAGCTCCGCAAACTGCTTCTCCAAGCCCACCACGGCCTCGCTGAGCATCTCGGGGCTTACCGCATCGGACAAAAGCAGCGTCTCTTCCGATTCGCAGATCACAATATCCCCCTGCAGCTCCAATATCTCGGGGAATCCGTACAGCTCCTCCCCCGGCCCCATGGTCACGTCCGCGCCTTCACCGTCCGGTGTAGGCTTTACGGTCTGCGGAAAGACTTCCTGCCCGGGCAATTCACCGTTCCCAAGCAGCTCCCCCACAAGTCCGCCAAATTCAAAATCGGCCAGGTTACACGCCGTCATAGCGCCCACCAAAGCAAGGCACAAAAGTGCGACCGCAATTCTCTTTTTCATGAAAACGTCTCCTTTCGGGCTTTTCTGTGCTCATTATAGCATACAAATATTGCTTTGTAAACAGTTTTTTGTCCTCTATCTATATAGACGGCAAAAATGCAAAAAAGTTCCGCAAAATCCGAAAATTCTGCGGAACTCTTTTATTTTTCGATCAGCGATCCTTATTTGCGCTCTCGATCATATTGTAAAATCTGTCCAGCTGCTTTTGCGTATTGTTCTTGCGAGCTGCAAAATTGACCTCGGTGGTATGCTGCATAACCGCCTGTCCTATGGGATTTACGTTCTGAAAATACATAAACGCATCATCCAGATCAAATGTCGCACTCTTGCAAAGCAGATCAATCATTTTCCTGCACTGCGCATTGTCCGGCAGCTTGTTATACAGGCAATCCTGCATCGCGGGAGTCAGCTGCATGTCCGCCATGATGGCCATCAGCTCCAGACAATAGCCTGCCAGCTCTGCATTGGTGCTTTCTCCCACCGCAACCATAGCGGCAGTTACGCTGACCGGGCTTGCGTAGGACGCTGCCTCCTTTGCATATTTGGGACAAGGCACGATGCCTGTTTTGTTGCCCTGCGCGTCGGTAAACAGCGCGCCCGCAGCATCGGCCAGCGTGGTTGCATACATGGTTGCATTCCCTTTGACAAACGCGGCAGCTGCATCGGGCAATTCGGGTGCGCCCGCAAACCAATCGGTCAGCTCCGACAGAGCGGCCGAGCAGACTTCATCCGAAAAATCGGGGTTGACCATGCCGTCCGCATAGGCCTTCATGCCGCTGCCGTAGAACAGGTGCGAGGCGCGGAAGTTGGCATTATATACCACGCCAAACGTATCTTCCTGATCTGCAAAACCGTTTTTGTTGACGTCCTCATATGCTTTTGCCACCGTGTTCAGCGCAGCAAACGTCCAGTCGCCCGTGTCCACCATGGCGTACAGGTCAAGTCCCATTTCCTGCGCCTTGCTTTGATTGAACGCATAACACTGCACGTTGGCAGCGGTATCCGGTGTCAGCGCACCGCAAAGCGCGTACAAAGCACCGCCTACCTGCATTTCCTTTTGGAATTCCGCGTTCCAGTACGACCGATCAAGCTGCAGGTGCGGCAGATCGCAGACATCATAAAAATCTCCCGACGTATACACATCGCCCGCATAGGCCAAGGGGATGATACAGATCATATCCTCATCCGAGCCGGATGCCAGCGCCAACGCCGCGTCCTTGATTGCCTTTTTGCCCGTGGTCTCGATCCTGTTTACTTTCTTGCCCATATGTGCGCTCACGCTCTCCAGATACGCAAAATACGCATTCTGCACGCTCTGCACCTCGCTGCAGTCAAGATCCTTGACATCCTCGGTGGCTACGTACAAAGCGATCCTCCACGAGGAATCCTGCACCACGCCCTCGGGTACGGCAGGAATTTCATGCATGGGAGCTGTGATCTCGATCTCGGCAAACGCAGTTTCGGTTTCGGGCGCGGTATCCGTATCCACACCCTGGCTGCCGATCACTTCCCCAACAAGTCCGCTGTTCGTATCACACGCGCAAAACGCAAAGATCAGCAAAATACACGTCAGTATGACAGCAATTCTTTTTTTCATTTTCAGACCTCCTTGCGATCATTTTTTCATTTCACCTATATAGACGAAAATATCGCGCAAAAAGTCATATCAAACAGTAAAATTATTATTTTTCGCTCGGCACCAGCGTGATCCTTCGCGAAATGCCAAGATACGCGCCGCCCGTGATATACTGCACAAGCCCCGGAGCAAGCACGTCCTCGTGCGAAAAATGCAAATGCCCTGCGATCACGGCCGCAATGCGTGACTTTGGATCGCGCACGTACGCGCAAAACTGCTCGGTCGCCTCGTTTTTACAGATCGCCCCCGGGCCTATGTTAATATTGCGCCGCCAATCGCGCACCGTGTCGTCGTGCAGAGAGGCGCAGTTGATCGGGATATGCAGGCAAAGCAAAATGGGCTTTTCCTTCTCTTTCAGCATTTGCAAAAACGCAATGTCCTCGGGCTGCACGCACTCAAGCCCGTCGTCAATGCCCGCGATGATCAGATCGGGATACTCCAGATAATGCCTTGCCACCGCACCGTCCGACAAGGGCGCGAACTTTTGATAATGCTGCGCTCTTGCTCCTACGGTATGGTAATCGTCCGAATACGACCAATCATGATTTCCGATGACGAAAAAGGTTTTGACTCCGCCTGCGCCAACCTGCCTGTAAAGCTCCTGCACGTTTGGCACGCTGGGCGTATCGGTCATATCCCCCGTCATCAGCATAAGATCCGCGCTCCAGTCGCGCGCTTCGCTGTAGTAGTCCTCCAGCCGCTTTGACACGGGCGTGCCGTCGCTCTCAAAAATGCATTTTGCGCGCAAAGCCGCCTCCTCATGGCGGTATGCGGGCTCGTCCGCACCGATCTTAGTCAGGTGCAGATCGGTGACGTGGTACAGCTTATAGGGGCGCTGCAAGCCCTTGATGGCAATGGTCGTTTGCATAAATAACCTCTTTTCAAAGCAAAGGCCGCCCCGGTCGGGCGGCCTTTTTATGTGAATCAATTAATAATCGTAGCCGTAAGCGTCGTAAACCTTCTTGAGCGCCTTCTTGGTCTTGTTTTCACTCTTGGTGATATCCTTAATGATAGAGGGGCTCTTGTTGTTCAGCGAGGTCTGGACGATGCTTGCGCAAGGCAGGCTTTCATTGTGGAAGTGAGTGTAACCGAAATCGAATACTCTGTGACGAATGATGACGTCAACCATTTCAGCGGACTCGGGGTCACGTGCGTTCTTGGACTTTGCAACCTTATCGTACAAAGTATCCGTAACCATGTAGTAAGAGGTGGAAGCGAGAACCTCCAGCATGTAGCCGGCGTCAGCCAGAGCTTCTTCGCCAAGGCTCTTGGGTACGCATGCAGTAGAAGCAGCACCGTTAACAAAACTCAAGTACTCTGCCTGCTTTTCATCGTACTTGGGCTGAGGCATAATACCGAATTCGTCTTCCATCTCACGAAGGCCCGTACCTGCGGACAGGTAACCTGCAAAGAACAGTGCTCTGCCCGCCTTGAATACGTTGGCAGGCTCAGCATGCATAGCGTTGTTTGCAAGGTATTCCTGAACGGTTACGTGGAAGGACTGCTGGGTAACGATCAGCTCATAGATCTTGTCGTAGACAGTCTGCAGTCTGTCGGTGTTGGGCTCGTAAACGGGCAGGTGATCCTCGTCAAAGGTGAACATGGTGCAGCCGGCACCGAACCAGAAGTTATAGTCACAGTCCAAAGACCAACCGACAAGGCCGTAGAAGTCGTCCTGATAAGAAACCTTACCGTCACCGTTGAGGTCACCGGTCTGATCCTTGGTCATCAGCAGCATGTCGTCAATGGTCCAGGTGCCATCTCTTGCATCGTCGTAAGGATACTCCAGGCCCTTCTGGTCAAACTGCGTCTTGTTGAACATCACTGCAGCGGTGATCATCATGGAGGAGGGCAGCAGGTCGCCGCAGACTACGAACATGTTGTCACCGAACATAAAGCCGTTCTTGCAGTCCTGGTCCCACCAGGGGTTATCAAAGTTGACGTAATCAAGCTCGGTCAGGTTGTACAGGTTGCCACCCGTACCAAGGTTGGTCGCAGCATCTACCATGTGCTGGTAAACGATGTGATACTCACCACTACCCGAGCTTACGTCATTCTTGACCTTCTGGCTAAGGGCAAGGTAGTCAGTCTCAACGAGATCGTTGAGGGTTATGCCGTAGAAGTTCTGGATCTTGTCGTTTCTTCTGTAAACAGCATCCTCCAGAGGGTCGGATTTGTCCGGCTCTTCAGCGCCCATATCGGTTTCACTCATTGCAAGGATATTGATCTCCTTGCCCTTCAGGTCCTCATTGGGCTCAAGGTCTGCGCTGATCCACAGGGACTCTTCCTCTGCGGAGGAGCCGGTGGTGTCATCTTCGTTGCCGTTTTCTGCACAACCAACGAATACGCTGACCAGCATGATGCCGCACAAAAGCATAGCTAAAAGCTTTTTGTACATACGTGTTTCCTTCTTTCATAGTTTTTTTCATAGGTATACGGATATATTTTACCACAACAACCATCTCTTGTCAAGAAAATTTTTATCTTTCTTTTTTGTGCATATTGACAAAGAAGAAGCCTGCGCCGCAGCGCAGGCTTCTTTCCATCTTTATTGGTAACTTATCAGTCGTAGCCGTAGGCTCTGAGGATCTTTTTGAGCTGGGTTTTGGTTCTTCTCTCAGCATTCGTAATATCACTGACGATCGAGGACTTGTTGGTCTCAAGTCCGGTCTGAGCGATATTGAAGCAGGGATAATTCTGGCCGGAGAAGTGCGCATAACCGAAGTCAAACACCTTGTGACGGATGATGATATCCACCATTTCGGCAGATTCGGGATCACGCGCGTTCTTGGACTTGGCAACCACCTCGTAAAGGGTTTCCGTAGTCATGTAATAGGACGAGGAGGCCAGGGCCTCCAGCATAAAGCCCGCGATCTCCAGATTGTCGTCGTCCAGGCTGGTGGGTACGCACGCCATGCTTGCGCTGCCATTGACAAAGCCGAGGTAATCCTCCTGCTTTTCGTCATACTTGGGGTTGGGCAGGATACCGTAGTCGTCTACCATATCGCGCAAGGAGGTGGTGGTGGACAGATAGGTCGGGAAGAACAGCGCTCTGCCGTCTCTGAACACGTCGATGGTTCTGTTGTACATGCCGTTATCCGCATTGTACTGCGCCCAGGTCACGTGGAAAGCATTCTGCGTGATCAGCAGCGCAAAGATCTTCTCATAAATCGTCTGCAATCTGTCGGTATCTGCACTGTATACGGGCAGGTGATCCTCGTCGTAAGAGAACATGGTAGCGCCCGAGCCGAAGAACAGATTGAAGTCCGCGTCTGCTGCCCATGCGGTAACACCGAAGAAATCGTCCGCATAAAAGACCTTGCCGTCGCCGTTGAGATCCTTGGTCTGATCCTTGGTCATTTCCAGCATGTCGTCCAAGGTCCACGTTCCCTGTCTTGCATCATCGTAAGGATACTCCCAGCTGTTACGCTCAAACAGATTCTTGTTGAACAGCACCGAAGCCGTAATCAGCATGGAAGAGGGCAAGAGGTCGCCGCACACCATCATCATACTGTCACCGATGACAAAGCCCTTCTTGCAATCCTGATCCCACCATATGTTATCAAAATTCACGTGATCAAGCTCTGTCAGATTGTACAGATAGTTACCGGGAGCCAAGCTGCGCGCAGCCTCGATCATATGCTGATATACAATGTGATACTCGCCCGTGCCTGCCGAAACGTCGTTTTTGACATTGGTGGCAATGATGGTGAAATCAGACTGATACTGGTTATTGAACTCAATGCCCAGTTCTGCCTTGAGTCTGTCGTCTCTTCTGTAAACGGCATCCTCCAGCGGATCGGAGGAATTCTCCTCGGGGCTGATATCATATTTGTTATATGACAGGATATTGATCTCCTGCCCCTCTAATTTTGCGCTCATTTTGCCGGGATCCAGCTCGGGGTTCATCCAATATGTCTGCTCTTCCGTAACGCCACCCGATTCATCCGGAGTTTCTCCCTGATCGGGCTTATCGACACAGCCTGCAAGCGCTGCAAGCAGCATCAAAGCACACAAGAATGCGCAAAAAAGCTTGATTTTCATGAAAAAAGTCCTTCCTTTAGCATATTGATATCTATATTGTACCACCTTGTGCGCAAATTGTCAAGTCATATCGGAAGACTTACCGTCCTCTCCTTTCATTCTTTTGCCCTTGACCTTTTTCAGCACGAAAAATACGATCAGGATCACACCGACGACCACAACGCTGCAAAGCGCTGCCACCGCAAGAACGACAAGCAGCACCGCTCCAAGCGCCCCGTACACCATGCCCGCAAGCACGTTGGCAGGCTCTTGCTCTGCGCAGAGCGTGCATACGATCACGTCGCACTCGATCTTATCCAACGTCAGCGATTTTTCACCCACAGGCACTTGATATACGTGGTAATAGCTGCTGTTTTCCAGGGTATAGCATGGTGTGTTGACAAAGAACTCCACTTTTTTCACGTCTTTGAATCGCGAAAGCCCCAAAAGATCGTAGCCGAATTCGTACATGTAAGGCTCGGTCCAGTTCAGGATATCGGGAAAGGCGGGCGTTTTTGTGATCAGCTCGGCATGCTCGTAAGGCTCCAGCGTGATCTCGAAGAGCTGCCAGCCCTGCAGATAATCGGAAATATCGTGCGAGGGGGGGAACATCATATCCACCACACCGTTCCCTGCATACCCGTTTACAAAGGCGGCGTACACGGCGTTATACCAATCCACCTCGCTCGCCCCGCAATCGGGCGTGTAATATTCCATGGCAAGAGAGGCGAACGTGGTTTCTTTTTTTCCTTGCAACGAAACCGTCACGCTGTCGAACGAATATTCGTCCCCCCACGACACGGCCTTCCATTGCAGCTCCCCGACGTCCTGCCCGATCACGTACACACAAAAATCCTCTCCGTCCTCGTCGGCATTGCTAAGCAGCCTGCTCTCGGATTCACCGCCTTGATCCGTATACAGGCGGGTGGCCGTTGTGTTGATTGCGCCAAAGCTTTTTGAAACAAGCTTGAAATCCTGACCGTCCACCCCCAGGGGATTGCTGACGCGATAGGTATACACGCTCACCGTTTGCTCGGGATAATAGATCTGATCAGTCAATTTGGAATCATTGAGGGGCTGTACCTCGTGCCATGCGCTGTCGTTCATCACGCGATACTGATCGTTCCTTTGCGATTGCCGTGCAAGCGAGTGGCGCACGACGGGCGTAATGCTCTGCCCCTTGAAGGTGATCTCATACGCGCCCTGCTTCGGTAAAACGGGGCTTGAATCATCCTCGTCGTAAGTATAATCCGGCAGCGCCCCGAACGGAACAGCCATGACCTCGGTCACGCTGCGCTCGCTTGCATTGTAAAGCGAATAGCGCGAGGTCACGACCGTGTAATTCTCCCAGATCCCCTGCTCATTTTCGTAAAGATTCTCGGGGGCTTTGGGAACGTCCACGTCCACGCGCAAGAACTCTACCTCTATCTGACTGCCCGCGCGCAGCGGCGCCGCACCGTAGGCAAGCGCTCCCGAAACTGCGCTAAATCCCATGGAAAAAACAGGTATGACGGCAATAACGCAAAGCAAAATTGCCATGGTGCCTGCCGTCATATATCCGATTATTTTTTGATGCTGCTTCACAGACGTATCCTCCGATCCGTTTGCCACTTTGCGTGGCTTCTATCTATAAAGACAACATTTTTTGGTTTTTGTTTCACTTTTCGGGAATATTTTTCGCTTTTTTTCGTTTCCGAGCAGCACGTACGATCAACACGATACATACAACAAGCAAGGCGATCAGTACGATCGGAGCCCCAAAAAGGATCACCCAAAACAGCAGCCAAAAAAGCGAATACTCTATTTTGGGATTCTCCACCGTGCAAAGCGTAAAGACCAGATCCTGCTCGGGCAAGCCGTCCAGGTGCAGCTCGTAGCCCACATCTGTCTTTGTCCACTCCTTTGGTGCAATGCTGAACTCGCCCTTTTTCTCCTTGACCATGACGTGTGGCGTGTTGATATAGATATCCAGCGTGCCGAACTCCTTCCAGAGCGAGGCGGGCGACAGAAAATACTCGTACGAATAAACGTGCGGCTCAAAACCTCCGTTAATGTTGGGATACAGCGGTGCTGTGACCGTATTGGTCAGCCGCTCGCCCGGTGCGAGCGTGATCTGATACTCATACCATTGCAAAAGATTCCCGGAAATATCCCAGTCGTTCACGACACCGCCATACAAACCGATCGGCTTATCCGACTGCTCCAGCTGCGCCACAGCTGCATTGAACCAATCGTGCGCCGCTACACCCGATGCGGGATCGTAGGATTGCATGGCAAGCGCACCAAAGGTGGTGCTTGTGCGCCCAACTGCCGTCATCGTCCCCTCGATCTTTGTTTCCAGAGAGCCGTTCTCAAAAAACGTCCACTTCAGTTCGCCAACGTCCTCGCCCAACACGTACACCGTGATCTCGGAATCGGAAGTATGCACGGCAGCCCAACCGGCATTGCCGTTTTCGTCCGATCTGTAACCGCTTAAATTTTCAAACATAAAGCGCGTTTTTTCCAAAGCACCGTCAAAATACGTTGCCGCGCGCGCAGAACGGTAGGTCTGGCGATCCACATCGCTGATACGATAGGTATAAATATGCACGGGCAGATCGTAGGTCAATAAGGTATCGGTACGGTAATCGTCATACAGTTTTGCCATTTCCTCTGCAGGATCGAAATCGTAGAGCGAGCCGTCCCAATAGCTGTGTCGCACGCCTGTTTGCACAGCCTCACCGCCCACCTGCGCACCGTATTTTTCGGTGTGATCGGGGGTTGCGTATTCCCCCGTTTCGGGATCGTAGCGCCTTGTGTAATAAGGATTAATCCCAAACGGGAAAAGCAGATTTGCCGTGACCGTCATATCACTCGGATTAAAAAAGGTATATTGTGCAGTCACGCTCGCGTCGTATTCCTCGGTGCTGCCGTAAGGGCTTGGAAAAGCCGCAATATCAAAGGTCAGCGTTTCATGCTCGACCACCAAAGGGCATTCTCCGTCCGTGGTCAGCACGCCCGATGCACTCACACCCTCCCAATAAGACTCTGCGGAATTGGCGGACGCGGGCAGGACGGCAAGGATGCACAGAAGTACGGCAAGCGTTGCCGTGAAGGCTGCTTTGATTTGTTTACGCATCATGGCCATCCTCCTCTTTCGGTTGTTTTGCCGCTGGGCTTTGCAGGGACGCCTTTTTCTTTTTGCGCTTTTTGATGGCACGCACGATCAGCACGATCGCTACGATCACAACCAACACGGGCAGTACGAAAATCGCAAACAGCAGCGCGATCATGAACAGCCCGGCCAGCAGGACAAAGGGGAGCGATGTGTCTCGCGGTTTTTCGCTCTCGCAGATCGAAAAGACAAAATAGTCAAAATCCCCCTGCCCTTCCCAGGTATATCCATCCTCTGCTTCGGCGTATGCGTCTATTTTGGGGAACATTCTTTCGCGATGGCAAAGCAGCAGATCCGTGTTCACGCGGACACGCGTCGTGCCGCATGCGCTCCAGGCATCGTCCTGCGTCATGGCAAAGGCGTAGGTATAGACGGACGGATTATAATGATCGTGAATGTACGGATAGATAGGCGCAGTCACAGTCACACTCACGCGTTCACCCGGAGCAAGCGTCACGTCAAAGAGCTGCCAGGGAATGAGATTGTAAGGTTCAAGGGCCATCGCATCTCCAAAGCGGGTGACGGCTGAGTCCTGCGTTCTGCAAAGGTCCGCATACGCCACAACGGCAAGGAAATAATCCTGCTCGGACGCACCGCATTTCGGATCATACCCCTGCATGACGTACTCATAAAGTGTCATGCTTTGGCGCGAGGTCAGCGTCACACCGGCCTCAATCTGATCTCCCTTGTAGTCACTTGCCAGCCAATCGATCTCGCCCACGTCCGCTCCGACCGAGCAAACCGTAAGCTCATCGCTCATGTAAACGTGGCGATATAGGGTTGCCGTGTCCCCCTGCATTCCTGTGACCGAAAGGCCGGCAGTCAGCACGGCACAAGTATCGGAATCAGCCTTGACGCTGCCGCTGACCTCGAAGCTTTTATCCTCTGCATCCTCCGTATCAAGGGCGGCAAGATAGGTGTACACGTATACGGGTGCGTCGGGCTGCAGCACGGGATGCGCTGCACCCGGATCCGACAAATACGCAAGTCCGCTTGCAAGATGCTTTGCATCCGTGGCCATGCTTTGAATATAGTAACTCGGATCGGCGTAATAGGTATGGCGCTGCTCGGTTGG